>JAJXUA010000042.1 GCA_021783275.1 Pseudomonadota bacterium
CGCGCATGACGATTGAGCGGGTTGTAGTGGGCGATGAACGCCTGCAAATCCTCGAAGCGCAGCGGCTTCTTTTTCAGCGTGTGGTGAATATTGGTGCGGTAATCGTAGTACCAGACCTCTTTCGTCCACGGCGTCTTGCTTGCCTCACGGTTGTCGAAGAACAGCACATTCGCCTTCACGCCGTTGGCGTAGAAGATGCCCGTAGGCAGGCGCAGAATCGTGTGCAGCTCGGTGGTTTCAAGCAGTTTCCTGCGCACGGTCTCACCTGCGCCGCCCTCAAACAGCACGTTGTCCGGCACCACCACCGCCGCCCGCCCGGTGGACTTCAGCATGGTGCGAATGTGCTGCACAAAATTGAGCTGCTTGTTGGACGTGGTCGCCCAGAAATCCTGGCGGTTGTAGGTCAGGTCGTCTTTTTCCTGCTCGCCTTCCTCATTGGTAAAACTCATCGCGCTTTTCTTGCCGAACGGCGGATTGGCCAGCACATAGTCGTAGCGTTTGCCGCTATCGGCCACCAGCGCATCGTTCGGCGACACCATGCTGTCGCCGTCGATCTCGCCGATGTTGTGCAAAAACATATTCATCAGAGCCAGGCGGCGCGTGCCCGCGACGATCTCGTTGCCGTAAAACGTTTCGTGCTTGAGAAAGGCTTTCTGCGCCTTGTCCATCGGCTGCGCCGCCACCAGAAAATCATAGGCTGCCAGAAAAAACCCGCCCGTGCCGCAAGCCGGGTCGGCGATGGTTTTGCCCGGCGCTGGCCGCACACATTCCACCATCGCGCGAATCAAGGCGCGCGGCGTGAAATATTGCCCCGCACCCGACTTGGTGTCCTCGGCGTTTCTTTCGAGCAAGCCCTCGTAGATGTCGCCCTTCACATCCGCGCCCATCGTCACCCACTCGGTTTCGTTCACCATATCGATCAGGCGATACAGCTTGGCCGGGTCCTGAATCTTGTTCTGCGCCTTGGTAAAAATCTGCCCCAGCATCCCCGATTTTTTGCCCAGCTCCAGCAACAGCGTCACGTAATGCACCTCCAGTTCCGCACCGCGCTTCGCCTTCAGGCTTTGCCAGTCGTATTCGGCGGGGATGCCTACTTTCCGGTTGTAGGGCGGCTGGCTGTACTCGTCCGCCATCTTCAGGAAGATCAGATAGGTGAGCTGCTCCAGATAGTCGCCGTAACCCACCCCGTCGTCGCGCAGGGTGGTGCAAAAGCTCCAGACTTTGGAGACGATGGATGCGGTTGCGTTCATGTGGTTAGGGCCCAATATCGGTTTTTAGCAAAGCGAGCTGTGGAGGTATGGTCCTTCGCTCTGGAGGTACGGGAGGCAAGCTGTTGAGGTATGCGTCCCAAGCTCTTGAGGTATTGAGGAGGTTAAAGCGCATAAATTACCGCCCAACATAGATCGCTGCCTTTCTAACACCCTGTTTTTCAATAAATGCTTCATTGCAGCGATGCTTAAGTAATTTATACGCCTGATCGGATGTTAAGCGGCAAAGACGCATAACATCCTTGCGCGTAATGTGGCCATGCTCATTCGCTAACCGCCTCAATAATTTTCAGCTTCAATGGCTCGTTGTAATCGTCTTCCTCGATCAGCGAAGCAATCATTTCTCCGAGCAAGTCTTTATCTATCTTCCCTTCGGCCACCCACACCACAATATTTTCCATGCGCAATATGAATGTACTCACACAATAGTCGTAGCCATTCAATTCTAGAAAATAAGCCCCCAAGCTAATACTGGCGCGCTTGTTTCCATCATTGAAAGCATGAAATTTATTGACCGAAAAGACCAGGTGCGTCAACTTCTCATGAAAGCTGGGGTAATACATATCGTTCTGGATATGATCCAAAACACTTTCCAACAACCCGATATCACGATTACCGTGCAAGCCGCCTGAAACCTCGATGATGTAGTCATGCACTTCAATAGCGTGTCTTGCGTCAAAGTAAAGAATCTCATCGCGCATGCTAGCGATCCTTCAAACGCTTAAACACCGCCAACGTCTCTTCATCTTTCAGGCGCTCTTCTAACGCTTTACTCGTTTCTCCTAGAAAGCGCTCAAAATCCGTCTTGGGTATCGCCTGAATATACGTGTGTAACTTATTGTGCAGCGCATCCCTAAACCCCAAGTCTCGGCTTGCCATGCGGGTACGTGTATCGTGAATCAATGGCTGCAGAAACGGATTGTTATCAGCCTGCACAAACAACTCATCCGTCTCACTTCTCGTCAGTTTTCTGCCTAGTTGTTGCGCGCGCTGCTCAATTTGACTGGCAATGCCACTTTCAAAACTCGCGATTAGATTAAGAACCTCGGCATACATGCTGTCCCGTACGCTGTCGTTTTTTCCGAGTTTTAGCACCTGCCGATATTCAGCGGCATTCTCACGAAAAATAATTTGATAAATCTTGTTCGTGAAATGCGCATATTTGAATCGCCCGGCATCCACATGACGATTTAATGCTGCGGTGAAAGACTCGCGATAACTGAACTCCTGATAAGCCGCCGGCAAAAAATCCTGGTCACGTTGATTGATATACCGTGTATGCCCTCCCGCCTTTTCAGCCACCACATCCAGCACAATATCCAGAATGCGCGAGCGAATTTCCTTTGCCTGCTCGCTCTCCGTCAAAAGCATGGCAATGTTCAGCAAGGCTCGAAAAGTAAACACCCCCAAGCTCGGCGTCTTGTCTCCGACAGCAGTGTCGGAGACATAAGATAACCTCATGTTTTTTAAAGATTTACCCCTAAGTACACGGTAGCCATTTTTGCCGAGTTCATCCCCATGCTGGGCAACATAACGTTCAATGGTGCGTTCATCCACCTCAAATATGCTTGCCAGATCAGCCTTGGTAAAAACCGTCTGTCCTTCAAATTGCTTACCCGAGAAAGCAAAATGGGCCTCGATTTTCTCCAGCACATAAGGGTTATTGAGAATGTTCTGTCGATGAATATCGGAGTTGGTCAGGTCTTTATTCATTTCACTTTTCCTTACTCAATTGCTTCTTTCCCGGCGGCAAATAGTTTTCTCCCGAAACCACCCGCTTGCCCGTCTTGCCTTCCAGCTCCAGCCGCGCCTTTTTGGCGATGCCGCCGCCGGTTTTCGCCGCTGCCTTGTTCTCATCCATGCCTGTGGCCTCAACGCTTTCGGCGATCTGGCGCGTGGACAGCTCGGCCAGCGCGGTAAAGATCAGTTCCGCCTCGCTCATGTGGTCGCGCAGGTTGTGCGACTTCAGCCCCTTCATCGCCTTGTGCGCCTTCACGTCCACTTCGGCCCATTCCTGATGAATGATGTTGCTCAGGATCGCGTATTCCTCGCCCGCCTTGATGTCGTGATTCGCCCAATAATCGGTCAGCTTGTTGCGCGTTTCCTGCCCGGTCATGCGCTGCTGTATCCACTTCTCGCTACGCCCGTGCTTTTGCCAGGTGGCGCGGGCGCGATCCAGCGACAACGCCGGATCGGCCATTTCCTGCATCCGCTCGTAGCCCACCTTCGCCAGCCACAGCTTGATCGGCTCCGCCTTGGGGCTGGGCACCGACTGCACCAGGCGCAGCAGGGTTTCGGCGGTGGCCACATCGGTGAGGCGTTGCTTGCCATCCTCGGCAGTCATTTTCAACTGGTAACAGTTTGTTACCAGTTGGCTGCCTTCCTTGTCCAGACGACCTTTCAGCACCTTCCAGTATTTTCTGGCGGTTTGATAGTCAGCCGATTGCGTCAACACTTGAACAATATCGATTACCGAAAACAGCCATGTCTCGGTTACCTCGTCATACGCGCGGCGGATGGCATGTTGTTCAAAAATAGCGGGCTGCAATTGCATGATCAGGATTCCTTGCTCAGGGATGGCGAAGCGATTTCAACCGGTGACAATTTGTAACCGGTTGACTTCTTGCGCGGCTTGGCGACCACGCCCGCCCGCTCCGTCTGGATGCGCGCCAGCAGCTTGGAGGCCGGTTCGTCGTGTGGGTCTTGCGGCACCAGTTGGCCGGAGAAGGCGCGCTTCAGGATGGACTGGCGCAGGGCTTCGGCTTGTTGCAGGGAGGTGGTGAGGGTTTGGTCGAGATGGTCTACTTCGGAAAGTCGTGCCTCAATTTCACAAGCTATTTGCACCTGTTCTGAGAAACAGCAAATTGGAATTGGACACGCTTCTAAATCTTTGGGTGAGAGATTGGGTTGTAAAGTTTCAGAAGATTTTGATCGAACCGACTCTTTGAATACAGAAGTTCCGAGATATGCATAAAGAAACTCTGGATTAATCCGCACATCTTTCATTGCCGACACACGTTGATTCAGAAGAGCTATGGGCGCGCCTTGTGGGTAACGGCAAACTTTCGTTCTATTGTTAGTAATCGGTCGAGTAAGAGCCAAAAGAAAATCATTGGGCGAAACAAGAAAATCTTTCTGCGTTTGCAGGAAAGAACTGTTCAAATATTCCTGATCCTTCTCGACAAATTCCGAGTAGCCAACATTCGCAATTTTAACAACAGGCACACCTGCGGAAACAAAATCGCCACTCTTAAATGCGTAGCCAGAGATTACTGTCGCTATTGAGGCCAATCTCACCCACCCCCACCCCTCCGGCAATTCAGGCAACTCGGCCAGTTCTTCTTTGGTTAACGGCGGCAGGGGTTTCGGGGCTTTGGGTTTGCTGCTTTGCTTACCGGCGGCTTCCCAGTCGGCGAGTTGTTGCTGGTAGCGTTGCGCGCGTTCTTGCTGGATGCGCTTCAGCAAGGCGTCGGCGGTTTCGAGTTTGTCCTGATGCGCCGCGCGCCACTGCGCGGTGAGCTTGCCCTCGAAGGCGTGTTTCAGCAGCGCCTGGCGATACACCTTGAGCTGCGCGCGGGCGGTCTTCAGGTTTTCGATGCCCTTGTCCAGCCCGGAAAACAGTTCCTCGATTTTGGCGACGATGCGGTGTTGTTCGTTGGTCGGTGCGAGAACAAAAGGGAAGGCTTTAATTACGGTTTGGCTTATATTTAGTTGTGTTGCGCCTTTACCAAGGCCTGCTAGACGATTGCTTACGTACTTCAAAAAGAAGAACAAATACAGAGGGGCGATCTCGTTGGTTTTGGTGAAAGCTATTGCTTGATTTGTAGCTAGAGGCTTGCCAGCTATGCCAAGTTTTCCAATAGAACCATACATGGCCAACAGTATTGATCCTGCCTCAACTAATTTGGCAGAACTGTTTTTCAAACCCAGTTCTGTAATTTTCGTTACGGAATCGTGAACAACACCATCGCTCAGATCGCCAATGACTAACCAAGGAATATCACCGCCGTAGAACTGTGCATTCCCACTTCGCGGTGTGCCACCGCTACCCCATTTGAATGGCTCTCCTAGTGTCGTTAATACCCACGATTTGGGGAGGCCCGCAGAAAGCTTATTCTGAATATGGCTAAGCTGGCCTTGATCTAATTTTTCATCATTTACGCTCATCACGCCACCAACACTTCATTCAATTCATCCAGCAGCGCGTCCAGCTTCCCGCCGAACAACTGGTGCATCCTGCCCAGCCCGCCCTGGCTGTCGAACGGCGACAGCTCCAGGTCGTCGCGCTCGATGTGGAAGGAGTGGGCGACGTGGTCGCGCACCATGCGCAGCCAGTCCATTTGTTCTTCGTTGAATTTGTTACCGAAGCCTGCGTGGTGCTTCATGATCCAGTTCTGGAAGTTGCGGCGCACGCTGTCGTCGAAGGTGGCGAGTTTGGCATCCAGGCCACAAACCCTACGGATCAGCGCGACCAGCGCGGTGAGTTCGCTGGCTGGCTGCGCGCCGGTGTAGCCGTCGAGCTGGCGGTAGGCTTGCCACACGCGCAGCGGGGCGAGTTTGGGCTGGTCGGCACGGAGTTTGTCCAGCACCTGGCGGATGAGGTCGAAGCTGAGTTCGCGCCTGCGATAGGGCTGGCTGAAGAAGATGGTGAGGGCTTCGATGTTGTCCCGGTTCGCTTTCAGGTAATCGGCGAATGCGTCGGTGAGGGCCTGGGCGTTGCCGGTGGCGTCCTTGTCCCACTCGGCGCGCAGCAGGCTGTCGAGGTTGTCGTGATCGAGGGTTTGTTCCTTGTCGCGGCGGATGGATTCGATGAGTTCGACCCATTCGCCGTTCAGCACCTTGGCGGCCTCGCCCACTAGCTGCTGTTGCGCCTGTTCGCGTAGGGCGTCGCCGGGGTCGCTGCCGATGGGTTGTTTTGCCAGTTCCAGCGCGCGGGCTTCGATGTTGTCGGCATCAATGGCGCCGAACAGTTTGCCGACGAGCTGGGTGAGTTCCATGCCGCCAGCGGCTTCACGAATGCGCCGCTGGTCGTCGGCATCGAGCTGTTTGTTGAGCCGCGCCAGCCGACCGGCCAGTGAGCTGACAGTGTCTTCATCGGTTGCGCCCATCATCACCTGCATCGCCAGATCCTTGAGCGGCACGCTGGGCTGGGTGATGAGCGGCTGGCTGGCGGTTTTGAGCGAGCGGGTGACGCCGATGGCATCGACGATGACGTAGTGGGTCTTGGCGCTTTTTGCGGCGCTAGAGACTTTTCTCAAATCATCTATGTCCAGCGTGCGGGTGCCGCGCCCTTTCATCTGCTCGAAGTAGTTGCGGCTTTTCACGTCGCGCATGAACAGCAGGCATTCCAGCGGCTTCACATCGGTGCCGGTGGCGATCATGTCGACAGTGACGGCGATGCGCGGGGAATACTCGTTGCGGAATTGCTGCAAAACAGATTTCGGGTCTTCGTCAGTCTTGTAGGTGAGCTTTTTGCAGAAGGCATTGCCCTCGCCGAATTCCTCGCGCACGGTCTGGATGATGTCGTCAGCGTGGCTGTCGGTCTTGGCGAAGATCAGGGTTTTGGGTATCTGAAATGTTCCGTCAGCCAGGTAGCGATCCGGAAATATCTCCGGCAGCTTGTCGCGGAAGGTGCGGATGACGGTGCGGATCTGGTCGGGGTTGACGATGGTGCGGTCGAGCTGGGTGGCGGAATAGGCTTCGTCTTCGTCCTGCTGTTCCCAGCGTTTTTTGCGGGTGAGTTTCTCGCGCCGTTCGACCTGCTGCTGGGCGGCAATCTGCGCGCCCTGCCGGGTGATTTCGGTTTCGATCACATAGATTTCATTGCCGACGTTGACGCCATCGGCCACGGCTTTTTCGTGGCTGTAGTCGCTGACCACGTTCTTCTTGAAGAAGCCGTAGGTGCGGTTGTCCGGCGTGGCGGTGAGGCCGATCAGGCTGGCATCGAAGTAATCCAGCACCTGCTGCCACAGGTTGTAGATGGAGCGATGGCATTCGTCGATGAAGATGAAGTCGAAAAACTCGGGCGGGACTTTTTCGTTGTACACCACGGGCATCGGTACTTTGCTTTGCCTGAACTCTGCCGGGTTGGTCTCTTCGGCGGCCTCGTCCAGTTCCTTGTCTTTCAGGATGGCGTACAGCCGCTGGATGGTGCTGATGCACACCTGGCTATCTTTAGCGACGAACGAGGATTTGAGCCGCTGCACGGTATACAGCTCGGTGAACTTGCGGGTGTCGTCGATCGGCACGTAGGACATCATTTCCTGCTCGGCCTGTTCGCCGAGGTTTTTGGTGTCCACCAGAAACAGGATGCGTTTGCCCTGCGCGTATTTGAGCAGGCGATAAATCGAAGTGATCGCGGTGTAGGTCTTGCCCGCGCCAGTGGCCATCTGGATCAGCGCGCGCGGCCGGTCGGCCTTGAACGAAGCTTCCAGATTGGCGATGGCGGTTTCCTGGCAATCGCGCAGGCGCAGTTCCTGGGCGGGGCGCTTGTCCGGGTTGAGCGGTGGAATATGGTGCAGGCGCGCACGCAATGAATCCGTTTGCGGCAGCCATTCCCTGAGCGTCTCCGGGCGATGGAAGCTGAACACTTCGCGCGAACGCGGCTTGGGATCGCGACCATCGGTGAAACGGGTGAGGATGCCGGTGCTCTCGTACAGAAACGGCAGCGGCGCTTTGTTATTGACCCACTTGAGCCGGGCCGCCGCGTAGCCTTCGGTTTGCGATTCATGCGCGGTGAGGCGCTGGCCTTCTTCCTCGCGCTTGGCCTCGATCACGCCCACCGCTTTTTTATCGACGAACAGCACATAGTCCGCCGGGCCGACATCGGTCTGGTACTCGCGTACCGCCTGCCCCGGCCCGACATTCAGGTCGATCTTTTTGGCTGACTGAACAATCCATCCCGCCTGCCTGAGCTGCGCGTCGATGGTGTCGCGCGCTTGCTGCTCGGGGTTCTGGTTGTCGGTCATATCAGGTGCGTCCTACAGGTTTAACCGTAATCGCCAGACTCAGCGGCGCCAGATAGTCGAGCGCCACCCGGCCCGCCTCCCCGCGCGCCACTGCCTGCAACAGCGGCAAGCCGCGTGCGGCAGGAATGCTGCGGCGCAGGGCTTCGAGCGCAAGATCGGCCAGCGTGTCGGGCGCGGCATCGCTCAGTTCAAGTTCAATCCGCGCCAGCGACTGCGCGCTGCGCACCGGCATCAGCGCCAGTGCAATGCCAAACGCGCCAGGCAGCGGCCGCTTGGCGTGCAGCGGCTCGGGATAGGGCATGTCGTAGGCGATCAGCAGGGTGCCGCGCCGCTCAAAATCAACCTGGCTATCCACCACAACCTGAGTCATCGCTTCCAGCAAACCCGCGCCGAAGCTGGCATCGTGCGCGCACAGCACGGTGGCGGGGGTCATTGCGCCGGAGGCAATGCCCCAGTAGCCGGCCGGGGCATTATGCACCGAGTTGTGAAAGCGCGTCGGCGAGATGCTGCGGTCGTCGGAGGCCAGCGTCTTGCAGATCGCGTCGCAGTTGTCGTTGTCAGCGCCGGAGGAGGTGAACACGGCGGCCAGTTGTTTGGCGTCGAGTTGCCCGGCGGCGATGGCATCAAACGCCACCGTCAGCGCCACCTTGACGGCGAGTCCGGTGCGGCGGCGCTCGGCAGGCGGCAGTGATTGCGGTGCAGCCACCAGCAGCGGGTGCGATTCGTACGCCGCACTGCCGGCCAGGATGGGCTGCGCGGCAGGCCAGTTGTCGAGCCCGGGGCCGATCAGGCCGATGCCGTCGATATAAGCCGTCAGCCTCGCTGTCTTGCTCATGCTGCGCGCCCCAGTATTAGCGTGCAGTTGGTGCCGCCAAAGCCGAACGAATTGGAGAGCACCCGGCGCGGTGCGCTGTCGCGGTTGGCCGTCAGGTACTGGATCGGAATGGCCGGATCGAGTTGCTGCGTATTCACCCCACCCGGCAAAAAGCCCTGCTGCAACGCCAGCGCGCTGATGATCGCCTCCAGCCCGCCAGCCGCGCCCAGCGTGTGGCCGGTGGCGCCCTTGGTCGAGCTGCACGGCACGGTGTCGCCGAACAGTGCCGCGACGGCGCGGCCTTCGGCGGCATCGTTGCTGGGGGTGGCGGTGCCATGCAGATTCAGATAATCGATATCGGCCGCCTGCAAGCCCGCGGATTGCAACGCCGCTTGCATCGCCATCCTGGCGCCCAGGCCTTCGGGATGCGGCGACGACATGTGGTGGGCATCGCTGGTTTCGCCCACGCCCAGCAACAGCACGGCATCGGCCAACAACTGCGCAGTCGGGCGTTCGAGCAGGATGAACGCGGCCGCCTCGCCAATCGACAAGCCCTGGCGATGAACGTCGTAGGGCCGACACGGCCCGGGCGAGAGCAGCTCGAGCGAATTGAAGCCGTACAGGGTGGTGAGGCACAGCGTATCCACGCCGCCGACGATGGCCGCATCGATGAGACCAGCGGCCAGCATGCGCGCCGCCGAAGCGAACACCTTGGCGGAGGACGAGCACGCGGTGGACACCACCATGGCCGGGCCTTCGAGCTGGAACGCGGCGCGGACGAAATTCGCCACCGAGTAGGTGTTATGCGTGGTGCGGTAAATGAAATCGTCCGGCAAGGCTCCCTGGGTTGAATCAAGGCGGCCAGGATCGCGGCGGCGATACGCCTGCTCGGTTTGCAGGATGCCCGAGGTACTGGTGCCAAGAAACACGCCGACCCGCCGCCGGCCATGGCGCGCGATGGCCGCTTCGACCGCGTTGCTGAAGCCGTCCTGCTGCAGCCCCAGCCAGGCCAGACGGTTGTTGCGGCAGTCATGCGCGGCGAGTGATGCGGGCAATTCGACAGCATCGACCCCGGCCACTTCGCCGACGTGGGTCGCCAGATCGCGCACCGTTTCGAACTGGCAGGGCTGCAAGCCGCTGCGCTGCAGGCGCAGGGCGGCCAGGGTGGCGGCATTGCCGTAGCCCAGGCAGCTGGTGGCGGTAAAGTGGGAGAGGTGAAGGGGAGGCACGGAACAGTCGGTACAGATCGGAGGGCACGCCGGGATTTAATCCGGATATCCATACGGACGCGCGAAGATGGCGCGACGGTTTGCGAGGCCGTTTTGTTGCATGGTATGCGTAGTGTCTCCGGATTGGCTGGCAGTTTCGCTACGTGTCAACTAATTCGTAGGCAGAAGACGATATCAGAGTCATGCCTTCGCAGTTGTACCCGACCAAGCTGCGCACGCCCTCACAGCTTGGCGCTGCGACCGCCGTCCACGGCCAGAATCTGGCCGGTTACGAAGTTCGAGTCCATCGCAAAAAATCGCACCGCAAGCGCAATGTCGTTGGGGTCCCCGCCGCGTTTGAGCATGGTGTGCGAGACGATGCGCTGGCGCGAGACTTCGTCGAAACTGGCATCGTCTTCCGGCCACATGATCGGCCCCGGCGCAATGCCGTTGACCCGCACTTCGGGTGCCAGCTCGCGCGCCAGCGACTTGGTGAGCCCCACCAGCCCCGCCTTGGCGACGGAATAGACGACATAGTTTTTCATCGGCCGTTCGGCGTGAATGTCGGTGATATTGATAATGCAGCCACGGCGTTTTTTCAGTTCCGGCGCGGCGGCCTGCGACAGGAACATCGGCGCTTTGAGGTTGCTGCCCATGAGCTCGATCCAGTCTTTTTCGCCGATATTGCCCACCGGTGTGGGGTAAAAAGTCGAGGCATTGTTGAGCAGCACGTCGAGCCCGCCAAACGTGGCGACGGTCTGGTGGATCAGGCTGGGCAAGCCGTTGATGTCGAGCAGATCGGCCTGGATGAGCGCAACCGAATCGGGGCGAATGGCATTGAGTTCGGACTGCAGGGCGCGGGCATCGGTGGCCGAGCTGCGGTAGTGAATCATCAGCGTGGCCCCCGCCGCATGGAGCAGGCGTGCGGATGCCGCACCCACGCGTTTGGCCCCACCGGTGATCAATACGACTTTGCCATGCATCGAAGTTCACCCTTATAGTCGATGAATTCTGCATTATCCATGAACTCAGCATCATGTTGCCCGCCCCTTCCGCCGACGCGCTTGCGCACAGCCAGCGCGTAACCGACCACCTGCGCGCCCAGCTTGCCGCAGCCGGTGGCTGGCTGCCTTTTTCGGCCTATATGAACTCTGCCCTGTACGCACCCGGACTGGGTTACTACATGGCGGGGGCAGCCAAATTCGGCGCGGCGGGCGACTTTGTCACCGCGCCGGAACTGACGCCGCTGTTTGGCCGCACGCTCGCCCACGCGATTGCGCCCGTGCTCGTGGCAACCGGTGGTGACGTGCTGGAACTGGGCGCGGGCAGCGGGCGACTGGCGGTGGACGTGCTGGGCGAACTGGACCGGCTGAACACCCTGCCCGACCGCTATTGCATACTGGAAGTCAGCGCCGACCTGCGCCAGCGCCAGCAGCACACGATCACGCGCAACCTGCCGCAGCTAGCCGACCGGGTGCAGTGGCTGGACGCCCTGCCCGCCACGTTCAGCGGCGTCATCCTTGGCAACGAGGTGCTCGATGCGCTGCCGGTGGAGCTGATTCACTGGACGCAGCACGCGCCGCTTGTGCGTGGCGTGGTGTGTGAGGGCAACACATTCGGCTGGCAGGATCGTCCCATCGCCGACCCCAGCCTGCGCGCCCGTGCTGATGCGCTGGCGCTCGCGCCGGGCTATTTGTCGGAAATCAATCTGGCAGCCGACGCGCTGATCGCATCGCTCAGCCACATGCTCGAACACGGCCTGATCCTGCTGATCGATTATGGGTTCAGCGCCAGCGAGTACTACCACCCGCAGCGCCACATGGGCACGCTGCGCGCGCACTACCGCCACCACGCGCTGGACGATCCGTTTTATCTGCCGGGGCTGTGTGACCTCACCGCGCACGTTGATTTCAGCGCAGTCGCGCGCGCGGGTATGGAAGCAGGACTGGAACTCACGGGTTACGCCAGCCAGGCGAATTTCCTGCTCAACGCCGGCCTTACCGAATTGCTGATGCAGACTTCGCCGACGGATGCCGCCGCCTTTCTGCCGCAGAGCAATGCAGTGCAGCGGCTGGTTTCACCTGCCGAGATGGGGGATTTGTTCAAGGTGGTTGCGCTGACGAAGGGGGAGGTTCCGCAACTCACGGGGTTTGCGCGAGGTGATCGGCGGCACACGCTTTAAGAAAACGCAAAAAACATTCGGGTTGGGCAAGGGTGGTTTTCGGGGCTGATGGTTGACCCTCGATGGGCTGCTGATCGTTGGCCGGGGGTAGCCCGGCAGCTAGTCACTTTCTTTGCCAATGCGACATAGAAAGTAACCCAAGAAAACGCACCCCGACATCCCCGAAACCCCGGAAACCGAGCCTGCCGAGTGGGCGTCAAAGAACTCGCCCCGCTTTTGCTAGGTTTTTTAATTTTGTGAGCAGGGCTCAAACACCTTTGCCGCTGATCCACCCAACAGGCTCAATTTCCGGCGGGGCTGAGAGGGGAAGAAGGTCAAAACCAGTGCGGCGGTGACTGGGGATTGCGATTACTATTTTGGCTTCACACATCCGGCGCAATAATGATTGCGCCCTACGCGGGCCGCCCGTCAACCCGCCAATACCGTGGTAACTCGCCGAAATCTCTTGGTGTTATCTGGTCAGGTCATGGAAGGGGTTGCTTCGTAAATGCGGCTAAACTAGCCGGCAGTTGGTGGTGTAACTTATTTCGTACACACGGCATGCAGTGCAGCCCAAGGGCCGCCGGTGCACGGTTTAGATGGCGGTTTATCAATCTGGCCTGAAGCGTTTATTAAAACAAAAGGGATGAGTAGCTATGAGAAGCGTCACAACGATCATTTCAATTTTGATGCTCGGTATCATCGGCGGTTGCGCCACACCGAAGTCAAACTATCAGCCTGTGACGATCAACATAAGTGAGCCGCCGATAAATTCCGTGAACGTTTCCCAAGTTGGCGACGAAATGTTGAAACAGGGGAAGTATCGGGAACACGACGCGCTTCGCGTCGATTCGCCACTCAAGCCACACTGGGCCTACACAGTTCATCCTGGGTATTTTCTGAAAATGGGCGATGACGAGAGTGGTGAGTTTTATCGGATTGGTGGCGCTGGTGAGGATTCAGGCTATGTGGAGAAATTTGCCATTGCTGATAACTACAAGAGTCTGATGGTAAAAAATTCCACCAATACGCTGGGCGTGGTAACAGTGTTTAACGTCGCTGCTTGCCTCAATGGTGTAACAGACGGATTCGAAAAGATAAAGAAACCCGTTGTCTCGCAAGATTCCATTCAAAGAACGCTAATTTACAACGGCAAGTCCGGCGACAAGATCAACATCGGCTACAGAGAGTTTTCCGGAAATATGGCCAGACCCGCGTTTAATAACAACGTTGAATACGACATGAGCGAGTCAGCCCAGATCGGTTATAAGGGGGCCCTGCTTGAAATCGTCGAGGCGACGAACCAACACATCAAGTACAAGGTTTTATCGAACTTCAATAATGCAGTGCAGTGAAGTTAGTCATCCCTAGACGGATAAGGCGCCGAGTTTTTTGAAGACGAGGGCTGCTGCAACTGCGATCAAGAACATCCAGCCCGCGTAGGGCGCAATCATTATTGCGCCGGATGTGTGAAGCCCAAATAGTAATCGCAATCGCCCAGTCACCGCCGCACTGGTTTTGACCTTCCTCCCCTCTCAGCCCCGCCGGAAATTGAGCCTGTCGGGTGGATCAGCGGCAAAGGTGTCTGAAGTTCTTCTCACAAAAATCAAATCAAAACAGCAAAAGAAGAACGAGTTCTTTGACGCCCACTCGGCAGGCTCAATTTCCGGGGTTTCGGGGATGTCGGGGTCGCCTTCTTTTGGTTACTTTTCTTGGCGAGACAAGAAAAGTGACTTGCCGCCGGGCTACCCCCGGCCAAGCAGCCGCAACTCAACCAAATAGCTCGCCAAGATCAATAGCTCAAATCCCCCTCAATCCCCCTTTTCCAAAGGGGGAGGTGTTCCACAGAGTCACCAGAATCACCTGACTTAATGGGCCAGGGTCGTATTCCCCATAGGCTGAAAAAGCAGCCCCACTTTCGCAAACCGCTTCATACAACCCTTTCAGCCAGCCTAAACCAGCGGCAACTGCGCGTCTTCCTCTTCCGGCTGCAAACGCAGCACGCGCACTGCGTGCAGGCGACGGCTGTCGGCGCGCAGCACGCTGAACTGGAAACCGTCGAAGCGGACGGATTCCCCGCGCTTGGGCAAATGCCCGAAGCGTGACACCACCAGTCCGCCGACGGTGTCGTATTCCTCGTCGGGAAACGCCGCGCCGAGTGTCTGGTTGAAGTCGGCAATTTCCGTCCCCGCCTTGACGCGGAACACGCCTTCTTTTTCGCGCAGGATGTTGTCTTCGGTTTCGTCGAAATCGTATTCGTCTTCAATGTCGCCGACGATTTGTTCAAGCACGTCTTCGATGGTGACGATGCCGGCGACACCGCCGTATTCATCGACGACGATGGCGATGTGATTGCGGTTGGAACGGAATTCCTTCAACAGCACATTGAGCCGCTTCGATTCCGGGATAAACACGGCCGGGCGCAACATGCCGCGTATGTCGTCGTCACCTTCTGCGTAGTGCCGCAGCAGGTCTTTGGCGAGCAGGATGCCGATGACGTCGTCGCGATCCTTGTCGATGACGGGAAAGCGCGAGTGCGCGGTTTCGATGACAAACGGGATGAAGGTTTCTGGCGGATCGTTGATGTCGATCACATCCATCTGGCCGCGCGGGATCATGATCTCGCCGACGCGCATTTCGGACACCTGCAGCACACCTTCGATCATCGCCAGGGCGTCGGCGTCCATCAGGCTGTTTTCGTAAGCGCCGTGCAGCAGTTCAATCAGCTGCTCACGGTCTTCGGGTTCACGCATCAGCCAGTGGGAGATGCGCTCCAGCAGGCTGGGCTTGGGGGAGGGACTCTCAGACTCCATGTCAGGCGGTGTGGGGATTCGGAATTTTGAACCGTTTCAGTATAACGGCTTCGCGTGTTTCCATGATTTCAGCATCGGCGGGATCCATGTGGTCGTAGCCCTGCAGATGCAATACGCCGTGGATGGCCATGTGCGCATAATGATGGGCGAGCGGTTTGCCCTGTTCGGCGGCTTCTTTTTCGACGATTTCCGGGCAGATCAGCACGTCGCCCCCCAGCAAACCTGTAGCGATTTCACCGTATTCGAAAGTCAGTACATTCGGCACGTAATCCTTGTGCCGGTAATCGCGGTTGAGGGTGCGGGCTTCTTCGGCATCAACAAAGCGCAGCGTGATTTCGGCATTCGCTTCCAGCGCAGCCAGCACCCAGCGGCGGCATTGCGCCCGCGTGGGCAGACTGCCGGCACTGCTCGCGTACTGCACTGCCAGGTTCAGTTCAGCTTTTTCCGCCACGCAGCTCGATCTCCGCACGGCGCACGGCATAGGCATCAACGATCCGCCCAACCAGGGGATGCCGCACCACGTCTTCGGTGCCGAAATGGTTGAACGCAATGCCGCGTACGTTGGCCAGAATATCGGCGGCATCCATCAAGCCGGATTTGATGTGGCGCGGCAGATCGACCTGGGTCGGGTCGCCGGTGACGACGGCGCGCGCACCGAAGCCAATCCGTGTCAGAAACATCTGCATCTGCTCTGGCGTGGTGTTTTGCGCTTCATCCAGAATGATGAAGGCGTGGTTGAGCGTGCGCCCGCGCATGAAGGCAAGCGGCGCCACTTCGATCGAGTGGCGCTCGATCAGGCGCGTCACCTTGTCAAAGCCCATCAGGTCATAGAGCGCGTCGTACAGCGGGCGCAGGTAGGGATCGACTTTCTGCGTGAGATCACCGGGTAAAAAACCGAGCCGTTCGCCCGCCTCGACTGCCGGACGCGTCAGCACCAGCCGCTTGACCTGCTCGCGCTCCAGCGCATCGACCGCACACGCGACCGCCAGATAGGTCTTGCCGGTGCCCGCCGGGCCGATGCCGAAGGTAATGTCATGGCCAAGGATCTTGTCGATATACCCCGCCTGCCCCGGCGTGCGTGCGCGCAGATCGGCACGGCGGGTGCGCAGGTGGTAGCCATCTGCCTCGTCAGCAAGACCTGCGGCCAGATTGCGCGCACGGGTCAACTCGACCAGGCCGAGCTGGATGTCGTCGAGGCTCAGATCATCGTGCGCACGGTTGTAAAAATGCTCCAGCGCAATCGCGGCTTTTTCGGCCTGAGCCAGCTCGCCCGTCACGCGGAAACTTGCGCCGCGTCGCCCAACGGTCACATCAAACGCGGTCTCGATCTGCCGCAGGTTTTCGTCCATTGCGCCGCACAGGTTGGCGAGCCGCCGGTTATCTTCCGGAGCCAGACGGAGTTCGACCGCGTCGGCGCGAGACTTGGAATCCGCATAGCCCTTCGACTCGGCGTGGCTCTTGCCGCTGGCGTTTTTCGTGCTCAAGCGACGACGCTCTCGACGGTCACGACTTCGCCGCGCAGGCTGTGTGGCAAGGCTTCGGTGACACGCACTTCGACGAAGCAGTTCAGCAAGCGCGCGGGCCCGGCGAAGTTGACGATGCGGTTGTTGTCGGTACGGCCTGCCAGCTCGTCGGCGTTTTTCTTCGCGTGGCCTTCGACCAGCACGCGCTGCACCGTGCCGACCATCGCGCGGTTGACCACCTGCGCTTGCGCCTCGATCTGCGCTTGCAATTTCATCAGCCGCGCGGTCTTGGTCGCGGGCGTCACGTCGTCGGGGTAGTCCGACGCGGGCGTGCCGGGGCGTTTGCTGTAGATGAAGGAAAAGCTCGCGTCGAAATCGAGTTCGACGATGAGCTTCATCGTCGCGTCGAAGTCGGCGTCGGTCTCGCCTGGGAAGCCGACGATGAAGTCCGACGACAGGCACAAGTCCGGGCGCGCTTCGCGCAGGCGGCGCACGATGGATTTGAATTCGAGCACGCTGTGACCGCGCTTCATCGCCGCCAAGATGCGGTCGGAGCCGGATTGCACGGGAAGATGCAGGTGCGAGACGAGCTTGGGCAAGGTCGCGTAGCAGTCGATCAGCCGCTCGGTCATTTCGCGCGGGTGACTGGTGGTGTAGCGGATGCGCTCGATGCCGGGAATCTCGTGGACGATTTCCAGCAGATAGGCGAAATCGGCGATGTCGCCGTCGTCGGTCGGCCCGCGATACGCGTTGACGTTCTGGCCGAGCAAGGTGACTTCCTTCACGCCGTTCGCCGCGAGGTGCGCGACCTCGGCGATCACGTCGTCAAACGGGCGCGAGACTTCTTCGCCGCGCGTGTACGGCACGACGCAGAAGGTGCAGTACTTCGAGCAGCCTTCCATGATCGAGACGAACGCCGACGCCCCTTCGACCCGCGCGGGCGGCAGGTGGTCGAACTTCTCGATTTCGGGGAATTGAATATCGACCTGCGACTTGCCGGTTTCGCGGCGCTTCGCGATCAGATCGGGCAGGCGGTGCAGCGTTTGCGGGCCGAACACGACATCGACGTACGGCGCGCGCGCAACAATCGCCGCGCCTTCCTGCGACGCAACGCAGCCGCCGACGCCGATCACCACATTCGGGTTGGCGACTTTGTATTGCCGCACCCGCCCGAGATCGTGGAAGACTTTTTCTTGCGCCTTTTCGCGCACCGAGCAGGTGTTGAACAGGATCACGTCGGCGTTTTCCGGCGTGTCGGTTTTCTCGAACGGCTCGGACAGCCCGAGCACGTCGGCCATCTTGTCCGAGTCGTACTCGTTCATCTGGCAGCCGAAGGTCTTGATATAGAGTTTTTTCATGATGCGCCGGGACAGTGAATAGACTGGGGGCGGAACTGCCGGAAAAGCATGGCAGGGGAGGAATTCTGGTGGTGATGAGTGGACTTGAACCACCGACCCCCGGATTATGAATCCGATGCTCTAACCGACTGAGCTACATCACCTTTTTTCCGGCTCGACAGCACGGAAAAGCCGCGCATTCTAGCCGATGCGGCGCGCACGTGTCAAAACGAAGCCGGGCACACCTGACGATAGCCAGACCCTATTCCGATTCCAAATCAATAATGACGCGAAGCCAAGCCGCAGACAGTGCTGTAGCACGGCAGTGCGGAGTCGTTGCCGCTACAGCGGCTTACGAATCCGGCCCACCCCTTGCGGGTGAGGCGACGGCGACAAAGTCAGTATTGATTTGGAATCGGAATTACTGCGGCCGCAGACGCGCCAGTTCATCAAGCAGACTGATGATCAGGTCGCGCCCCAGTGGCCCCATGCCCGCAATCAGCTGGTCGGCGTCGCGCTCGCCGTTGATCAGCCGTCGCATCCGCCCCCCCAGGATGGCCATGTCGCCTCCGGCTTTCATCATCTGTTCAGCCATGTTGGCCAGCACTGCCATGGCCTGGGCATCGCCGCGCGCCGAGGCATCCACCAGCGCGGCCAGGCCGGGGGCCGCGCCACTGCCATCCGGCTGGGCATTCAGCGGCGGCAGGGTGGCCGGATTGTCGAGTCCGCCTAACACCGCGTCCAGCAAAATGCAGTCTTCTTCGTCCAGCCCCAGCTTGATCGAGGGATCGCGGCGGCCATTGATGACGTGCCGCAGCGCGCCCACGAGTTTGGCCCAGCCGGCCTGCTCGGCAGCATCCAGCTGCTTGATCAGGTCGGGCAGCTGGCTACGGTCACGCAGCGCGTTGACGATGGTGTGGATGAATGCGGCGTGGACACGCAGTACCTGTTCGACAGCAGAAGGAAGTTGGGCCATGGCAGTGGAAGTCGTATGAAGACGTGAGAGATTGTCTGGCTAAGCCGCGTCGATGGCAATCGCTGCGTGGGCAGGCACCCGGCTGATCGCCCAGTGCGCACAGGCCCAGGTCAGCAGTTCGTGCAGGGGCCCTGCTGCCAGTGCGCTGGGCGGAGGGTGTCCCAGAATCGCGAGTGCACGCGCCACCAGCAAAGCCTGTCCGTTATCAGACAAGGCCGGGGCCTGCTTCTGTTTGGACAGTTTCCGCCCGCCGGCATCGGTCACCAGCGGCAAATGCGCGTATTGCGGGGTCGGCAGGCCGAGCTGTCTTTGCAGCAGGATCTGGCGCGGGGTATTCCACAGCAGGTCGGCTCCGCGCACCACATGCGTCACCCCTTGCGCGGCGTCGTCAACCACCACGGCCAGCTGGTAGGCGAACAAACCATCGGCCCGGCGGATGATGAAATCGCCGACATCCTCGGCCGGATTCTGACACAGCGTGCCGCGCACCCGGTCTTCGAAGCAGGTGCTCACTTCCTCGACACGCAAACGCCATGAAGGATGCGTGACACCGGGCGGCAGCCCGGCCCGGCAGCGTCCGGGGTAGCGCGTCTCCCCTTCGGCATTGCGGGGTTCCTGCGCCAGACTGGCCCGCGTGCATCCGCAGGGATAGGCGCGCCCCGCTGCAAGCAGTTGCCCGAATGCCTCGGCATAGATCGCGTCTCGCTGCGACTGAAAGACCACCGGGCCGTCCCATTCCAGACCACAGGCGGCTAGCTGGCGCTGAATCTGGTCGGCCACCCCCGGCACGCAGCGCGGGCCATCAATATCTTCGATCCGCAGCAACCAGCGCCCGCCCGCCACGCGTGCATCCAGCCAGCTGCCCAGCGCCGCGACCAGCGAGCCCAGATGCAGCGGGCCGGTGGGCGAAGGCGCAAACCGGCCGACATAAGGTGCCAGAGACGGATCAGGCGCAACAGTCATCGCGGTATTGTGCCGCAGTCGCCCCCATACATGCGCGCAGCCGACTGTCGGCCGTTTTTACGCTACCCACGCAGACGATCCATATGTACCAGTTGGATCGGTAGCAACCCACCTTACGGAAAATTACTTAAATTATTGTTTAATAATGATTTTTTATATTCCGAGGCGGCAGAACAAGCCCAATCACGGCGGTTCAGGCTGTCGGGAATTTTTACACACTTAACAGCTTATGGTTACCGTTACAACCTGTAAACGTAGTATTAATCACCTAATTTCAATGACTTGTTGACCCATAGAAAAAATGAGCCTGTTTATTGCTTCCCATAAAATGCCTGGATTCGAGGGGGTGGTCGTGACCGAACCAAGCGGCAAAATAGCCGCAGTCGGCTACATCGGGCTTGAGCACAGATGCTTATCCATAAGTGATTGTTTTATAACAATTATGGTGTGATTAGGCTTTATTTAACCAACGACAAAGTTCTTGAGGAGATCGATTTATGCATAAACATCTCAGAGCCTGCCTGGCACCTGCGCTGCTCAGTACCGCGCTGTGCGCCCCGGCAGCAAACGCAGTGGATTTCGAATTGGTCAGCGCGGGTAACACGGCCAGCGAAGGTGTACTCTTGGCCGTAAATACCGGCCTGTTCGCGCCAAACACCCGGGACTACTCGTTCGAACTGGACCTTCTTGGCGCTACCGCAGCCACTTCTACGCTCGACCTAAGCAATCTTCTTAGCGTGGCTGTCGGCGGATCGATCGAGATTTTCAACGCCACTTCAGCTGGGGTCGCAACCACGAGCACCGGTTTCTCGGCCAATTTTCCACTGCTGAATCTCGGCACTTTTGCCAGCTTTGCCACCCTGGATGACGGTTTTTATGTTGCACGTGTCACCCGCGGACTATT
>JAJXUA010000128.1 GCA_021783275.1 Pseudomonadota bacterium
CGCGCTGCCCGATTACGCCATCGACGCGATCCGCGAAGCACTGCCCGCGTTCGACAAACAGATAAAAGGCTACGCCATGGACGACGCCGTGCTCACCGGCGTCGAGACGCGCACCTCGTCGCCGCTGCGCATCACGCGCGGCGACGATTTCAAGAGCCTCAACGTGAAAGGCCTGTACCCGGCGGGCGAGGGCGCGGGCTACGCTGGCGGGATTCTTTCCGCCGGGGTGGACGGCATCAAGGTTGCGGAGGCGGTAGCGCGGGACATGCTGGGCTTGCCGATGGCCGAAACCACACGCGAATCCGTCTACACCGGCATTTATTGAGCTTGCGCGTCAGAGGCGCGGCGTGCCGTCGCGGCTGGCCATCACAAAATTGAAGCGCGCGGCCTGCCCGGTTCCGGACGGCTGGAATTGCGCCAGCACGCGATGCCGCCGGTCGGCGGGAATGCTGCGGTAGAGGCCGTCGCGATCATTCAGTGGCTCGCCCGCGATATAGATTTGCGTGATGAATTCTGAGGCACCGGGCAACAGCACCTTGGCGTGGATATGCGGCGTGCGGCCGGGGTAGGGGACTGGCCGCAGCGTGCGAAAGCGGTAGCGTCCCGCAGTGTCCGTGATGGTGTGGCCAAAGCCCTGAAACGCCGGGTCGGCCTGGCCGCCGCGATCGAGCGGGTGGTGGTAGAAGCCGCGCGCGTCGCATTGCCAGATTTCCACCCGGGCGTTTTTGATGGGACGGCCGTCCAGGTCCAGCACCATGCCGCTCAGGTCGGTGACGATGCCGAGTGCGACGCGGGATTGTCCAGTCACGCGGGTCAGATCGTTGTCTCGGTCGAGTGGCAGTTCGAGAGGATAGAAGGGCCCTTCCATCTGCGTGGGGGTGAGGACGCGTGGTGCGTCAGCACGGGCACCGGCCGGTAGCAAAGACAGGGCGGCAAGGCGGGCGAGGAACTGGCGGCGTGAGAGGGCTGGGGTCATGGTCGCTTTGCTGGAGGACGAATGCCGTAGTGACCCGCGAAGGTTTTATTCGTTCGGGGCTTGCTTTTGTTTTTATAGTTCGACTATTATCGAAACATGGAAACAAAAAACGCCGTTATCGCCCTCGCCGCACTCGCCCAGGCTTCCCGCCTGGCCGTGTTCCGTACGCTGGTTCAGGCCGGCCCGGCCGGTTTGCCGGCGGGGCGGGTGGCCGAGCTCACCGGCATCCCGCCGTCGTCGCTGTCGTTTCATCTGAAAGAACTTAGCCATGCTGGTCTCGCCGAGGCCCGTCAGGACGGGCGCTTCGTCATCTACACCGCGCGCTACGCGACGATGAACGCGCTGCTTGGCTATCTCACCGACAACTGCTGCGGCGGCAATCCCTGTACCCCGGCGAGTGCCTGTGCACCGAAAGCTGCCGCAAAGAAACCCGTGACAAAGAAACCCGCATCCCGAAAGGAGCCCGCATGAAACGCCTGCATGTCCACGTCGCCGTCGACGATCTCGCCGCCAGCATCCAGTTCTATTCCACGATGTTCGCCGCCGAGCCGACCGTTACCAAAACCGATTACGCGAAATGGATGCTCGACGATCCGCGCGTCAACTTTGCCATTTCCGCACGCGGTGCAGCACCCGGCCTGAACCACCTCGGCGTGCAGGTGGAAAACGCCGACGAACTCGCCGAGATGAATGCGCGCCTGCAAAAACTGGAAGGCGACGTGGTCGAGGAAATGGGCACGACGTGCTGCTACGCCAAGTCCGACAAATACTGGGCGACCGACCCGACCGGTATCGCGTGGGAGACGTATCACACGCTCGATTCGATTCCCGTGTTCGGTGCAGCTGACGCAGGCGAGTCGGCCGGGGGCTGCTGCGTGCCCGAGCCTGCCGCAGTCTCGTCGTGCATTCCAGTTGTGGGCGCACCGGCCAAATCCGGCTGCTGCGGTTGATCGCCACACCTCATTCATTTCACCAGGAATTCCGCATGGCTACGCCTTTTACCGTCCTCGTCCTCTGCACCGGTAATTCGTGCCGTTCGCAAATGGCCGAAGTGCTTTTGAACGCTGATTTGTCCGGCCAAGTCCGCGCGCTGTCGGCCGGCACGCGCCCGCAACCCAAGGTCGCCGACGGCGCGATCGAAGCGCTGAAACTCGCCGGCTTGCCCACCGACGGCTTGCACCCGAAGGACATCGACGCGGTGATGGACGAGCAGATCGATCTCGTCGTGACCGTGTGCGACAACGCGAAAGAAGCCTGCCCGATCTTTCCCAAGCCGGTGCCGATGATCCACCTGCCGTTCCACGACCCGCACGGCGGGTCGCTGGAGTCGTTCATCGCCGTGCGCGACGACATCCGCACGCGGCTCGTGTCCGCCGTGCGCGAGCGGCTGGCCGCGTAAGGAGCTCGAGATGGAACTGCCTGTTTTTAACGTGCTGTTTTTGTGTACCGGCAATTCGGCGCGCTCGATCCTCGCCGAATCGCTGTTGAACGACATGGGACGTGGGCGCTTCAAGACGTATAGCGCGGGCAGTATGCCGGCCGGCCAGGTCAATCCCTATGCACTGGAATTGCTGGCGAAAAGCCACCTGCCAACCGAAGGGCTGCGCAGCAAGTCGTGGGAGGAATTCGCCGTGGCCGACGCGCCGCAGATGGATTTCGTCATCACCGTGTGCGACAACGCGGCGGGCGAAGTCTGCCCGGTGTGGCCCGGCCAGCCGATGACCGCGCATTGGGGCATCCCCGACCCGGTGGCGGTAGAAGGTAGCGACGACGCGAAACGCCACGCTTTCGTGCTCGCGATGAGCCAGTTGCAACGGCGGCTGTCGGCTTTTGTCAGCCTGCCGTTTGCGGCACTCGACAGCATGAAGCTCGAACACGCCGTGCGCGAAATCGGCAAGACCAGCTGAACCGGTCGCGAAAAAGGAGTCGTCTTGTCCGCCCAATGTGAAGTCACCGCCAAACGCGCCGCCGGTGCGTCCATGTCATTCTTCGAACGCTGGTTGAGCGTGTGGGTCGGCCTGTGCATCGTCGCCGGCATCGCGCTCGGGCAGATCGCGCCGGGTGTGGCGCAGACGCTCGGCAAGATGGAAGTCGCGCAGGTCAACCTGCCGGTCGGACTTCTGATCTGGGTGATGATCATCCCGATGCTGATCAAGGTCGATTTCGGCGCGCTGCATCAGGTCAAATCACACGCCAAAGGCATCGGCGTCACGCTCTTCGTCAACTGGCTGGTCAAGCCGTTCTCGATGGCCTTGCTGGCGTACATCTTCATCCGCCACCTGTTTGCACCTTACCTGCCCGCCGACCAACTCGACAGCTACATCGCTGGGCTGATCCTGCTCGCTGCCGCGCCGTGTACCGCGATGGTGTTCGTGTGGAGCCGGCTCACCGGCGGCGACCCGCTGTTCACGCTGTCGCAGGTGGCGCTGAACGACGCCATCATGGTGTTCGCGTTCGCGCCGCTGGTCGGGCTCTTGCTCGGTATCTCGGCCATCGTCGTGCCGTGGGACACGCTGGTGATTTCGGTCGTGCTCTACATCGTCGTGCCGGTCGTCATTGCGCAGGTCATCCGCAAAATCCTGCTCGCCCAAGGCCAGGCCGCGTTCGACGCCGCGCTCGAAAAAATCGGCCCGTGGTCGATTGCGGCGTTGCTCGCCACGCTGGTGCTCTTGTTCGCGTTCCAGGGCAAAGCCATTCTGGAACAGCCGCTGATCATCGCGCTGCTCGCCGTGCCGATCCTGATCCAGGTGTTTTTCAACTCGGCACTCGCCTACTGGCTCAACCGCGCGGTGGGTGAGAAACACAGCATCGCGTGCCCGTCGGCCTTGATCGGCGCGAGCAATTTCTTCGAACTGGCAGTAGCGGCGGCGATTGCCTTGTTCGGATTCGAGTCCGGCGCAGCGTTGGCGACCGTCGTCGGCGTGCTGATCGAAGTCCCGGCAATGCTGCTGGTCGTCGGTATCGTCAATCGCAGCAAGGGCTGGTACGAGCGCGCCTGATTGGCACGCGTGCTCAGTCCACCCGCTCATCCGGTGCATCACGCGTTCAGCTCATGCACCCTGCACAGGCTGATTCAGTCCGGACGTTCTTTCTTCACAACGCTGGCGTGATCGCCGACCGGTTGCGCCATTCGCAGAAACATCGCGAGTTCTTCGATCCAGCGCAACTTGTCCTCGACCGGCATTGCGCGAAAGGCGCGCAAGCGTTCGTCGCTGACAAAATACGTGCGGTCGCCGCGATCAAATGGGATGGTCAGATGTCTCCACGTCAAGTTTGCATTCATGGTAAGCCATGATCCAACTAAAAGTAGGGCGGATGAGGCCGCAGGCCGTTATCCGCCATATGGTGATGGCTTACATTCGGCGGATAACGCGGAGTTTATGCCCTTCAGGGTGCTCATCCGCCCTACGAATGCTCTCCAGTCACCAATACCTCATCGCTTCCTCCGGCCCAATCCGGCGCATACACACCCGCCACAAGTAGGCGATGAAACGAAGAATACGGCCAGTCTGCCACCCGCGCTACATAGCCGTGTTTCACCGGGTTGATATGCACATAGTCCATATGCGCCGCGTAATCACGTTCGTCACGAATCGTATGTTCCCAGTAGCGGCGTTGCCAGATACCGCGTTCGCCCTTTGCCAGCCGAACCGCGCTTAGCGACTCCGTGTGCGGCAGCGCTTTGGAAAAGGCAATCTTGATCGCTTTCCAGCGTGCAGCGTAATCCGCATCGCCTTCGGGCAGTGTCCAGATGCAGTGCATGTGATCGGGCAAGACAACCCAGGCGTCGATATGGAAAGGTTTGGCGCGGCGTGTGGTGCGAACCGCGTTGCGCAGTAATTCGATATTG
>JAJXUA010000043.1 GCA_021783275.1 Pseudomonadota bacterium
CGACGTGGTCGGCGTCGACGCCGACGCACTCACTGCCTGGCACGACGCGTTGGGCATCAAAGAACTTGGCCCTGTCGCGCCAGGCATCGCCGCGCCTCTCTCCGAACCCGAAGTCTGGCAAACCGCGACGCTTGCCAGACGTCAGCACATGAACCCCGGCAGCGCGGGCGAACCGGTGTACTGGGTCGAATTAGAACTTCCGGCGTCCGGCGCGCAAAGCCAGCGTAACGACTGGGAAGCGGGCGATATCGTCGATGTACGTCTCGCCGCCGACGCCACACCGCGCACCTACACTCTTGCTACGCTGCCGGACGAATCCGACTCGCCGCAGACGCGCACACTGGGGCTGATCGTGCGCCAGCAACGCCACCCCGACGGCAGTCTCGGCGTGATGTCCGGCTGGCTCACGCACGCAGCACAACCCGGCGACACGCTGCCGCTGAAATTGCGCGCGCAGTCTAACTTCCGCATCGACGGCAACATCCAGCGCTCGCTGATTCTGATCGGCAACGGCACGGGCTTGGCCGGGCTCGCCGCCCACCTCAAAGCCCGCGAAGCGTCGGGCGGCCCGCCGTGCTGGCTGATCTTTGGCGAGCGCCACATCGCACACGATTTCCTGCTGCAAACCCAGCTCGAACGCTGGCGCGATGACGGCGTGCTGGCCCGACTCGACTGCGTATTCTCGCGTGACAGCAGCGATCACCCCTATGTTCAGCACCGCCTCGCGGCCAGTCAGGACGCGGTGCGGCAGTGGATCGCGCGCGACGCCGCGATCTATGTTTGCGGCAGTCGGCTGGGCATGGCCGAGGGCGTCGATCACGCGCTCGCCGAAGCACTCGGTCGCGACGTGCTCGACACGCTTGCGGTCAACGGTCGCTACCGGCGCGACGTGTACTGAGTGTTTTTCTTCCAACTCTGAAAAAGGAACTGATAGCATCAAAATTTCACTTGCCACAACTTTGATCCTCGGCGCGTTCAACGTCGCTTTCCTCGCCGCTTGCTCTACAACCGCCTCCACATCCGGCTCCAAAATGAGCCACACAACTGACACCGCCGCGCCGCTTGGCTCCGCGCGCGCGTTCGCCGACCAAGCGCGCAGTTACGAAAAAAGCAGGCAGCGGACACAAGCCATCGCCGCCTGGCAGCAGGCGATGACCGCCGACCCCAGCAACGCCGACTATCCGGCACGCGCCGGCCACCTCAAGAACGAAATCGGCCAGCCGCCCGCCGCCTGGCTCCCCGACATCGACCGCGCCATCGCACTCGACGCCGGCCACGCCAACGCGCGGTTTGACCGCGCGCTGTACCGCTACGTCAACAACGATCTTGCAGGCGCGCGCAGCGACATCGACGTTGCACTGGCCCGTCAGCCCGACAGCACCCGCTTCCTCGGCGCACGCTGCGTGATCGGCGCGGCCAGCGACAAGCGTGCTGCCGCGCTGGAATTCTGCGAACGTGCGCTGCGCGCGCCGGACGCGGTCTCGAAGGCCAACGCCCTCACCTCACAAGGGCAGGCGCTGCTCGAACTCGGCCAGTCGGCCAACGCGCTCAAAGCTTTTGAAGCCGCCCTCGACACTAGCCCGCGACTGGGACGCGCGCGCTACGGCCTGGGACTCGCCAAAATCCGACTGGGCGATACCGTGGCAGGCGGTGCCGATATCGCCGAAGCGCAAAGCCGGCTTGCCGGTGCAGGTCGCGAATTCCGTCTGCCCTGAGTAGACCGAGTCCACCGGAAATGCTGACAGGAACCCGCCCCGTCATCCTCGCCCTGCTGGGCCTGGCGCTGGCATACGCTGAGCCCGTCTAGGCCGATGCTTCGACCGCCTCCCTGCCCCCTGCCAGCAGCGCCGCCCTGCCCGGCATCGTCCACCTGCCGACGCTCCGCTGTCCCCTGCGCCTGCGCGCCAGCGGCAACGACGGCTGGGTCAAGCTCACTTTCAAGATCAAGGCTGACGGCACGTTGGGACGGGTGTGGGTCGTCGAGTCCGACCACCCCGAATTCGAAGCCGCCGCGCTCGACGCTCTTTTCGCCGGCAAACTTCGCCCGGTTGCCGGAACGTTCACCCAGCCATTCCTTTTCGCGCTCGACGCGCGGCCGCCCCCCGGCGGATACGATGTCATCGTTTACCGTCCCGACGGCAGCATCGGCGGTCGCTTCGAATCTGCAAACGTTTTCGGGATTCCCACCAAGGCATCGAGCGAATTGCCCGAAGCCCTGCGCTACGACACGCCGCCCAAGCCCAAGCTCGTCGTCGGCGCGGTCTGGCCGTACGACTTGCTGCGGCGCGGCGTCACCGGACAGGCACACGTCGCCTTAGTGGTCGATCCCTCAGGCCGGGTGAGCGAAACCCGCGTGATCGACGCCAGTCACGCCGAGTTCGGCCACGCCGTCACCGCGATGTTCGAAGGCTGGCGCTTCACCCCGGCGCAGAAAGACGGCCAGCCGTCCACTGCTCTGCTGCACCACACCGTCCGCTTTGATTTCGACGACCGCGACACCGCGCCGGACGACGCGACGCGCAAGTTGCTTGCGCGGCTCGCGGGCAAGGGCGCGCCGCTCGCCACCGCCGATCAACTCGACCACCTTCCCGCTATGCGCTTCCGGGTCAAACCCGTCACCGACAACCGCGCCTCGACCGATCTCGCGTTCAACCTGGAAATCGTCGTCGATGAAAAAGGCCGCGTACGCCTGCCGCATGTGCTTTCCGGCTCCCCCGAACTCGCCGCCGACCCGCGCGTCTGGCGCGCGCTCACCGCCGCCGCGCGCTGGCGTTTCGATCCGCCGCGCATCCAGGGCCGGGCCGTCGCCGCACGGCTGGTGCTGCCGTTCAAATTCGCCGCACCGGCTACGCCGACACCCGCCAACCCGACCTCCATCAACGCGACACCGACCCGGTAGGATGGGCGCAGCGTGCCTGCGCAGCAGCGCAAGTCGCGTCGGTTCGAAGTCAGCCTTGCTTCTACTGGATTCGCGTCTGCACGCTGTGTCCACGTCAAACCCGGAACAGCGCCCCCGCGTCAATGGCGTCGAGCGTCGCGCAACCGGTGAGTGCCATGGCGATTTCGAGTTCTTCGCGCAGCAGCCGGATCAGGTGGGCGACGCCAAGCGCACCGGCGGTCGCGAGCGCGTGGACATATGGCCGCCCGACCAGTACGGCGCTCGCGCCGAGTGCCCGCGCTTTGACGATATCCGTGCCGCGCCGGATGCCGCCATCGACCAGTACCGGCACGGCCCCAGCCACGGCGGCGGCGACGCCGGGCAAGGCGGTGGCGGTCGCGGGTGCGCCATCGAGCACGCGCCCGCCGTGATTCGAGACGACAATCCCCGCGACCCCGGCCTGGAGAGCGCGGCGCGCGTCGTCGGGATGCAGCACGCCTTTCACCGCGAGCGGCAAGCGCGTGTTCACCACGAGCCAGGCGAGGTCGTCCCAGCGCGGTGCAACGGCCATGAAGCCGTCGAACACCGCACTCCTGCCGTCCCGGATCGTCGGCAACACCGGCGCGCCGACGTTGGCCTGCACAGCGTGCGCGGGCACGGCGAACCCGGCGCGTTGTTCGCGGTTGCGCGCGCCCGAGACGGGCGCATCGACGGTCAGAATCAGTGCGCGATACCCCGCCGCTTCGGCGCGTTTGACGAGAGCCAGCGTCGTGTCGCGGCTGCCCTGCCAGTAAAGCTGGAACCACAGCGGGCCTTGCGCCGACGCGGCCAGCGTTTCGAGCGCGATCGACGCCTGCGTCGAGACCACCGCCGCGCCCTGCAAAACTCCGGCGGCGAGCACGCTCGCGCCTTCGCCGTCGGGGTGAAAGAGCTTCTGCGTGGCGACCGGCGCGAGGATGACGGGATGTGCGAGCGTGTCGCCGAAGAGCGTGACGCGGGTATGCCCGCCGCGCACGTCGGCGAGCGCGCGCGGCCACAGCGCGATCTCGTGCCAGGCAGCGGCGTTGGCGGCGAGCGTGATTTCGTCGGCGGCACCGCCCGCGAGGTACGCCCAACTGGCGGCGTCGAGATGTTCGCTGGCATGACGCGCGTAGTCGCAGGCGGCAACGAGGTCTGCGGGAATCACGCTCAAGGGGGGCTTCATGCCGTCGCCAGATACATTTGTGGCATCACGACGCTTCGCTCCAGCGCCGCAGAAGATTGTGGTAGTGGCCGGTGAGCGCAACCAGTTCGGGCGCATTGCCGTGCTGCGCGCGCAGCCGCAGCAGGTTCATGTCGAGCTCGAACAGCAGACTGCGTTCAGCCGCATCGCGCACCAGGCTTTGCACCCACAGAAACGACGCCACACGCGCGCCGCGCGTGACGGACTCGACGCGATGCAGGCTCGACGCCGGATACAGAATCGCGTCGCCGGCAGGCAATTTGACCTCGTGCGCGCCGTAGCTGTCTTCGACCACCAGTTCACCGCCGTCGTAATCGTCGGGCTCGGAAAGGAACAGCGTGACCGAGAGGTCGGTACGCACGCGGCTGCCGTCGCGCCGGTCGATCTGGCTGGCGTTGTCGATGTGGTCGCCATAGCTGCCGCCGTTTTCATAACGGTTGAACATGGGCGGCAGGATGCGGCTCGGCAAGGCCGCAGAAACGAACAGCGGATGACGTTCGAGCGCCGCAGCGACGGCCTGCGACAGGGCTGTGAACTGCGGCGACGCGGTCGAATATTGCAGGTTGCGTTTGACTTCGGCAGCCTGCGGCCCGGCACTCGCGGCACCCTCGACCCAGGGGCCGGCGTCGAGCGTGCGCCGCAGTTCGGCGACGCGGTTTTTATCCAGAACATCGGGGATGTGCAGCAGCATGTGGAAATCCCATAAAAAAACACGCCGCAAGCGCGGCGTGGACATGATTGCGGTTTCGCCGCGACGAGGCAAGGCCGCACCGGAGACTCTCCGGCGAGCCCGCCGCTTCGATCAGAGTTTGATCGACAGGTTCAACAGCGCGCTGCGTCCGACGCCGGGAATGAAATGGCCGCCACCCACCGCGTCGATATAACGCTCGTCGGTGAGGTTGTTCAGATTCAACTGGAGACCGAAACGCTCGTTGATCTGATACGAGGCCATCGCGCTGTAGACCCAAAAATCGGGAGCCTGACGCGTATTGGTGGAATTGCTGAACCGCTCGTCGACGAACTGCGCGCCGCCGCCGATACGGAAAGCGGGGCTCAAATCATAGGTCGTCCACAGATTGAAGGTGTTCTGCGGCGTGTTGGACAGCTCGTTGCCGACTTCGGCCGGATTCTTGGACGACAGGATTTCGCTGTCCATGTAGACATACCCGGCATAGGCCTGCCAGTACTTCGTCAGCTGACCACCCAGACTGAGTTCGATGCCCTGCACGCGTTGCTCGCCGTCGAGCACGATGACGTCGTTGGCATCAGCCGGGTCCTGGGTGCGCGAGTTGGTCTTTTCGGTGCGGAACAGCGCGGCCGTTGCAAGCACGCGTTTACGCATCAGTTCCCACTTGGTCCCAAGTTCGACGGAACGGCTCGTTTCCGGGTCAACCGTCAGGTTGTTCGCGCCCGTGAGGCTTGTCGACAGGCTCAAGCCTTCAGCCGCCGGGTTGAACGAGGTGCCGTAGCCGAGGTAGATGCTGCCGTTTTCCGCAGGTTTGTAAACCACGCCCGCGCGCCAGCTCCATTCGCTGTCGGTACGCGACAGTTCCGCCCCGGTGGCCGGCTGAAAATCGATCTCATAACGATCCCAGCGCAGGCCGCCGTTCAATTCCCACTGTTCGGAAAGCTGTATGTTGTCGCCGACGAAGACCGCAACCGAATTGGCATCGCCGCGTGTGAACGTGCCGTCGCGCTGCAAGTTGTCGGTATAGGGATCGGACGGATCCGGGTTGAAGAGGTCGGTATTCTGGGAGTCTGGGCCGGTCGGCGGACGCAGGAAGTTCTTTGCCCGTTCGTGCGCGAGTTCGAGACCGGCGACCAGCGTATGCCCGATTTCGCCGGTGGCAAAGCTGTAGTTGAGCGTCGTCAGGTTGGAGAGAATCGCATTGACTTCGTCACGCGATTTTTCGTCGGTGCGGCGAATGTCGGTGCTGTTGTTCGCGAAGAAACGCGGCGCAGTCACGATGGAATCGCGATAGTTGTGTCCATAGCGGGTGATGTTGCGCACGCTCATCTGATTGCTGATGTCGTGCTCGACTTCGGCGGTGGCGACATGCGTCGTGATGTCTTCGTAGTCGCGCGCGGTGAGGCCGTAAAAGTTGTCGAAATCGACCGGTGCGGGTTTGTCGAGGAAGTTGGCCAGTTCAGGCGTGGTGTTGGTGTTCGGAACCCAGGGAATACCGTAATCCGGCAGGTTGTCCTGCTTCATGAAGAAATAGCTCAAGCTCACGCGGGTCGGCGTATTGAGGCCGAAGGTGACGGTCGGCGCAATGCCTGCGCGGCGGCTGTAGACTTCATCGCGACCCGGCGTGTCGGCGTCGTGGCCCATTACGTTCACGCGCACCGCCGTGGTGTCGTTGAGCTTGCGGTTGAGGTCGGCAGTCAGACGCTTGTAGCTGTCGGTGCCGACGCCGAGGTTGAGGTACGAGAAATTCTCGGCCTTGGCCGATTTGCTGACCAGGTTGATCGAGCCGCCGGTGGAGCCGCGCCCGGCATAGGTCGATGCCGGGCCTTTGATGACTTCGACCTGTTCAAGATTAAACGGATCACGCGAGTAACCGCCGAAATCGCGTACGCCGTCGATGAAAATATCGGTGCGCGCGTTGAAACCGCGGATCGACAGGTTGTCGCCCGCCGGCACCCCGCCTTCGCCAGCCTGAATACTGATGCCGGGGACGTTGCGCAATACGTCGCGCAGGTTGTCGACGGCCTGGTCGCGAATCAGCTCTTCAGTAATAACGTTGACCGTCAGCGGGGTATCGAGCAGCGGTTCGGTAAACTGTGGATTGCTGGCTTTTTCGGCCTTGTACGGCACGGTCGGCTCGGCAGCGGCCTCGACGTTCACCGTCGGCAGTGTGGTCGATCTGGCTTTGGACGGCTCGTCCGCACCATGGGCGGCGAACGGCAGGGTGGCGGCGATCAGCGCCGCGAGGCGGGCCGGGTGGTGTTTGCGACTACGAATGGGGGTCATCAACGTCTCCTTGGAACTCAGGGCAATACATAAAGGACTGGCTGGCGACGCGTGCCCAGCGGGGCAAGGTGGTGGCTGGCTCATGCGGAACTGCACGACCCGGCGCGGGCACGAAGGCACCTGACGACCCGGCCGGGTAAGCTCGAAACAGAAATGCGGGGTGTCGGGATACGACAGAGGGGATGAAACCCCGTCTCAGACAAATCACCCGAGGGGCGTTTGCTGAGCCGTCGATACCCATTGCGCACAGCGACGGAACTCGCACGAAGTTTCCGTATCACTGCTGCGCTGCCGTTCTCCCTGACCTGCTTTTCTGATTCTGTTTTTTGGCGTGCTGGAAGGTTCGGGAAGAACGCTTACTTAGCTGGCTAATGTAGAATATGAACGGTAATGATAATGTTTCTCAATAATTATGGAAAGCTCTTTGTGACCCCCCGCGCAAAACCCGTTGTAAACCGGCAACACCGGCTCGCCTCCCTCCTTCTCTGCTGCCTCGCGGTGCTTGCCCAGCCGGCACGCGCGGCTGAGCCTGCACCCGATCCCGCCGCCCCGCCCGCCGAGATCCCGACCACGCTCGAAACCGTGCAGGTCAACGCCAGCGCCGAATCAGCGCAGGACGAACGTCAAAATGCTTCCACCGCAAAGATCATCATCGACCGCGCCGAACTCGAAAAAATGGACGCAGCGACCATCGGCGAAATCCTGCGTCGCTTGCCCGGCGTGAGCTTGACGACCGACACCGGCGGGCGTCGTGGCCGGGGGCGACAGGCCGACCGGCTGGAGCCGAAGATCATCGTCGATGGCGAAGCCCTGCCCGGCGGCAACCGCAACGCGGTCACGCTGCCGGTCGAGTTGATCGAGCGTATCGAAATCCTCAAGACCAGCACCGCCGAATTTCCGTCCGGCCCCGGCGGCACGATCAATCTCATCCTGCGCGACGTGATCCCGAACAAGGTCGGCACCTGGCGCGGCGGCATCACATACGACGGCGAAGATTTCGGCGGACGCGCAGGCATGACCTACGGCGACCGCGAAGGTCAGGCCGGGGTGATCGGGATCGGCTTTGCCGACACCCGCCCGACCAACGGCAGCCGCACGGTCACGCGCGAGCAGTTTGGCGGCGGCGTGCGTAACGACTTTGACGTGGAGAACGACGAGGACAGCGGGCGTGACAGCGGCCTGCACCTCATCAGCCGCTTCACCCGCGACTTGGGCGACGGCGAGCGGCTGGTGCTCTCGCCGTTCCTGTTTGGCCGCAGCAGCGACACCGTCTCCGACACGCAGCGCCTGACCTATGCCGATCCGCTCAATGCGACCGGACTCATGGCCGATGGCCGCGAGATCAACAGCGAATCCGGCCAGCGCGTCAATGGCCGCGTCAGCCTCGACTGGAAGAAACGCCAGCCCGGCAAAGGTGAAATGAGCGTGCAGGCCGGCCTGCAAGGCGGCGTCGAGCGCAGCGACCGCACGCGCGACGATTACGATGTCGCCAACGTCCTGCAAACGCGCACCGAAACCGAAGACACCAGCAAGACCCTCGGCTTCACCCTCAAGGGCAAACGCAGCCTGCCGCTCGCCAACACCCACGTCGGCAGCTTCGGCGTCGAAGCGCGTTACCGCACCACCGACGACGAACGCAGTGAACGCGTGAACGGCGTCGTCAGCGCCCTCGGCGCGCAGGCCAGTGCCGAATCGCGCGACCGCGAAATCGCGCTGTGGGGCCAGGACGAATGGCAGATCGCCGAAGGCCATCTGCTCACCCCCGGCCTGCGCGTGCAGGTCGGCGACCGCCGCACCGAAGATGCCACCGGGCTCGTCATCAGTGACGCGCAAACCGACTGGCTGCCGAGCCTGAGTTACCTGTGGCAGTTCCACCCAAAATGGAATTTCCGCGCCAGCGCCGCGCTGTCCAGCCGCGCGCCGGGCGTGCGCCAGCTCTCGCCGGTCGTGCGCACTACCGACGGCCTCAATACCCTCGCCAACCCGGATCGCGCGGGTAACCCGTCGCTCACTTCGGAAACCACCGCCACCCTGCAATTTGGCGTCGAGCACTTCCTGCCCGAACAGCGCGGCAGCGCCGGGCTCAATGTGTTCCTGCGCGAGATTGACGACAAGATCCAGAACCGCACCACGCTGGAAATGGGCCGCTATGTCGAACGTCCGTTCAACGTCGCGTCCGCGTCCGAAACCAGCATCGTCGCCGACTTCAAATGGAAATTCGCCGACCTGCCCGCACTGACCGTGCGCGGCAACGTCTCGACCAACCGCCTCAAACTCGAAGACCCGACCGCCGCCTTCGTCCGCCAGGAGTCGCCGCGCCGCGCCGCCAACCTGGGTGCCGATTACGAATGGGCCTCACAACAAATCAGCCTCGGCGGCAACGTCTCGTACAGCTCGGATTTCACCCGCGAAGCCAACCCCGACACCCAGCAATTCCAGCTCGCCCGCACCCAGCTCGATGTCTACCTGAGCAAGAAACTCGGCAAAGCTGTGACGCTGAAACTGAACATCGACAACCTCACCCGCGAAGGGCGCGGCGACGACAGCCTGGAATACATGGGCGGGGTGTTGAGCCAGCGCGAAGTCGATCGGGCGGAGGGAATACGGGTGGTGAGCGTTGCGCTGGAGGGGAAATTCTAGCGACCGCCCCGGCACTCTCGCCTGCTGCAACCAAAACGCGCTGCCCTGCGTATAGCCTTATCCTCAGTCATCAGCAGCGCAGAGTGGTCAAACAGGCAATCGTGATTTTCAAATGGGCCGGCCGCATCGGTGCTGCCGTCGTCGCTGGGGTGATCTCCGGGTGCAGCCCGCTGGCGGTACTCAACCAGCTTGGCAGTGACGCGGCCTATACCGTGATCGAAAACGTCAGCTATGGCAGCGATGTCCGCCAGGCACTCGACATCTACATCCCGAAACAAGCCCCCAGCGGCAAGGTGGTGGTGTTTTTCTACGGCGGCAGCTGGTCGTCGGGCGAGCGTGGCGATTACCGCTTTGTCGCCCAGTCGCTCACCGCGCACGGCATCGTGGTCGTTATCGCCGATTACCGGCTTTATCCCGACGTGCGTTTTCCTGCATTCGTCGAGGATGCCGCTGCCGCAGTGGGCTGGACTTTCCGCCACATCGCCCGCTATCAGGGTGACCCGGCCAAAATCTACCTGATCGGCCATTCTGCCGGCGGCCATATCGTCAGCCTGCTGGCGCTCGATTCTCGTTATCTGGCCACGCAGTCCCTGCGCAGTTCACTACTGGCTGGCGTCATCGGCCTGTCGTCTCCCACGGATTTCGCTGCCACGCTGGGTGCACGTTACCGGCCGATTTTTACCGACGATGCGCAACTTGAAACCGCCCAGCCGGTGCGCTATGCCCGTGCGGACGCCGCACCCATGCTGCTGCTGCACGGCGCAGACGACGCGCTGGTATTGCCGCGCAACAGCGAAACCCTGGCCCGGCGCATCCAGCAAACCGGCGGCGAGGCGCGCGCCATCATCTATCCGGACATCGGGCATCCCGGCACGGTGCTCGCGTTCAGTCCGCTGTGGGGGCAATCGCCCCTGCTGGCCGAGATGCTGCGCTTTATGGACGTGGCGCCTTAGACCGCAGGCAAGCCGCACCGCTGCCTGCTAAACACCCAATGAAAACGCCCCCGCCGGACGGCCAGAGCCGTGCGACGGGGGCGTGGTCAAACTGAACTGCGATCAGGCGACGGGCTGAATATTCGAAGCCTGTTTGCCTTTGGGGCCGGTGGTGACTTCGAAGCTGACTTTCTGGTTTTCCTGCAGCGATTTGAAGCCGCTGGAATTGATCGCCGAGAAATGCGCGAACAGGTCTTCACCCCCGTTGTCGGGTGTAATGAAGCCAAAACCCTTTGCATCGTTGAACCACTTGACTGTACCGGTTTCCATCTTGTTTCCCTTTCAAGGACTTAAAAATTGGACGACATGTCCTATCGATCGAATTACAAGGAAAACGCTTACCGAGGTACCGAGTCAAGCTTGCAACCAACTGATGCCCGCATTCAACCATAGAAGTCACTATTGACCAAGGCTTGAATCGGTTTCGTCCCCCGGGTGCAACCCGCCTCGACCCTAAGGATTGCTCATGGGACGCACCACCAGCGTATCGCCCCGCTGGGTAAATTCCAGATGCTTCAGCACACTCATGCCCAGCAGGATCTGGGGGTCCTGCATCCCTGGATTGAGGCTGGCCTGCACGCCATTGACCACGAAGGGCCCGAAGGCCAGGCTGTCGATGCGCGTGGCGCGCGTGGTCACGCTGCCATTGGCAGTCATCGAACGCTGGTAGGCACCGGGCCGCAGATTCAATGCCTCGCCCAGATGCGCCGGCACTGATACCAGTGTGGCGCCGGTGTCGAGCAGGAAGGTGACCGGCTGGCCGTTGATGGTGCCGGGAAAAACATAGTGGCCATCACGACCCCGCTTGAGCACCAGCTCACCGCCCTGCGCCACCTGCAAATCCCGGTTGGGGTTGTAACGCGCCTGGAGATTGCCGTCGAAATACAGCCAGAACAGTCCCAGGATCAGCAGACTCGCCACCCAGGCCATGCCCCGGCCCATCGAGCGGTGCGGGTTGGGTTGTGCGTCCTGGGTAGTTTGAGGGTCGGACATGGCGGTCAGCAGTCGATGATCTGAAGCCGACTATAGGGCAGAGTGTCCACGGGGTGGAAGCCCCGTCACCCTTGAGGAAGCGCTGATTTATTCCGTTCGTGGTGAGCTTGTCGAACCATGAATGGAATAATTCAAACAAAATCAATTCGTTGAAATGCCCTTCGACAAGCTCAGGGCGAACGGACGGAATTAATCAGCGTTTCCTTAACTGAAAAAATCAGCCGTGCATCATGCGCGGCTGGCAGAAATGACAGTGCGGCGAATCGCCGAAGGCTTCCCGCAGGTAGCGGGTTTCGATATGCAGCAGCCGTTTGTGGTCGCCCGCCTCCAGATACACATCGGGCTGGGCCATCAGGGCATCGTCCCACACCATTTCCACCCCCCAGGCGTTGGGCAGGCCGGGCACCACGCCGGGCTCACATTCGGCAAACAGGCTGCTGACACTGGATTCGGTGGCGAGGCTGAACTCCACCCCGTGATCCAGCCCGAGTTTGCCCAGATGGATTTCCTGATCGGCCGGAATCATCGCCACCATCTGGCATTCCTGACCGTCGAGCAGCACCCCCTTGGCGATGCGGCCGGGCGACAATCCCGCCGCGCGTGCGGTTTCAGCGCTGGTGTGGGTATGCGGATGCGAAACGATATCGAAAGGAATCAGGTGGGCGTCGAGAAAACGTTCCATACGATGCAGCGGGTTCATGATCGGCTCCTTGGAATACGCAGGGTGGCTTTCACTATAGCCAACACCTGCCAGCACGCGAGCCCGATGCGCCAGGTGCCACCCGCCTGAAAAATCTTTTCATGCCCGCCGGACAGTCAGCCTATAGTGAGCCTGTTGCTGTAACCGGAGACTCCCATGCGCACCCTCCTCATCCTCGCCGCCCTGTTATTGTCCAGTCCGTTCGCCAGCGCTAGCGACACGGCGCAGCTCCCCGCACAAGCTGCGCTGGAAGCCTGCCCCGACGCCCTGCCCGGCATCACCCTCGCCCAGGTCGACGGCACCGACTGCTGCAAAGGCAAGAAAGGCATCTGCGGCTGCCGCGCCGGCAAGATCGTCTGCTGCGACAGCAGCACCAGCAAGGAAACCGGTTGTACGTGTCATGGGGATGAGGGCATCGTGGAGTAAGCCCCACCCTGCTTGACACCTGTATCTTACGGGATACAATCGGCCATGCGCGTATCGATGACCGTAGCCTACCGTGGCTGGATCGACGATCTGAATGACCGCACCGGCCGTGCCCGCATCCAGATGCGCGTGGATCGGCTGGCGCACGGCAATCCAGGCCAGCATCGCAACCTCACGCACGGCATCTCGGAACTCAAGATCGACGTCGGGCCCGGCTACCGGGTGTACTACACCGAGCGCAACGGCGAACTGATCATCCTGCTGGCGGGCGGCGACAAATCCACGCAGCAACAGGACATCAAAATCGCCATCGCACTCGCCAGTAATCTGCAGGAGTAAAGCCATGCCCAAGGCGACAGCCAAACCTACCGTCAAAACCAAAACCATGCCCTATGACGTGGCCGAGCAACTGCGCACGCCTGAGGAAATGGCCGCCTATCTCGACGCCTGGCTGGAAGAAGCGCCAGACGACGCCGCTGGCATTGCGCGCGCACTCGGCGACATCGCCCGCGCGAAAGGCATGTCGCAGGTGGCGCGCGATGCAGGACTGAGTCGGGAAAGCCTGTACAAGGCGCTGAGCGAGAATGGCAATCCGAGCTTTGCGACAGTGCTGAAAGTTGCGCGGGCGCTGGGGGTGCGGTTGCACGCGGAAGCGGCTTGATACCAAATTGATGAGGTCTTACAACCGAACGTAGATAACGGGGAAACTCAGGATGAACCACCACTTAATTTACTCAGGCATCGCAGTTGTTGCCCTTTCACTTGCCACCGGTTCCGCCAATGCTTCAGGCTCAACATTCACTAAAGCTCAAATTTGCAAGGCGGGAATAGGGACGCTCATGGGGCGTGATCCAAAAATCATAAAAGTCACAAAGCAAGACAAGGGTATTGTTTATCTCTATTACGTCAGACGAGATGACAGTACGAAATGGTCGTATCGCTGCAAGATTACAGGCAGCAAAGTTGTTTGGGCATCTGACACCGGACGTTGGCGCACCGACCCTCTGGACGAGAAAATAACTTATCACATCAATGGAAAACTGCTTGAAATTACCCAAAGCTACAGCGACGGCACCTCCACCAAAGAAAGCTTCAAGTCTTCGCAAATTGGTACTTAGCATCATTGAAAATCCAGAGAATTTTCCACCATAGGTAGTCCTCACCATGCCTGGCAAGTCACCATTCTCTGAGTTTTCTGATGATGAGCATCGCGCCCAAGCAGAAGAATTCCTCCTAGAACTCGGGCGATTCGCTGTTGAATTCGAGCGCATTTGCGAGGCAATGCGGAATGTTGTCCTTTTTATCTTTCAGTCCGAAGGCCTGAAGCATCAGGGCTTGGCGCAAGTTGTCATTGGTGACAAGGCGTCAGCGGAACTGCAAGCTCTACTCGGCGCTTTCTTTTCCGAACTTCGAAGCAGAACGGACGAGGCCGATCTGAAGGCTGTCCGAGAACTTCTGAAGGAGGTGAAAGACCTTACTGAAGAGAGGAACCGCGTCATACACAGCGCCTGGAGATTTGGCAAGAACGCCGCCTATGATGAACTATACGCAGCCTCGATCCGGCCTCGAACGAAGCAGAACAAGGGTGCTGTGCCAGAAGTTAATGGCATTTCAGCGAGCGTTTTGCGGCAGCTTATCAAGCGTTCAAAAGCATTGCAGGTCAAGTTGCATCGCCTCCAATACTGCATAGTTCAATCTGGGTTCAAGGTCTCGGTAGAGCTAGAAAGAGCGCCATGAGATCAAAATAACTTCGCGCAGCTCACTTACTCCCCGCCACCCAAATCCCATCCCAACCCGCCTCCGGGGGCACCTGCCGGAATGCGACAATCCGTTCCAGCATAACCTGCACCGGCCGATCGCCGGGCATGGCAGACAAACACGACCCGAACGCCGCTTCGGCGGCATCCCAGTCCTGCGCGCGGTAGCGCGCGAGTCCGGTTTCGTAATCCTGCAGAGCGCTGCGCGTGGTCTCGTTCAACTCGCTGGCAAGCCCGATGAGTTCATACACCTTCACCGGCTCCAGTTTGCCGATGACGCGCAGGCTGTCGATCTCGCGGAACGCCAGGCTGTCACCTGCCAGATCGCGCGTGGTGGCGCTGACGAGGATGTCGGTACCGTAAAACTTGTTGGCCTGTTCCAGTCTTGACGCGAGGTTTACGGTGTCGCCGATGACGGTGTAGCCGCGCGAGGTTTCGGAACCGATGCTGCCGACGGTGACTTCGCCGCTGGCGATGCCCATGCGGACGTTGACGGTGGGGAGATCGTGGGCAAGCCCGAATAGCGCGGGCAACTCGGTGCGGAACACCCCCAGCCGCGCCATCTGGTCCAGTGCGGCCAGGCAGCACAACCGGGCATGGTCGGCGGGGTCGGTGAACGGTGGCCCCCAGAACGCCATGACTGAGTCGCCGATGTATTTGTCCACGATGCCCTGCTGCGCCCGTACGCCTTCGGACATCAGCGCGAAATACCGGTTGAGAAAGCGCACGGCGAGGTCGGGTCTGAGGCTTTCGCACAGCCGGGTAAATCCTTCCAGATCGGAAAAGAACACGCTCATGATCTGACGTTCGCCGCCTTCGGCACGCAGGCGATTTTCGAGCACGCGCTGGACGATACGCGGATCGACGTACTGGCCGAAAGTGGCGCGGATATGTTCGCGCTCGCGCAGGCCGCCGACCATGTGGTTGAACGAGGTGGCGAGGGTGGCGAGTTCGTCGCGCGTGGTCAGCCGGATCTCGGTGTCAAGGTCACCGGCCTCGACCGCCCGGGTACCGCCGAGCAGGCGTTTGACCGAATCGACCAGCGAGCGGGTGATGAGGGTGGCAAAAATCAGCCCCAGCACGCTGGCAATGCCGGTCACAATCCAGTTGAGCGTGATGGCACGCTGCTCTTCGGCCTTGGCCTGGGTGGCGGTGTCCTGGGTCAGTTTGTTGAGGATGTCGATGGTCTTGCCGATTTCGATATCGACCGTATCTTTTTCGCGCAGCAGCGTGTCGCGTACCAGCTTTTCGGAACGCGGCGTGCCCTCTTCCACTTCAATCTGATACAGGCGGAAGGTCATGTGAAAGTGCTGGCGCGCAGTCTGGATCGCGGGCAACTGTTTGCCGAGCACGGCGAGCGTGACGCGATCCAGTTCAAGTGTTTGGTCGGCTTCGGCTTCACCCAGCATCCGCAGCGATGAGTCGATGATCTGGTCGGCGTTGATACCGCGCATGTCGAAGCCGTTCGATTCACTGGCCTGGAACGCTGCATCGGGCCGGGCCGCGTCCATGTTGCCCATCACGCGCTCCATGTGCACCATCTGCTGGCGTATCAGGATTTCTACGCTGGCGACCTGCTGCTGCAGCGGCAGATACCAGTCGGCCAGCGCACGTACCTGGTTGTTGAGCTGGCGAAAATTGAGCACCGACAGCCACGTAACCACGATCATCAGCAACAGCAGCGCCAGCGTAATGCTGAAAATTTTGAAGCTGATAGGCAGGCGCATGGGCAGGGTTCCAGTGGTCTACAGCACAGGTTTCAGCGGCAGCAATTGCCACAGCCGCACTTTGCCGCGTCGCGTCAGCGGCACGTATTGATCGGGTTCGTCACTGGCATGCCAGCTGTTTTCGGCGCGCATGTCGGCTTCCATGATCGCCTGCAGCTGGCGGGCAAGCCCTTCGTGGTGAATGACAGCGCCCACTTCGGTGTTGAGATTTTCCGAGCGTGGATCGAAATTGAAGGTGCCGATATAAGCGATCCTGCCATCGACCACCATGCTCTTGGCGTGCAGCGCAAAGACCGGCGGCGTGGCGGGCGCGTTGACGCGTGACAGCAAGGTGGCCCGGCTGGCCGGGTCGGGTTTGGTCTCGCGGATGTCCAGCCCCATTTTCAGCAACTGCCTGCGCTGGTTGCGGTAGCCGGAAAACGCCTGGATATTGTCTGTAGAGGCGAGCGAGTTGGTGAGGATGCGCACCTTGACGCCCCGGGCCACGGCAGACTTGAACAGGGCCCGCGCCGCATCGGACATCACCAGATACGGCGACTGGATGAGGATCGAGGTCTGCGCCTCCGTCACCAGTTTCGCCAGAGCGGCGGTGCTCTGCCCGCCGCCGCCCAGACTCCAGCGTTTGCTGTTTTTACCGGGCACATCATGGATGAAATCCACCGGCCCCCAGGCCAGCTCGCGCGCCAGCCGGTCGAACGCCTGGGGTGTGGTGGCGATGGCAGTACGCACTTCGGGAGAAAAATTTTCCGGCTGCGCGGCGTAATGATGCAAATCGCGAACCACCTGCCGGACTTCGGCTGCGGCAACCTTGACGTTCTTTTTCAGCAAACCCCAGCCGTCGTAACGCGATTCCACTGGCACTGCCAGCCGGCTCGACCAGAAAGCCTCAAAGTTCGCCGTCATGGTTTTCACGGCTGCGCCGAGCAGCAGCACGTCGCGGTCGCGAAAGGTGTAATCGCGGTCGTAATCGAAATATTCGTCGGCCATGTTGCGACCGCCCGTGATGCCGACCTGCCCATCGACGATGAAAGTCTTGTCGTGCATGCGCTGGTTAACGCCGCGAAAATCTTTCACCACATTGAGCGCACGCTTGTAAAACGGCGTGCCGACCTTGTGCTGCGGGTTGTAGATGCGGATCTCGATCCCGGGATGCAGCGCCAGTGCCAGCAGGGTCTTGTCCGGCGCATCGATCAGCAGGTCATCGACCAGCACCCGCACCTTCACCCCGCGTTCGGCCGCGCGCAACAAGGCTTCGGTCGCCAGAATGCCGATGTTGTCGGTACTCCAGATGAAATACTGCACCTCGATCGAACGCTGTGCCTGGTCGGCGAGCCAGGCCCGTGCCCGCAGGGCGTCCGCCCCGGTGTCCAGGATCAGCGCGCCGGTTTGCCCGGGATGCGCGGTGATCTCACGGGTAACCAGGGCCATAGACGCAGTGGCCGGAGCTGCCCAGCCCAGCGCCAGACAAACTGCCGCCAGACTGATAAACCGGCGGCTGCTCAGCAGCAGACGCAAAAGGGTATACGCGGAGCAGGCGTTGCAGACCATAGGCCGGAGTATCCGCAAATCCGGGAGGCGATGCCAGCCGGATCAGGGCATGCTCGCCAGATACCCGCGCGTGCAGACATTTCCCGCGCGAAATGCTCAGTCCGTCCCGGACAAGACAGAACCATGACTTGCCGACTGAGCCGAAAAGACTATGCATTAATATCTGAAAAGGACTATCGTTTAGTTGGTATTCAGGTTGAAGCCTGAATTCAACCAGCCTGTGCCTATGCCGATAAGACTATCAAGCAGCCGGCAATGACGAACCTGCATCCGCAGCTATAGCGGGCCACCAGCCTGGAATCCAGGATGGTCTTTGATTGATTCGGGGCTTCCCGATCACGCATCACGCATTCCACAACAAGACAATTAATTAAAGAGAAGAAAAATATAATAAAATACTAATATATCGAGGGGACAAAAGATGGACACAAATCTGGATGGCGCAACCGCCACGCCCGAAGCAATCGGCACGACACATCCGCGGCTGGCGCACCTGCAAGTCGCGCCGCTTGTCTTCCCGGCCCATCACCCCTCTACCCTCAGCGAAGCCCTGATTGGCGCAGCGCGCAGTCAGAAACAGATCGTATTCGTCAACGACACCGGGGCCGACAGCACCCTGAGTTACCGGGCGCTACTGGAAAACGCCACCCACGCCCTGGGCGGGCTGCAAAAACGCAACGCGCAACCCGGCAGCAAGGTCATCCTGCAACTCGACGGACTGGAAGAATTCCTGGTCGCGTTCTGGGCCTGTGTGCTGGGCGGGATGGTGCCGGTGCCGGTGCTGCCCTTCCGCAACGCCGCCTCCACCGACAGCGGTTATGGCAAGTTGCAGGGCATCGCCGCCCAGCTCGACGATCCGATCATCCTGATGAGCGAGCGCAATGCCGAAATGGTGCGCCAGGCGGCGGGCGACGCCAGCTCCGGCCTGCTTGCACTTAACGGCCAGATCGCCACCTTTACCGAGATCCAGCAGGACGCACAGCCGGGCGTGCTGTATGCCACCAAACCCGACGACCTCGCATTCCTGCAATTCACCTCCGGCAGCACCAGTTTTCCCAAGGGCACACAGATCACGCACGACAACGTGCTGGTCACGATCCATGGCCTGATGACCTCGCTCGGCATCCACTCCGGCTCGTGCCTGCTCAACTGGATGCCCTACTACCATGACATGGGCCTGATTGCCGGACACCTGATGGGCGTGGTCGGACAGTGCACCGTCATCGCGATGAAGCCGTTCGTGTTTGTGCGGCGGCCGATGCTGTGGCTTTCCAAGATCAACGAATACCGCGTCACCGTCACGTTCTCGCCAAACTTCGGACTCAAACGCATACTGGACAAAGCCACGCCGGAACTGCTGGCGCCGCTGGACCTGAGCTGTCTGGAAGTGTTGCTCAACGGCGCCGAGCCGATTTCGGTGCACACCTGCGAACGCTTCCTCGATCTGCTGGGCACCCACTGCGGCCTGCGCCGGGACTGTCTGCTGGCGGGCTATGGCCTGGCGGAGGCCAGCCTGGCGGTCACGATTGCCCCACGCGGCGAACCATTCAGAACGCATTTCCTCAATCGCGACGCCCTCAGCCAGGGCCGACCGATCGAACATGTAGCGGCGGATCACCCCAAGGCCACCTGCTTCATCGACGAAGGGCCTGTCGTCACCGGCATGGAACTGCGTGTCGTCGATGACCACGATCAGACCCTGCCGCCAGGCCATGTCGGGCATGTGCAAATCCGTGGACGCAGCGTCACCCGTGGCTACTACGGCAACCCGGACGCCAGCACAGCCGCCCATTGCGGCGACTGGTTCCGCACCGGCGATCTCGGCTTTGTCCATGACCACCGCTTTGTCATCACCGGTCGGGTCAAGGACATCGTCTACGTCAACGGCCAGAACTATTACTCGCACGATTTCGAGCACGCCTGCGAGGACATTCCCGGCCTCGACAGCCTGGTCGTCATCGGCCATCACGACCACAGCCAGCAGGAAGAGGTCATCCTCGCCTTCATCGCCTGCAATAAGCAGTTCATGGGTGCGCGCCAGACCACCGCCATCCTGCGCAAGGTGCAGATCCGCATCAACCAGCGTTTCGATGTCACACCCACGCTGTTTGTGGTGCTGAAGTCCACCGGTGAAATCCCCAAGACCACCAGCGGCAAGATCATGCGTCACAAGCTGCTCGACAATTATCTTGCCGGGCAATTTGCTAACCAGTGCGTGCCGCTGAACGAGCTGCTGGAGATTGCACCCGACCTCAGCTCGGAACCGGATTCCGGCAAGCACGTCACGATCTCGGAACTCAAGCTCATCATCCGTCACCTGTGGTCAGAGGTTCTGGGGATTTCGCAGAAGGCCATCGGCGACCACGATCCCTTCTTCTCGCTGGGCGGCACGTCGATCAAGGCCATCGAAGTGATTTCGCTGGCTGAAGACACCATCGACTGTCCGATCACCCACGACATGTTCCGCGAACATGACACCATTCATCAACTCGCCCATTACATCGCCCGCGAAAACCTCACCATCCGCTGCAAGCTGAGCGAAGTGGTTGAGCTTGCCCCCGCGCAAGCATCCCTGGCCGATGCCGAGCCGGATCAGCGCACAACCGAGGCCCCCCCCCGTCATCGCCGGGGATCACGACCCCATCCGCGAAAACGACATTGCCATCATCGGCATGGGCTGTCTGTTCCCACAAGCCAATAACGTCAGCGAACTCTGGCAGGTGTTGATGGACGGTC
>JAJXUA010000129.1 GCA_021783275.1 Pseudomonadota bacterium
TGGGGACCATGCCATGAACGACGAATACGATCTCGATACCCTGGCGGTGCGGGCGGGTACCGTACGCAGCCAGTTCAATGAACACTCCGAGGCGATGTTCCTCACTTCCAGTTTCGTGTTCGGCAGCGCCGCCGAAGCGGCCGCGCGCTTCAAGGGTGAGCAGCCGGGGCCGATCTACGCGCGCTTCACCAATCCCACCGTCCAGATGATGGAAACCCGGCTGGCGGCGCTGGAAGGCGCCGAGCGCTGCGTGGCCTTTGCATCGGGCATGGCGGCGATACTGGCGACGGTGATGGGGCTGATGAAAGCCGGCGAGCATGTGGTGGCATCGCGCTCGATTTTTGGCTCCACGGTGCAGCTGTTCAGCACAATACTCGGGCGCTTTGGTATCGAGACGACCTATGTGTCGCCGACCGATCCGGCGGAATGGCGCGCAGCCGTGAAACCGAACACCAAACTGTTCTTCGTCGAGTCGCCGTCCAATCCCTTGACCGAAGTCAGTGATATTCGCGCGCTCGCGGCCATCGCCCATGAATCAGGCGCATGGCTGGCGGTGGACAATTGTTTCTGTTCGCCCGCGCTGCAAAAGCCGATCGCGCTGGGTGCCGACATCGTGATTCATTCCGCCACCAAGTACCTCGACGGTCAGGGCAGGGTGCTGGGCGGTGCCGTGCTTGGCAGCCAGAGCCTGATGGAGGGCGTGTATGCGTTTTTGCGCACGGCCGGGCCGACGCTGTCGGCATTCAACGCGTGGGTGATCCTGAAAGGCATGGAAACACTCGGCCTGCGCATGGACGCCCATTCACGCGGCGCACTGGCACTGGCGCAATGGCTGGAGGCCCAGCCGCAGGTTGCGCGTGTGCTGTATCCGGGCTTGCCGTCGCATCCGCAACACGCGCTCGCCATGGCCCAGCAAAAAACCGGCGGCGGCATCGTCGCGTTCGAACTCCAGGGGGGTCAGGCGGCCGCCTGGAAGCTGATTGATGCAACCCGGATGCTGTCGATTACCGCCAATCTCGGCGATACCCGAACCACGATTACTCATCCGGCCACCACGACCCACAGCCGCATGACGCCTGAGCAGCGCGCGACAGCGGGTATCCGCGACGGACTGGTGCGTATCGCGGTGGGACTGGAATCGGTTGCCGATATTCAGGCCGATCTGGCTCGAGGCCTGGTGTGATCTCGGGGCTGGTGTGATGCAGATACAGACGCTGCTGCTTCTGCTGGGTACAGGCATGGCCCAAGCCGCCGACATGACGGTGCTGCATTACCTCGACCAGGATCCGGGCGACCCGCCTTACGCCACGCGCATACTGGTGACGGCGGATTTTTTGCGCATGGATGGCGGGGACGACGCAGGCGATTTTGTGCTGCTCGACCGGCAGCAGGGCAAAGTGATGAATGTGATGCGTGATGCCCGCATGGCCATGGAGTTTGTTCCCGCCGCGTTGCCGCCGCGCCCGGCTTCCTGGCGCTCCCGTTTGCTGGTGCAGCCACCCGGCCCGCAGGGGCAGACCTATCGATTGTGGGTGAATGGCACGGTGTGCAGTGAAGGCCGGGTGGACAAGCATCTGGCTGCCGATGCCGCACGCGCCCTCGCGCAACTGAAAACCGTGCTGGCCGCAACCCAGTACCGGGTCTGGCGTGACACCCCCGCCGAGTTTCAGCACGACTGCGATCTGGCGAATCAGGTGTGGGACGCCACCGGCGTGCCGCGACTGGGGCTGCCGCTGGAAGAGCGCGAGGCCAGTGGACGCAGCCGCTCGCTGGTCAGCCATACGCAGCGTCCCTTCGATCCAGTGCTGTTTCGTCTGCCTGACAACTTCGGTGTCCAACAGGCACCGGGTTTATAGCGGACTCACCACCAGTGTGCAGCCCTGGGCATCGCATACTACGTAGCCCCAGCGCGCATACCAGTCGGGCGTAACCCAGCGGGTCGCGGGCTGTCCGTCCAGCATGAGCGGATGCTGTTGCGGACGATGGGTGTGGCCGTGGATCAGACGCAGCACCCGATGTGCGCGCATGGTTTGTGTCACCGCCTGTACATTGACATCCATGATGTCAGCGGACTTCCCCGCCTTGGCCGATTCACTCCCGGCACGGGCCTGCCGCGCCAGGCGCTGTCGCATGCCAAACGGCAGCAGGCGCAGCGCTGCCAGTACCCACGGACGGCGCACGCGCTGGCGAAATGCCTGGTAGCGGTGGTCGTCGGTACAGAGGGTATCGCCGTGCATCAACAGGGTGGGGGTGGCGTAGAGATCCACCACCTGCGGATCGGCCAGCAGGGTCATGCCGGATTGCGTGGCGTAGCGTGCGGCCAGCATGAAATCACGGTTGCCGTGCATGAAATAAACCGGCGTGCCGGACTCGGTCAGCGCTTTCAGTCGACGTGCCGTGTCGTGGGCGACCTGCTCGTCGTGATCGTCGCCGATCCAGGTTTCGAACAGATCCCCCAGTATGTACAGTGCGTCAGCCCCTGCGACGATTTCGTCGAGGAAACGAAAAAAACGCCCGGTCGCGGCCGGGCGTTCATCAGTCAGGTGCAGGTCGGCGATGAAATAGCTGCGTCCGGCTCCGGGAGGCACAGGCTTCAACGGGCTATCCGACAATTTCTGCCCGGGTGATGACCACGTCTTCCAGCGGCACGTCCTGGTGACCGGCGCGGCTGCCGGTTTTGACTTTCTTGATCTTGTCCACCACGTCCATGCCCTCGACCACTTTGCCAAACACGGCATAGCCATAGCCTTGCGGAGTGGGCGAGGTGAAGTTGAGAAAACTGTTGTTGGCGACGTTGATGAAGAACTGTGCCGTGGCTGAATTGGGGTTGGGCGTGCGTGCCATCGCGACGGTGTAGGTCTCGTTTTTCAGGCCGTTGGCGGCTTCGTTTTCGATCATGCCCCGGGTGGCTTTCTGCACCATGCCGGGTTCGAACCCGCCACCCTGCAACATGAAGCCATCAATGACGCGATGAAAAATCGTGCCGTCAAAAAAACCGTCGCGCACGTACTGCAAAAAATTCTCGACCGTTTTGGGGGCCTTTTCAGCGTTGAGTTCGAGCGTGATGATGCCGTGATTGGTGTGCAGCTTGACCATGGGTGTCCTTAAATTTTAGAGCGAGAAATTTCAGAGCGAAGTTTCGTGAATGATTTTCCAGCGACCGTTTTCGCGGCTCCAGAACTGGCGTTTGGGCGTGATGTCATTGAGATTACTGCTGCGATAGTCCTGCACGAAGCTGACCATCGCAAAGTCGGCGCGCTCGGGGTACAGCATGAGGTTGAGCCGGTTCAGGTCGATCTTGATCCAGGACTTGGCGGCGTTGACTTTCTGCTTGTTGAGGCCAAAGGCACGGATGTCCTGCGTGCCGGTGCGGAAGGTGGGGCTGTAATGGCGCAGCAATCTGGCGGCATCGCGGCTTTCCCAGTCGGCACGCCACTGGTTGATCGCAGCGTTGAGATCGTCGCGCCGTGCGCTCAAGGCATCGCGACTCACCCATTCGACAGCCTGCGCGATGATGACCGGGGTTTTGCCGGGCTGGATGTATTGACCGAGGCGGTTCAGATCGTCGTTGGCCAGCACCACACAGCCTTCGCTGGCGCGTGGTGAGCGGCTGTAGGTGTTGCTCGGGCTGCCATGGATCCAGATGCCATGACCGTTGCGTCCCTGCCGGGTATCCCACTCGTTGGGGTAACTCAGCGTAAACGCGCCGCTGCCATAAAAATCGGTCAGTTCACGTGATGGTTTGAAGTGATCGACTTTGTAGATGCCGATAGGCGTACGGTTGTCGCCTTCTTTCTGTTTGCCGGCACCGGCTTTGCCGATGGTGACGTAGAAGTCCGCCACGCGAATCGGGACGCCATTGCGATTGGCATAAACATACAGCCGTGAGCGGCTGGCATCGACGACCAGGGCATGACGGTAATCACCGTCCATTTCCAGCAGATAAGCGGGGACCTTGTCGTCGGATTGGGTGTCGGTCAGGGCGCGTACGCGCTGCCGGGCTTCGTCCCGCAATTCATCCAGTTCATTGCTGCGCGGGCTGCCGGTGTCGCCCAGCATTTTCAGCGGCTGGGCGCGTGCCAGCAGCATGTCACCCTTGACCAGCTGGGCCAGGCGAAAATTCGGATGCTGCCGGGTAATGTTGTCAACGGTGGTCAGCGCTTCGGGGATGCGGCTCTGCGATATTGCCAGCAGGCTGCTGGCCAGCTGGCGATCCACGTCCGGCATGTCCGCCGCACCCAGTGCCGGACTGATCAGACATGTGCAGAGCAGCAAGCGGATCATGGTTACTTTGCAGACTCGCTGACGATGCGCCACTGGTCGTTTTGCAAGGTCAGTTTCAGTGTTTTGGTGACGGTCGAACTCAGGCGGTCAGAGGTATACGTCTGACGGAAAGTGGCGCTGGCCGTATCGCCCTGCTGCGTAATGTCCAGATCGCTGACCTTGACCTCGATGGATTTGGGCGCGCTGATGCGGGCCCGGCGCTGGGCTTCCCACTGGGCGCGCGTCAAGCCCCCCGGTTTGAAATCGGCGGAATAGCTGGCGAGATAGGCGTCCACATCGCGCCTGGACCAGGCTTGTGCCCAGCTGGCAATCGCGCTTTCCACGGCGGCATGGGCCGTGCCTGCGACCACAGCGGCAGGCACCGGCTGGGCTGCGGGTTTGGCCACAGGTTTGGCAACGGGCTTGGCGGTTGCCACCACCGGCGTTTTGATGGCGGCCGGTTTGCGTGGCGTGCTGCCCCCGATGCAGTA
>JAJXUA010000130.1 GCA_021783275.1 Pseudomonadota bacterium
AGCAGTGGATCTTGACCGGCGGCAGCGCGAGTTCTTCGGCGATCGCCGTGTTCTTGATTTCCATCGCCTGGTCAAGCGTCTTGCCCTTGACCCATTCGGTCACGAGCGACGACGAGGCAATCGCCGAGCCGCAGCCGTAGGTCTTGAACTTCGCGTCTTCGATCAGGCCATCGGCACCGACCCGGATCTGCAGTTTCATCACGTCGCCGCAGGCCGGCGCGCCGACCATGCCGGTGCCGACGCCATCGTCGGCTTTGTCGAACGAACCCACGTTGCGGGGGTTTTCGTAATGGTCGAGAAGTTTGTCGCTGTATGACATTTGGTGCTCCTTTCAGTCGCAGGAATGAGAGATGAGACATGAAGCACGGGGTTCCCCCTCGCGCTTCACGCCTCTCGCCTCACGAACAAATCAGTGTGCCGCCCACTGCACGGAATTCAGATCGATGCCTTCCTTGAACATCTCCCACAGCGGCGAGAGTTCGCGGAGTTTGCCGATCTTTTCGTGCAAGAGTTTGATCGCGTAATCGACTTCCTGTTCCGTCGTGAACCGACCGATCGAGAAGCGGATCGAGCTGTGTGCGAGTTCGTCGGAACGGCCGAGCGCGCGCAATACGTAAGAAGGTTCCAGGCTCGCCGAAGTACACGCCGAGCCGGAAGACACCGCCAGATCCTTGATCGCCATGATCAGCGATTCGCCTTCGACGAAGTTGAAGCTGACGTTCAGGTTGTGCGGCACGCGGCGCTCTTCGTCGCCGTTCAGGTGCAACTCTTCGATGTCCGACAGGCCCTTGTAGAGACGGTCGCGGAGCATGCGAATGCGCTCGTTTTCGGTCGCCATTTCTTCGCGGGCGATGCGGAAAGCTTCGCCCATGCCGACGATCTGATGCGTCGCCAGCGTGCCCGAACGCATGCCGCGCTCGTGGCCGCCGCCGTGCATCTGTGCTTCGAGACGGATACGCGGTTTGCGCTGCACGTAGAGCGCGCCGATGCCCTTGGGCCCGTAAGTCTTGTGCGCCGAGAACGACATCAGATCGACCGGCAGCGTCTTGAGGTTGATCGGCATCTTTCCGGTGGCCTGTGCCGCATCGACATGAAAGATCACGCCTTTTTCGCGACACAGCTTGCCAATTGACTCGATGTCCTGAATCACGCCGATTTCATTATTCACCGCCATCACCGACACCAGCACGGTATCCGGGCGCATCGCAGCGCGCAGGACTTCCAGATCGATGAGGCCGTTTTCCAGCACCGGCAGATACGTCGCCTCGAAGCCCTGGCGCTCCATCTCGCGCACGGTGTCAAGCACGGCCTTGTGCTCGGTCATCACCGTGATGATGTGCTTGCCCTTGGTGTTGGCGTAAAAATTAGCCGCGCCCTTGATGGCGAGGTTGTTCGATTCGGTCGCGCCCGAAGTGAAGACGATCTCTTTCGGGTCGGCGCCGACCAGCAGCGCGACTTGTTCGCGTGCTTCTTCGACCGCCTTCTCGGCCGTCCAGCCGAAGGGGTGCGAGCGCGACGCCGGGTTGCCGAAGTCTTCGGTCAGATACGGAATCATTTTCGCCGCGACACGCGGATCGACCGGGGTGGTGGCGGAATAATCGAAATACAGCGTTTTCATAGAGTTAGCCTTAATTTATCGGGGTGTCTTCGACCGCGCTTCAGACCGCAATCGGCGCGGCACGCGGAATCCGGCGATCCTGTAAAACCTTCTCGCGGCATTCGTCCTGCCGGGCGACCAGCGTCGCAAGCGACACGTTGTCGAGATAGTCGTAGATATGGGCGTTCAGCCCCATCCACAAGTCATGCGTCAGACAACGGTGCTCGTCGTGGCAGTTTTCCTTGCCGCCGCACTGCGTTGCGTCGATGGGCTCGTCGACTGCGCGGATGATGTCGGCAACGCTGACTTCTGCCAGCGCGCGCGCCAGATAGTAGCCACCGCCCGGCCCACGGACGCTTTCGACCAGTTCATGGCGACGCAAACGGCTGAAGAGCTGTTCCAGATACGACAGCGATATATCCTGACGCTCGCTGATGCCGGCCAGCGTCACCGGATTTTTGCCGCCGCGCAGCGCCAGATCTAGCATGGCTGTCACTGCGAAACGACCTTTGGTGGTCAACCTCATGACGCTTTCTCCTGAAAAGAGGGCGGAACTATAAAATTCCCGATCATTTTGGTCAACTATTCCTTACCTGAGTGATTTAGTCAACTATTTTATTCAGATAGGTCGGGTCGAAGTCGTCCGGCTTGTCTTGTCCGGCGGGCAATTGCACACCCAGTTTTTCCAGCTGGGCCATGATCAGTTCCAGACGCTGATCGATGTGCGCCGAATGGTCGATCAGGCCGTGCAGGGCCTTTACCACAGGATCATTCGTGTCGTCCGAAATGGCATACGCCGAGAAGCCGAGTTTTTCGGCCTGCTGTTTGCGCTGCTTGTCCGCCGCGTTGTCCAGGATGCGTGCAGGGATCCCCACCGCCGTCGCGTTATCGGGCACATCCTTCACCACTACCGCGTTGGAGCCGACCCGCGCGTTGGCACCGATGGTGATCGGCCCGAGTATTTTGGCCCCTGCCCCCACGACTACGCCCGGCATCAGCGTGGGATGCCGCTTGCCCTTGTTCCAGGAAGTGCCGCCCAGTGTCACGCCGTGATACAGCGTGCAGTCATCACCGATTTCCGCTGTTTCACCCACCACCACGCCCATGCCATGGTCGATGAATACCCGGCGACCGATCGTGGCACCCGGATGAATTTCAATCCCGGTCAGCCAGCGTGCAAGATGCGAGACAAAGCGCGCCAGCCATTTCCAGCCCATGCCCCAGAATTTGTGCGACAGCCGGTGTATGACAATGGCATGAAAACCCGGATAGGTCGTCACGACCTCGAAGTTCGTGCGCGCAGCCGGATCGCGATCAAACACGACGGCAATGTCTTCCTTGAAATGGCTGAAGAGGCTCATGGCGTGAGAATGCTATTTTCCGAGTAATTTAGTCAACTATTATTTGTCCGCGTTCCGTCCCCGCTTCGCGACCTGGGTCGCGGTCAGGATGCCGCGCAGGATGTTCACTTCTTCTTTCGACAGCCGGGTGCGGGCAAACAGCCAGCGCAGTTTCAGCATCAGCTTGCCGGGTGAGCCGTGGTTCAGGAAGTCGATCTCGCCCAGCGTGGCTTCCAGATGCGCATACATACGTTCGATTTCTTCCCCCGTTGCCGCGTCCAGTCCGGGCTGCGGCCAGCTTGCATGGTTGAGCCAGGTCTGGCGGATTTCGTAGCACAACACCTGGACGGCGGCCGCCAGGTTGAGCGAGCTGTATTCCGGATTCGCCGCAATGGTGACCAGACCCTGGCACAGGCTTACTTCCTCGTTCGACATGCCGCTGGTTTCATTGCCAAACACCAGCGCCACGGGCGCAGCCTGCGACTCGGTCAGCAATCGCATCGCGGCTTCCGGCGGGGTCAGCACGTCGGTCACAATATCTCGCCGCCGCGCGGAAACGCCCAGCACCAGCGTTGTATCGGCGAGTGCCTCTTCCAGCGTGGCACACACCCGGGCTTGAGCCAGGTCGTCCGCCGCCCCGGCCGCCATGGCATCGGCCTGGCTGTTGGGAAACACCGCTGGCGTCACCAGATACAGCTGCGACAGCCCCATCGTTTTCATCGCCCGCATCGCCGCGCCGATATTGCCGGGATGACTGGGACGGGCCAGCACGATGCGGATACTGGCAAGTTGTTTCGGATCGGGTGACGGATTAGATGTAGTCATCAAGTAAAATGGCGGCTCGTTCTTTGAATTTGTAGCCAGACTCATGCATCCCATGCTCAATACGGCGGTGAAAGCCGCCCGCAAAGCCGGGGCGATCATCAATCGCGCCTCGCTCGACCTCGACCAGCTCACCGTACGCAGCAAACAGGATCGCGATTACGTCAGCGAAGTCGATCAGATGGCCGAACGCGCGATCATCGAAACCCTGCTCGACGCCTATCCGGGCCACGGGATATTAGCAGAGGAGTCTGGCACGACCGACGCCAAAAACGGCGAAGACTACGTGTGGATCATCGATCCGCTCGACGGCACCACCAATTTCCTGCACGGCCTGCCGCAGTACTCGGTCTCCATTGCGCTCAAACACAAAGGCCAGATCACCCAGGCCGTGGTGTACGACCCGGCACGCAACGAACTCTTTACCGCCAGTCGCGGCCGCGGGGCTATGCTCAACGAACGCCGCATCCGCGCCAGCAAGCGTGCCAAGCTCGCCGAATGCCTGATCGGCACCGGCTTCCCGTTCCGCGATTTCAGCTTTGCCGAGGCCTACCTCAACATGTTCCGCGACATGATGAAGGCCACCTCCGGCCTGCGCCGTCCGGGCTCAGCCGCGCTGGATTTGTGTTACGTCGCCTGTGGCCGTTACGACGGATTCTGGGAAATGCACCTGAAACCCTGGGACCTCGCGGCCGGTAGCCTGATCGCACAGGAAGCCGGCGCGCTGGTCGGCAACTTCATGGGCGACGAAGGCTTTCTCGAATCCGGCAACATCGTTTCCGCCACGCCCAAGATCTTTGGCCAGATGCTGCAAATCCTCGCCCCGCATCTGCCGCTCGAACTCAAGGTCTGATTCACCGCCCTCGCCCATGAGCGCCA
>JAJXUA010000131.1 GCA_021783275.1 Pseudomonadota bacterium
CCAATATTGACGGTCTGCTCGATGCGATCCAGTTGCAGGCTGAAGTGCTCGAACTCAAAGCCGCTGCTGACGGCCCGGCCAAGGGCATCGTCATCGAAGCGCGTCTCGACAAGGGCAAGGGCCCGGTTGCCACCCTGCTGGTGCAGGGGGGTACGCTGCGACGGGGTGACATGGTGCTGGCAGGCCAGGTATTTGGCCGCGTGCGTGCCATGCTCGACGAAGCGGGTAAAACCGTGAACGAGGCGGGCCCGTCGATTCCGGTCGAAATTCAGGGGCTGTCCGACGTACCGCAAGCCGGTGAAGACATGATGGTGCTGCCGGACGAACGCAAGGCGCGCGAAATCGCGCTGTTCCGTCAGGGCAAATTCCGTGATGTGCAGCTGGCCAAAAAACAGGCCGCCAAACTCGAATCGATGTTCGAGCAAATGGGTCAGGGCGAAGTGCAGCAACTGCCGATCATCCTCAAAGCCGACGTACAGGGTTCGTACGAAGGTCTGGCCCATGCGCTGGCCAAAATCTCGACCGAGGAAGTCAAGGTCAACGTCATCCACAGTGCAGTGGGTGCGATCACCGAATCCGATGTCAACCTGGCGCTGGCGTCCAAGGCCGTTCTGATCGGCTTCAATGTGCGTGCCGATGCCTCGGCGCGCAAACTCGCTGAAACCAGCGGCGTCGATCTGCGTTACTACAACATCATTTACGAAGCCGTCGACGAAATCAAAGCCGCGCTGTCCGGCATGCTGCTGCCGGAAAAGAGAGAAAGCGTGATCGGCACGGTGGAAATCCGCCAGGTCTTCACCATTTCCAAGATCGGCACCATCGCCGGCTGCTATGTCACCGATGGCGTGGTCAAGCGGGGCGCGGGCGTACGCCTGCTGCGCGACAACGTTGTGGTGCATCAGGGCGAGCTCGATTCGCTCAAGCGCTTCAAGGACGACGTCAAGGAAGTCAAATCCAACTTCGAATGCGGTCTGTCGATCAAGAACTTCAACGATCTGCAGGAAGGCGACATTCTCGAAGTGTTCGAAGTCGTGGAAGTGGCGCGCTCGCTTTAATGGAATGGTGAGGGGTGAAGGGTGAGGCGTCAGGCGCTCACTTCCATTCCTCACCCCTGACTCCTCACCCCTCTCACCCCAGCAAATGCCCAAGGACTTTCCCCGCGCACGCCGCGTTGCCGACCAGATCCAGCGCGAACTGCCCGAGTTGATCCGGCAGGAAGTGAAAGACCCGCGCGTCGGCATGTTGACCATCACCGAAGTGGAGGTCAATCGCGACATGGAGTTTGCCAAGGTGTTTTTCACCACGCTGGGCGGGCAGGACGAGCATGATGCCTGTCTGCTCGGCTTGCAGCGTGCCAGCGGTTTCTTGCGTTCGCAGCTGTCCGGTCGCATGCAGCTGCGCGTGGTGCCCAAGCTCACGTTTGTCTACGACCAGTCGGTCGAATACGGCATCAAGCTGACCCGTCTGATCGAATCGGCCGTCGCCGAAGACGCAGAACATCCCAAGGACGCGTGAAGTCCGCACGCCAAGTCGTCGATGGCGTCCTGCTGCTGAACAAGCCCGTCGGCATCACCTCCAACGCGGCCCTGCAAAAAGCCAAGTGGCTGCTCAACGCCCGTAAAGCCGGCCACACCGGCACGCTGGACCCGTTTGCCGACGGCCTGTTGCCACTGTGTTTTGGCGAAGCCACCAAGTTTTCCGCCTACCTGCTCGACGCCGACAAACACTACCGCGCCACCATGCGGCTCGGCATCACCACCACGACCGGCGACCCGGAAGGCGACATACTCACCGAGCGCCCGGTTGCGTCAAGCTGCGACGATATTGGTGCCGTCCTGCCCCGTTTCAGGGGGGAAACCGAACAAATCCCGCCCATGCATTCGGCGCTCAAACACCAGGGACGTCCGCTTTACGAATATGCGCGGGCCGGCATCGAAATCGAGCGCCCCCCCCGAAAAGTGCGAATCAACGCGCTCGAACTCGTCGAATGCGCGCCCCCGGTTGTCGTGTTCGACGTGCAGTGCAGCGCCGGCACCTATATCCGCACCTTGGCACAGGACATCGGCGCAGCCCTGGGATGCGGCGCCCACCTCACCGGCCTGACCCGTGCAGCGGTTGGCGGATTCCAGCTCGCACATGCCCATAGCCTCACCGCGCTGGAAGCCCTGCCCGCCGCCGAACGCGCCAGCCTATTGCTGCCGCTGGACGCCATGCTGACGCACCTTCCGGTGGTTGATCTATCTGCCGACGAAACGGCAGCCCTGATACAAGGCCGCAGCGTACCGTGTGCGCATCAACAGCAAGGTCTGGTTCGCCTGTACGCGCCGGGAAACGACTTCATCGGTTTGGCGGAAGCCGACGCGGGGCAACTTGTTCCGCGCCGACTCTGCAATACAGCAGAACGTGCCGCTCACGCCCTTGCGAGATAAGTCACGGCGTCATTTTGGCGACAGTGCTACACTGCTCATTCAATTGAACGCAGGAGAAGATGATGGAAACCGCTGCCAAGCAAGACCGCATCGGCGCGCGCGTCCCGCGCGAGGTCTATGAAACCCTGTGCCGCGCCGCCGAGCTGACCGGTGCCACGGTCAATCAGTTTTTGGTGCAGTCGGCGCTGAAAGAGGCTCAGGCCGTTATCGAGCGGCAAGAGGTCATCCGCCTGTCGCCCCGCGACTGGAACTGGCTGCTCGACCTGATGGAAAACCCGCCCAAACCCAACGCCCAACTGAAGGCCGCCATGAAGCGCTACCAGAAAGCCAGACAGGACGATGCAAGTACTTCCCTTAACTGGAAGCCATGACCGGCAGGGCTTCGACTGCGGCCACCAGGCAATGAACGACTGGCTGCTGCAGGTCGCGCGCCAGCACCAGGACAAGGGGCTGTCGAAAACTTTCGTTGCCACGCTCGAAGCGGCACCGAGCCGCATTTGCGGTTACTACGCGCTCACCCTCGCCGAGCTCGAAAATCGCCACCTGCCAGAGATGTGGCGCAAGAAACTGCCGCGTCGCATTCCGGGTGTGCGACTGGGGCGGCTGGCCGTCGACAGGCAATATCAAGGAAAAGGTCTGGGCGCGTTGCTGCTGGTCGATGCCCTGACCCGGGCACAACGCATCTACACCGAGGCGGGCGGCATCGGACTGTTCGTCGATGCGCTCGATGCGCAGGCGGCAGGCTACTACCAGCGCTTCGGATTCGAAGCCTCGCCCGATAACCCCTTACTGCTGTTCTTGTCGGCGCGGGTGGTGGAATGATGCGCCAGCGGAAAATGAAGTTCTTCGGCCAGATGTTATGCGACCGTCGGCGCGATGCCTATTCACGCGGGTTACCGGGGCCGTCCCTTATTGGTGCTGCCGCTGGATTCCAGCTGACGCACCTCCCAGTGGTTGGTCTATCTGCCGACGAAACGGCAGCCCTGATACAAGGCCGCAGCGTACCGTGTGCGCTTCAACAGCAAGGTCTGGTTCGCCTGTACGCGCCAGAAAACGACTTCATCGGTTTGGCTGAAGTCGGCGCGGGGCAACTTGTTCCGCGCCGACTCTGCAATACTGCGGATCGAGCCGCTCACGCCCGGGCAGGTGGCTAAAAGGCCGTCTCGGTTCGGCCAGAACCGCCGGTGGCCATTTGCGTGAACGAGGTCTGCTAGGCGCTACAGACTCGTCGTTGGATCACGTCTTATTGATCCGGCACGAATTAGCCTTGGATACCGTTCGCCCTGAGCCTGTCGAAGGGCTGTGCTTTGACAAGCTCAGCACGAACGGACTCACGGATTAACCAGGCCGGATCAATAGAATTCCTGGAATTGAAAGCTGGAAACGCGGCGCGGACGCCCCGGTGGCGTTGTCCCCCGGCCGGGGCTTACAATCCGCACAGGCATCAAGACCGGAGAGAAACCATGTTAAACGTCAAACTCGACGCTGAACTCAGCAAGGGGATCGCGCGCCTCGCCAAGCGTGAAAAAACCTCCCGCACCGCCGTCGTCAGGACGGCGGTGGCGCTCTAGCTTGAGGAAGAAGCGGATGCCGCCGACGTGGCCAAACGCAAAAACGAAAGCGTGATATCCCTGCAACAACTTGGAAAATGCCCGTTTCGATAAGCCCGTCCAGCGTCGTATTTACGATTTTCTGAAGCAAATCGAATCCAGCACCGACCCCAAAAACCTGCTGCTGCCTTACGCCGGTCCGCTTGCCGGGCTATGGAAAAAGCGGCTCGGCGATTATCGGCTGGTATGCGAAATCCACGATGCCAAGGTTACGGTCACAGTGGTCAAGGCGGGACACAGAAGCCGGGTTTACGGTTGATGCCTGTCATGGGTGATGAAATTTTGCGTTCATTCCTTATTGCGAGCCTGGCCCCTTAGAATTCTCTGGCTACCTGTTCGACATCCCATCATCACTCAGCTCCCTACGGATCAGATGGTAAAAATCATAGCTAAATTAGCAGCAGTATCCAGGAGAGTTTTTCAACAGAATCGACCAGAAAGAGTCATTCAAGAATCTCAAGCCAGCGGCTACTTGGCGGCGCATTGCAGACGCTGGAATCCAGTGGAGGGGAGGGGTAATGCATGAGCTTGGGAAGCTCAGGTAATGCCACTATACGACGCCCGCACGGCGTTCATTACGGTG
>JAJXUA010000132.1 GCA_021783275.1 Pseudomonadota bacterium
TGATGCTGGCAGGCCTGGGACTGATCGGCTGGTCGGTCAAGCGCCGTCGCAGCCTGCTTGCCAAGTGAGCCCAGCCATGCTGAACCCCGCCATACAAGCGCACACAGCAATACAACACAACAAGGCGAAAACGCCTTGATCGTCGAGCGTGAACCCATCCGATCATGATTGTTGATATCCGGTAGTTTTTGTATGCGTTCACGCGCATTTGGCTCGCCGCAAGGCGGGCCCTTTTTCACGTCCTGCGTTCAGGTCGTGCCGTCGGTTGCAGGGTCCTGCAGCCAGCTCTGAATAGCCGGGTCGTGCGGATGCGCCAGCCGGACAGCCGCAATCCACGGGTAACAGCCAGCGTAGTCCAGCTGGTCGGCATACTCGTCCATCTCGTCCAGCGGCAAGCCGCCCAATTCATGCAGTGCCTCATCGACCCGCTGGTCTGCGCGGGCTTCCGCTGAGTTGTCTGTCGCTTTCATGTCGTCTCCTTGCACGTGGCCAAAACCCTATTGATCTGGCACGAATTAACTTTGAATACCGTTCGCCCTGAGCCTGTCGAAGGGCTGTGCTTCGACAGGCTCAGCACGAACGGACTCACGGATTAACCAGGCCGGATCAATATCGTGCTGCCGCCCGGTGTGATCCGTATGACAACCCGCCCGCAGCGACATGGCCCGAATATCCATCGCCCTGACTGCGGCTAGGCCGAACGGGTCATGTCCGACCCGATCGCCGAGTCATCGTCTGCAACATCCCGACGCGACACTGCGAGCGTGCTGATCAAGCCACACCCGTCGCGAGGCGGGGTCGGAACATCAGGATCTGTGCGGCCTTGGGAGAGGCGCAGTACGCACAGACAGCCGCTTGCCCTGCACATACACGCCCTTTGCTCACTGCTTTTTTGGAGATACACCATGAAACTTGCCCAAGCCCTGGCGGCGCTGGCACTGACGGGTGCTTTCGCATCCGCAGCCCATGCCGACACGATCTACAACATTCCCTCGCCGCTGACGACGACGCCGTATACCAACACCGCCACCGTGACTGCGGGGTCGATTTTCACCATCGGTGCCAATGCCTTCAACTTCACCGACACCTACAATTTCTCGATCATCAATACCCTGATCGATGGCACGGCCGTGACCATCAACCTCGATCTGGGTGGTCTCGGTTACCACATCTCGAACCTGAAACTGGACCTGTTTGATACCAGCAATACGTGGCTGGACGGTGACATCGTCACGGATGCCAACGATACCTCGGTCAGCATCGATCTCGGCGCACCGCTGGCCACGGGAAGCTACTACTTCCTGGTGCGCGGATTCGCCGATGGGCAAGATACCAATCAGGGCATCTACACCTTCAGCACGGCCGCACTGACTACGCCGGTTCCCGAAGCCAAAACCTACGGCATGCTGCTGGCCGGGCTGGGCATGATCGGGACGATGGTGCTGCGCCGTCGCGGCTGACTCGGTATTCAAGCGCCTGTGGGTGGAATGACCCACCCACAGGCTTTTTTTGTCGGCTTTTTTTACACTTTCAAAGTGCCTGAAAAATTAAAGCCTTGTAAATGAATCGCTTAGCCATCGGGTATCGAACTTGCATCAAATTCGTTGATGTGGACAATAAGACTGAATCAATAAACATAATCGGCAGGAGATATCAGATGAAATACATCCCTACAGCAGCGGCACTCGCCTTGTGTCTCTCGTTACCGGCGCACGCTATCGTCGGCGGCACGCTTGATCCCAACACGGCGGATTCGCCTTGGGCAGGCGTGGGAGCCATCACAGTCAACGGCAATACTTTTTCCGGCGCGCTGATCGGCAGCCAGTATGTGTTGACCGCAGCCCATGTGGTCAATGGCGCGTCGGCCGGGGATGTCTCGTTCGTGCTTAACGCGGGAGGTAGCCCGCAAACCTTGACAGTTGAATCCATTACCGTGTTCCCGGGATTTACCGGCACGATACCGAACGAATTTACCGGCGTCTGGCACGACGATCTGGCCATCGTCAAACTGGCTGCGCCCGTCTCAGGGGTGCCGATCTACAGTCTGTACGGTAACGACGATCTGACGGCGCAGACCATCACGATGGTGGGCTACGGCGGTACAGGCAATGGCACCGACGGCGTAACGGCAGGGGCTAACCCGAATATCAAACACGTTGGACAGAACCGGGTTGATGCCGCGCTCATCGACGACGAGTTGATCGATGAAAACGGCGAGATTACCGAAAACGGGGCCAAGGAAGTCTACGTCTTCGATTTCGACGGCCCGGACCCTGACAGTAATGTGTTCTTTGACAATGTGGCTCCGAACCTGACGCTGGGAGCGGGTATCGAAGCCCAATACGCTGGGGGTGATTCCGGTAGTCCGGTTTTTGTTGACGACGGCGGGGTTATCAAGCTGGCTGGCATTGCCACCTTCAACGGCCGCATCGACGACACCAGCGATCTGCCCGGTGGCAATGTCCTGTTCGGTGCTATCGGTGGCGGCACCATCATCGGGTCTTACATTCCGTGGATACAGGACACCATCACGCCTGTACCCGAGCCGGGTGCCTGGCTGATGATGCTGGCGGGCCTGGGTCTCCTGGGCATGAAAATCCGGCGCAACGCCTGATCCACAATTCCTGCTGAAAAACGCGCCCAACCGGGCGCGTTTTTCATTCTGCTGCACCCGCCCGGCACACGTTCAGGGCGTGCCTTCACAAGCCTGTCATACACCACGCGTAGCCTCGCTCCCCACAAAAAGGGGAGCTTCATGGATGCCGACAACGAACTGACCGATGAAGAAAGCGGGCATCTGGCACGCATTCTCGTCGCTGCACGTCGGGTTTCCCTGCGGCATCATTTTTTCAACTGGGTGCAGGGGCCGGTGCAGTCGCTGATCCCGCACGAAATTCTGCTGTGTGGAGTGGCGGACGACAGCGGTTACCTGCTGCACGAGCGTTTCAGCGGCTGCCGCTATTTTCAGGATAGCCATTTTCACGCCGTCATCCATCCCGCCAGCGGGCTGATCAGCCAGCTCAGCCAGGAATGGCAGGTGTCGGGCACGCCGCGACTCATTGCCGGACAGGCGCATGAACCCGGCGGCTGGAATGCGCGCCTGACCGAGCTGGAACTGAAAAACCTGGCGTTTCACGGCATGGGCTGGTTAAACGGCCAGATCAAGGGCTATGTCGGTTTTTCGCGGGTGCGCGCGCCATTCGATTCGCGTCTGGCGCTGTTCATCGAGCTGCTGCAACCGCATGTGCTGGCCACCCTGGCGCGCGTGCTGGCTCACGAGGCGCGCACCCATACCCAGAGCAAACGTCCGGTCGGGCTGGTTACCGCGCGCGAAGTCGAAGTGCTGACCTGGGTGCGCGACGGCAAGACCAACGACGAGATTGCACTCATCCTCGGCCTGTCGATGCTCACCGTCAAAAATCACCTACGCCACGCCATGAAAAAACTGGTCGTGCGCACCCGTGGTCAAGCGGTGGCCAAGGCCATCGCGCTGGGTCTGCTGCGCGCGCAGAACGCGCGCCATCCGCTCCAGTAAGCCGCCTGCCCGGCGTCGCCCCCATCGGGCATGAGCCGTCCGGCTCATTTTCGGGCGTGTTCGCTCCCCATTGCATGTCATCCACGCGCCCTACAGTGGCGCAGTCCGTATCGATTGCGGGCTTCGTTTCCGGTCGGCTCGGCCATTGCGGCCAGCCAGCCCCACAGGGGGGCGGAAAGCACCATCACTTTCTGGGTCTTAATTTTTCATCAAGAGGAGCACTACATGAAACTCAAACTGATCGCCCTGGCCGCCATGCTGGCCACGGGTTCCGCCCAGGCCGCTATCGACACCGGCCTCTTCGGCAGCGCCAATCCCGGCAACGGTGAACTGCTGCTCAACCTGAAATGGCGTGACAGCAACACCACCGACGGCAACCAGAGCGTCTCGGCTACCTTCGACCTCGGCTTTACGATTAACGACGCCGTCGCCAGCTTCAACACCGCCGGCTACAGCATGACCTGGGATCTCACCAGCTACGGCAGCGCCTACGATACCTTCCTCACCGCCGTCGGCAGCAATATCGGCAACGCCGAGATGAACGTCTTCGCGCTGGGCGACGATGCGAGCACCGACCCAGGTGTGGACCGCATCCTGTCGACCACCAATGGCATCAACGCCACCGGCACCTCGCTGAGCCTGCTCAACTCCTCGATTCCCGCAAATAGCAATTTCAATGCGGTTTTTGGTAACACCACGGTTACCAACTTCCTGGTGGCCGTTAACAATTCCGGCAGCCACAGCAGCGAAATCAACGGCGCGCACAACGCCGACGCATCGAGCGGCTTTGCCTGGTTCGACAACGGCACGGGCATGGACAAGTTCGCCAACCTGTCGGCCTTCGACAGCACCAACAAGTTCTTTGGCCAGTATGCCGCTGGCACCGGTGTGCTCTCGGGTATGGACCGGGCCCTGCCGTTCTATACCGTGGTCTCCAGCAGCAACGACCCGGTTGGCAAAGCCGTGCTGACCCCGTTCGGCTTCGATCTCGACGGTGACGGCGTGATCGAGTTCGACAACAACGGTGCCACGGCGGGT
>JAJXUA010000133.1 GCA_021783275.1 Pseudomonadota bacterium
AATCAGGTCCGGGTGTATGCCGCCCACGGTGGCGACTGAAACCACATGGTCCACGCCGTTTTCCTTGAGCGCCCACAGATTGGCACGGTAATTCACTTCGTGCGGTGCAATGGTGTGACCATAACCATGCCGCGCCAGAAAAATCACATCCTGCTCGCAGATGCGGCCAAAAGTGAGCGCGCCGGATGGCTCGCCATAAGGCGTACGCGCCACCTTGCGATGGGTGATTTGCAGGTTGGCCAGTTGGGTAAGGCCGGTGCCACCGATAATTCCCAGCATGTTCTAGTGATCCTTCAACGCATAAATAGCGGGCAGGTTGCGCCAGAATCCATATGCATCCATGCCGCAGCCGAATACATAGCGATTGGGCACATCCAGCCCGACGAAATCGGCCTGAACGGGTTTGTCCAGACCATTGAGTTTGTTGGTCAGCACGACACTCCAGACCCGCGCCGCGCCCATCTCCATGAGTTTGTCGCGTATCGCCGCCAGGGTTTCGCCCTCGTCCAGGATGTCATCCACCACCAGCACCTCGCGCCCGGCCACTTTTTTTCCGGGCAACACCTTCCATTCCATTTCGCCGCCGCGCAGTTCACCGCGATAGCGCGTGACATGCAGATAGTCAAACTCCAGCGGAAACGCCAGTCTGGGCAACAGTTGGCCGGCGAATACCACGGCCCCGCCCATCACCGGCAACACCAGCGGAAACGCGCCGCCCAGTTGATCGGCGATCGCCAGCGCCAGCCGGTCGATTGCCGCCTGCACGGTGTCCGCACTGGCAATGCACTCAGCGGTATCGAGCAGATGTTGGGCTTCGAGCGGGGTCATGACCATGCGGGAGAGGGACGCTGAGGGGTGCAGTCTAAGGCGAGATCGCCGAGGTTTCCAGCACGGGGTCGAGTCGAGTAAGCTTCGTGCATGGTAACTGCAGCATTTCTTCCCGGCACCCTGGACGCCCATGGCTGGCTGGCAGGCGCACAGTGCCACCCTTCCCCCAACTGCGATGACCGCCCGCCGGACACGGCCATCGAACTCGTCGTCATCCACAATATTTCCCTGCCACCCGGCGTATTCGACGGCGATGCCGTCATCCGGCTATTCACCAACCAGCTCGACTGGGATGCGCATCCCTACTACCAGGGCATACGTGGCCTGCAGGTCTCCACACATTTTTTCATCCGGCGTGATGGTGAAGTGATCCAGTTCGTGCCGTGCAGCCTGCGCGCCTGGCATGCTGGGGTATCGTGCTGGGATGGTCGCGAACGCTGCAACGATTTTTCCATCGGCATTGAACTCGAGGGGACTGACGACACGCCCTTCACCGACGCCCAGTACGCCAGCCTGACACCGCTGTTGCACACGCTGAAGCAGGCATACCCGATACAGGACGTGGTGGGTCACAGCGATATTGCCCCCGGGCGCAAGACCGACCCCGGCCCGCATTTTGACTGGTCACGACTCGGTTGAAATTTCCGGTTCACCGGCCACATTCGCCCCACGCCCTGATGGGGTCACTGGCCTGGCCGGTTCCTGACTGGGCGAATCCGGCATGAGACGCTGGCTTGATCCAGCCCTGCGCCAGGCACCAGGCTGGCTGCTGCTGGCAGGGGTTTTGTCCAGCTGTGCGCCGGTGCTCAATCTCCAGGCCGATCGACCGGTTTCCTATGCCAGTGAGGCCACGCGCGACAGCCCCCTGAAATCCCGGCTCGCTCCCCTGATTCCAGCGGGCGCATCGGGGTTCCACCTGCTGGGCGGCGGACAGGCCGCGCTGGCGGCACGGCTGGGGCTTGCGCAACGCGCCACGCACACGCTCGACGTGCAGTATTACCTGTTCCACAACGACACGACCGGAAAATGGGTGTCCGCCGCGCTGCTCGCAGCCGCTGATCGCGGTGTGCGGGTGCGGGTGCTGATCGACGACATTGATACGGCTGACAAGGAACTGCGGCTGGCCACACTCGATGTCCATCCCAATATCGAAGTGCGGCTGTTCAATCCCTTTCATACGCGCAGCGCAAATCTGCTGGTCATGGGCTGGCAAGCCCTGCGTGACAGCGTACGGCTTAACCGCCGCATGCATAACAAGGCTTTCATTGCCGACAACCAGCTGGGGATTACCGGTGGACGCAATATCGGCGACGAGTATTTCGGTGCGCATCATGACATGGCGTTTCTTGATCTGGATGTGCTGGCAGCCGGTGCAATCGTTGATGCACTCTCGCAGTCTTTCGATCAATACTGGAACAGTATCGCGGCCGTGCCCGCGTCGGCACTGCCGGTAGAAACGGGCAAGGCTCGCCTGCAGCGTGCGACGCAATATCTCAACCAGTTTCGCACCGAACAGCTCGACAGCGCCTACGGCAGAACGCTGACAGCCGCCGACCCGCTACCCGGCCTGCTCACGGGCGAGATCGCCTGGCAGATTGCCGAAGCCAGCCTGGTGGTCGATCCGCCGGACAAGGTACTCAATCCTGACGAAGCCACGTCGAATCTGCTGATCGGACAGCTGGCCGGTCTCGGGTTGAATCCCCGGCAGCGTGCACTCATCGTCTCACCCTATTTTGTACCGGGTGCAACAGGCATGGCATATTTTGAATACTGGCGCAGTCAGGGCGTGCAGGTCGATGTGCTGACCAATGCCTACGCCGCCAGCGATGTGCCGCTGGTGCATGCAGGCTACGCCAATTACCGGATACCGCTGCTGGCAGCTGGCGTCTCGCTGCATGAACTGAAACCGCTGGCCGAACCCACAGGCGGACGTTTGCGCGATATCGGCAGAAGTACTTCACGCGCCAGCCTGCATGCCAAAACCTTTGTGTTTGACGATGCGCACGTGTTTATCGGCACCTTCAATTTCGATCCCCGCTCCACCCGGCTCAATACCGAAATGGGGCTGGTGATTCACTCTCCCGAGCTTGCCCGTCAGGTTACCGCCATGATCGAGCGCGCCATGCGGCCGGAGCGCAGCTATGAACCCCGGCTGGTATCTGAACCAGGCAAAAAAGGCGAAATGATCCATCGCCTGCAATGGCATGACATTCACCGAAGCCAGCCGCGCGTGCTTGATGTCGAGCCTGAAACCAGCGCGGTTCAGCGTGCCTTGCTGCGCGTGCTGCAGGCCCTGCCGATCGAAGAACAGCTTTAAGGAAACGCTGAACAAGTCCTTCGACAAGCTCAGGACGAACGGCAAGTGCTTGATGCCGTTCGTGGTGAGCTTGTCGAACCACAAAGCAAACCCACTTGTTCAGCGCTTCCTGAAGGCGCGGTAACATTCCGGCTTTGCTCACTGGATTCCACCCATGCGACTTGGCACCCCACTCTCTCCCTCCGCCACCCGCGTCATGCTGCTGGGTGCTGGCGAGCTCGGCAAGGAAGTCGTGATCGCACTGCAACGGCTGGGGGTGGAAGTGATTGCGGTGGACCGCTACGCCAACGCACCCGGCCACCAGGTCGCGCATCGGTCGCACGTCATCCAGATGAGTGATGCGCAGGCATTGCGCGCACTGGTTGAAGCGGAACAACCGCATGTCATCGTCCCCGAAATCGAAGCCATTGCCACCGAAGAACTGCTCGCCATCGAAGCGGCCGGGCTGGCCACGGTGATTCCCACTGCACGTGCCGCGAACCTGACAATGAACCGCGAAGGCATACGCCGACTGGCCGCCGAAACGCTGGGGCTGCCCACGTCGCCCTACGTGTTTGCCAGCAGCCTGGCCGAAATGACCGCTGCGGCTGAGCACATCGGCTTGCCGGTGATCGTGAAGCCCGTGATGTCGTCGTCGGGCAAAGGCCAGTCCAGAGTGGACACCCTGACTGGACTGGCAGCTGCCTGGCAGGATGCGGCGGCAGGCGGACGCATCGACAAGGGCCGTGTCATCGTCGAAGGCGTGATCGATTTCGACTACGAAATCACCCTCCTGACCGTGCGTGCCAAAAATGCGGCGGGCAGTATCGACACGCATTTCTGCGCACCCATCGGCCATGTGCAGGTGCGTGGCGACTATGTCGAATCGTGGCAGCCGCAGGCCATGTCCGACACTGCACTGACGCGCGCCCAGGACATCGCCGCCGCCGTCACCGGCAACCTGGGCGGGCTCGGGCTGTTCGGTGTGGAGCTGTTCGTCAAGGGCGATAGCGTGTGGTTTTCCGAGGTCAGCCCGCGCCCGCACGATACCGGCATGGTGACGATGGCGACCCAGCGGCAAAACGAGTTTGAACTGCATGCCCGCGCAATACTCGGCCTGCCGGTGGATGTCAGCTTGCGTGAGCCCGGTGCCTCCGCCGTGATTTATGGCGCAGTCGATGCCAGCGGAATTGTCTTTGAAGGCGTGGCTGCTGCCTTGCAAACGCCCGGCACCGATCTGCGGCTGTTCGGCAAACCCGTAAGCTTCGAGCGCCGCCGCATGGGCGTGGCACTGGCCACTGCTGCCACGACCGATGACGCACGCACCCTGGCCAAGTCCGTTGCATCCACTGTCAAGCCCGTAACGCCATGAGCATGCAAACCCATTACGAACGCATCGGTGGCAGCGAGGTGATCC
>JAJXUA010000044.1 GCA_021783275.1 Pseudomonadota bacterium
GTGGTCTGCGAGAACACCAGCTGCGACACCGACGTGGTCGAGGAGACCGTGGCCGAAATCGTCGCCGTCAGCCGCGATGGCAAAACCCTGGTCTACACCGACAGCCCGACCGGCAACATCGGTTTCGTCGACATCGCCAACCCCGAATCGCCCGTCGGCCTCGGCACCGTGCAGACTGGCGGCGAGCCGACTTCGGTGGCCGTGGTCGGCAAGTACGCCCTGGTCGGCGTGAACACCTCGGAAAGCTTCGACGCACCCTCGGGCCATCTCGCGGTCTACGACCTGCCCGCCTGCCTGGCCAACGTCGCCGGTTGCGTCCCCGTGCACACCCTCGACATGAACGGCCAGCCGGACTCGGTCGCCGTCAGCCCCAACGGTCGCTACGCCGCCATCGCCATTGAAAACGAGCGCGACGAGGACGTCACGGTCGATGACGTGGAAGGGGGCCTGCCGCAATATCCCGCCGGTTTCCTCAACATCGTCGACCTGGTCGGCTCTCCCCTGAACTGGCAGGTGCGCATGGTCGACCTCACCGGTCTGGCTGCCTACGGCAGCGACGACCCCGAGCCGGAGTACGTCAGCATCAACCAGGCCAACATCGCCGCCGTGACCCTGCAGGAGAACAATCATATCGCCCTGGTGAACCTGGCCAACGGCCGCGTCATCCAGGACTTCGACGCCGGCGCGGTCGATCTCGACGGCATCAACACCGTCGAGGAAAAACCGGCCCTGATCGACCTGTCCGGCAGCCTCACCGGTGTCCTGCGCGAACCCGACAGCATCGCCTGGCTGGGCGGCGACAAGCTCATCACCGCCAACGAGGGCGACCTGTTTGGTGGCAGCCGCGGCTTCACCGTGTTCAACCGCAACGGCAAGCCGCTGTACGACGCCGGTACCGGTTTCGAGTACCTGACCACCCGCATCGGCCACTATCCCGACAACCGCGCTGGCAACAAGGGCGCGGAGCCCGAGGGCATCGCTGCGGCAAAATACGGCAACCGGGAGTATGCCTTTGTCGGTTCCGAGCGCGCCAACTTCGTCGCGGTCTACCAGCAGAAGGGCGCGCGCGACATGAAGCTGGTGCAGGTCCTGCCCACCGGGGTCGGTCCCGAGGGCCTGCTGCCGATCCCCGGCCGCAAGCTCTTCATCGCCTCAACCGAGGGCGACGACCCGGTGCGTTCGCAGATCAACATCTTCCGGCTGGAGCAGGCCGCGCCCACCTATCCGCAGATCGAATCGATCGTCCAGGCCGACGGCAAGCCGATTCCCTGGGGTGCTTTGTCGGCGCTTTCGGCCGACAAGGACGACGCAAACACGCTGTATACGGTGCACGACAGCTTCTACCAGCAGAGCCGCATCTACCGCGTCGACGTCAGCGCCCAACCGGCGAAGATCATCGGCGAAACCGTGCTGCACAAGGACGGTGTCACCGTCGACTACGACCTTGAAGGCCTTGCCCAGCGCAGCGACGGCAGCTTCTGGCTGGCCTCGGAAGGCGCGAAGAACGCCGGCGACCCGGCGCTCACGCCCAACCTGCTGATCGAGGCCGCTGCCGATGGCACCGTAGTGCGTGAAATCCGCCTGCCCGCCGCGGTCGACGCCCTGCAGAAGAGCAACGGCTTTGAAGGTGTGGCCGTCACCGGCGTGGCCGGCGTCGACGAACAGGTCACCGTCGCCTTCCAGCGCGAGTGGACGAACGACCCCGCCGGCCTGGTGCGCATCGGTGTCTATACGCCTGCGGCCGATACCGACCCGGCGGTCGAGGAAGGCGAGTGGAGATTCTTCTCCTATCCGCTCGACACGGTCGAATCACCGGCCGGCGGCTGGGTCGGCCTGTCCGAGATCACCGCGTTGGGTAACGGCAAGTTCGCCATCGTCGAGCGCGACAACCAGTCGGGCCCGGATACCCGCATCAAGCGCGTTTACGAAATCGACCTCACCGGCGTGACGCCGGTGGCCGAAGGCGGCGTGTTCCCGGTGCTCAACAAAACCCTGGCGATCGATGTGTTGCCGGCAATGCAGGCCGGCAAGGGCTGGGTGCACGACAAGCTCGAAGGCCTGGCACGCACAGCTGACGGCACGGTCTACGTGGTCACCGACAACGACGGCGTCGATGATTCGACCGGCGAGACCCAGTTCCTCAACCTGGGCAAGTCTCTCGACTGAGCAACCCGACTCTCTCTCCGGCCCCGGCCGATTGACCGCCACCTTGTGTGGCGGTTTTTTTTTATTACCTGGCAAGTAAGGCTGGATAACAGCCGAGGTCATCCTCGGTAGATTACGGCTGCCAGCAGAGGGCCGGAAGGGTGAGTAGCATTTATCGATCAGCGGGCGCTCGGATTCGTGGTGAATTTTGAACGGAGTTTTCGGCTGAGTTTTCGACTTTATTAGCCCAGAACACCCGCAAAATGATCAGGACGCTTCGGGACGCGCCAGGGTACGGCTAACCGATAACCATGCGCCCAGTAAGCCAAATGCGGCAGTAAGCGCTAGCACGGCCGCCACTTCCAGCGGCTGGGGCGGTACAAACCGGAAAGCCGATCCATACAGCGCGGCCAGCTGTCCGACTGGTGACGCCAGCGCCCAGCCTGCTAACGCGACCACGGCGCAAGCCGCCAGGCCGCCGAGCAGGCCCTGTACCGCCCCGAGATAGAGAAAGGGACGCCGGATGTGGCGATCGGTTGCGCCGATCAACCGGCTGACCAGGATTTCGTCGCGGCGCGCCAGCACCTGTGCGCGGATGGCGTTGCCGGAAATTGCCACCAGCGCAATCGCAAACAGCGCAGCGAGCAAGCCCACGATCATGTGGCCCAAGCGCAATCCAGCCTGCAGGCGGTCGGCCCAGGCGCTGTCCAGATGGCTGGCCGCCACACCCGGCAGCCGCGCGAGTTCGGCTTGCAGCGCTTGCAGGCTGGCGCGGTCGGGCTGCCTGGGACGCACCGTCCAGGCGTCGGGCAGGGGGTTGTCGGTAAGTCCGGCCGCCAGGTCCTGCAGCTGCTGCGATTCGATCAGCCCGGCCAGCGCGTGATCCTTGTCGATGTAGCGTGCCTCGGCAATGTCGGCTTGTTTGAGGCGGGCCGCGAGCGCGCGTTTTTGCTGGGCGGTAACGTCAGCGGCCAGAAACAGGCTGATTTCGGGCTGTGCCGGTAAATCGCCCGCCAGCTGGCTTAGCTGGTTCAGCCCCAGATACAGGCCGCTGGGCAGGCTGATGGCCACCCCCATGGCCAGTGCCGTCAGCAGGGTGGCCCAGGGCTGGCCGCGCAGACGGCGCAGGGCCGAGGTGAGTGCGCGTTTCTGGTGGCGCAGCCAGCGGATCATGTGCGCACTCCCGTCATGCTGCGCGTGACTCCGAGATTTTGCCGTGATCGAGATGCAGGATGCGACCTCCCACGGCGGTCAAAGCGCGTTCGTCGTGCGTGGCAATCACCAGCGTGGTACCCACTTGGTGAAAGTCGCGAAACATCGCCATGATGTCCGCCGCGTAACCGGCATCCAGATTACCGGTGGGTTCGTCGGCCAGCAGCAGCGCCGGACGCGACACCAGCGCGCGTGCGATGCACAGGCGTTGCTGCTCGCCGCCGGAGAGACTCACCGGGTTGGCTTTTTCGCGCGCCAGCAGACCGACCTTGTCGATGACGGCACGTGCGCGTTTGAGCGCTTCGCGGCGGTCGAGCCCGGCAATATCGAGCGGGAGCACGACGTTTTCGATCACATTGCGATCAAACAGCAGCTTGTGATCCTGAAACACCAGGCCGATATTGCGGCGCAGATACGGGATGGCACGCTGCGGCAGCCGCCCCACATTTTGTCCGCTCACCGTCACCACGCCGCTGGTCGGGCGTTCGATGGCGGCCACCAGTTTCAGCAGCGTGCTTTTGCCGGCACCGGAATGACCGGTGAGAAACACCAGTTCACCCTGCTCGACAGCCAGGCTGGCGTTGGACAGGGCTTCGTGTCCGCCCGGATACCGCTTGGTGACCTGATTGAACTGGATCATGCCGGGCGAAATTTCATGGGGTGAAAATGGCCTCGACAAATTCGCGTGCATCGAACGCCCGCAAATCCTCCAGCCCTTCGCCCACGCCGATATAGCGCACGGGGATTGGCCGCGCCCGCATCGAACAGCTGTGAGCAATCGCCGCGATGGCCCCGCCCTTGGCGGTGCCATCCAGCTTGGTCAGTGCGAGGCCGGTCACGTCCAGCGCATCGTCAAAGGCTTTGACCTGCGCCACCGCGTTCTGGCCGGTATTGGCGTCGAGCACCAGCAGCACTTCGTGTGGTGCGCCGGGAATGGCTTTGCCGATGACGCGTTTGACCTTTTTGATTTCTTCCATCAAATGCAGCTGGGTCGGCAAGCGTCCGGCGGTGTCAGCCAGAACCACATCGATATTGCGCGCGCGTGCAGCGGCAATCGCATCGAAAATCACCGCAGCCGAATCGCCCTTGTCCTGGCTGATTACCGTGACGTTGTTGCGCTCGCCCCAGACCTGCAACTGCTCGCGTGCCGCGGCGCGGAAGGTGTCACCCGCAGCCAGCAGTACCGACAGCCCCTGTGACTGATAGAGCTTGGCGAGCTTGCCGATGGTGGTGGTCTTGCCCGCGCCGTTGACCCCCGCGAGCATCAGGATGTAAGGCCGGGGCGAGGAAACGTCGAGCGGTGCCTGCAGCGGCAGCAGTAGATCAATCAGGGCCTGCTTCAAGGAGGCGTGCAGCTCCGGGGCTTCGGTGAGACCTTCGCGACGGACTTTTTTCTGCAGCGCAGCGAGCAGGGCCTGTGTCGCGTCCACCCCGATATCGGCGGTGATGAGGAGGGTTTCGAGCTCGTCGAACAGTTCGGTGTCGATTTTGCGACCCACCCCGAACAGGCTGGATAGCTGGCCACCGAGCAAGCCGCGTGTTTTTGCCAGCCCCTGTTTCAGTCGCTGTGCCCAGCCGCCCCGGGAACCGGGCGCAACGGGTTCGGCTATGCCGGGTTCCGGCGTGGCGACTTGCAGCGGAGCGGGTTCGGGCTGGGCTTCGAGTGGCTCGGCGGCAGCGGGTTTGGACTTGAAGAAACTAAACACGGATAAGTGCAGTCAGGACAACTGTTTGACGGACGGCTTATCTTATCATTCAGCGTCCCGACTTATTGAGGTGAAAACATGCGTAGCTTTTGGGCAGCTCTTTTGGCGCTGGCAGCAGGCAGTGTGCAGGCGGCAATCACCGACGTGACGCTGGATAACGGATTGCGCGTCATTGTGCAGGAGGACGCGCGTGCCCCCGTGATGGTGTCGCAGGTGTGGTACCGCGCCGGCAGCCTGGACGAATTCAATGGCACCACCGGCGTGGCGCATGTGCTGGAACACATGATGTTCAAGGGCACCAAAACGGTTCCCCCCGGCGCATTCTCGAAGCAGATTGCGGCAGCAGGGGGGCGCGAAAATGCTTTCACCAGCCGGGATCACACCGCTTATTTCCAGCAGATGCAGAAAGACCGGCTGGAACTGTCAATGAAGCTGGAAGCGGATCGCATGGCCAATCTCATCATCAGCGATGAACTTTTCGCCAAGGAAATCCAGGTGGTGATGGAAGAGCGCCGCTTGCGCACCGATGATCAACCCCAGTCCGTACTCTATGAACGCCTGATGGCCACGGCTTACCAGGCGCATCCGTATCGCCGCCCCATCATCGGCTGGATGGATGACCTGCAGAACATGACCGCACAGGATGCGCGCGACTGGTATGCACGCTGGTATGCGCCCAACAATGCCACGCTGGTGGTGGCGGGCGACGTGAAAGCGGATGCAGTCATCGCGCTGGCGAAACAGTATTTCGGCGTGATTCCCGCCAAACCCCTGCCGCTGCGTAAACCCCAGGACGAACCGGCGCAGCTGGGTAGCAAGCGCATCGTCATTAAGGCCCCCGCCAAACTGCCCTATCTGCTGATGGCCTGGCATGCGCCTGTGCTCAAAAACTGGCAAACCGACAGCGAGCCGTATGCGCTGCAAATACTGGCCGGCGTGCTCTCGGGCAATGACTCGGCCCGACTGCAAAAAACCCTGGTCAAGACGCAGCAGATTGCTGTGAATGCGAGTGCCGGATTCGATGCTGTGTCACGTGGCCCGGCCCTGTTCCTCGTCGATGCCACGCCCGCGCCGGGAAAATCGGTGACTGCACTGGAAAAGGCCATACAGCTCGAAATCACCCGCCTGCAGCGTGAGGGCATCAGTGAATCCGAGCTGGCACGGGTCAAGGCACAGGTCATTGCAGCGGATGTGTATCAGCGTGATTCGCTGTTCTATCAGGCCATGCAGCTGGGCGAATACGTTACGGCGGGCTTGCCGCCCGAAGCGTTGCAGCAGCGGACAGACAAACTGCGCGCCGTCACCGCAGCACAAGTGCGTGATGCGGCGCGCAAATGGCTGCGTGACGACACCCTGTCGGTGGCTGAGCTTGATCCCCAGCCGATCCAGCAACCGGCGCGCGGCGCGGCCGTATCGGGAGCCGCTCATGTCAATTAAGTCATGGACACTGCGCGGTTTCGTGGCTGTCGCCGGGCTCGGTATTTCGCTGGTCGCGCACGCTGCGCTGACAATACAGCACTGGCAAACCCCGCAGGGTGCGCGCGTGCTGTTTGTCGAAAGCCGCGCGCTGCCGATGCTCGATATCGCGGTCAACTTCCCTGCGGGCAGTGCGCGCGATCCGGCCGCACAACCCGGACTGGCGCAGTTGACTCAAGGCCTGCTCGACCAGGGCGCCGGTGGCTGGTCGGATACCGACATTGCCCATCGTCTGGCGGATGTGGGGGCGCAACTCGCGGGCAGTTTTGATCGCGACCGGGCGGGAGTGTCCTTGCGCACCCTGTCGTCGGCGACGGAAAAAAACCGGGCGATCGAAGTCTTCCTGCGGGTATTGCAGCGACCGGACTTTCCGCAAGCGGTCATCCAGCGCGAAAAGCAGCGCCTGATTTCTGGCATACGCGAAGCCGAGGCCGACCCGGGGACGGTGGCAGAGAAAGCCTTCTATCGCGCGTTGTACGGGAAACATCCCTATGCACACGACACGGCAGGCGAGCCAGCCGCGATTGCGCGACTGACCCGTGCGGATTTGCAGGCGTTTTACCGCACGCATTACAGCGCAGCCAATGCCGTGATCGCGCTGATGGGCGATATCAGCCGCAGCGAAGCGGAAGCCCTGGCTGCGCGCATTGCGTCGGGCCTGCCCACGGGCAAGGTGCTGCCGGCACTGCCGCGAGCGTCGCCGGCACCGGTGTCCAATGCGCGGATCGAGCACCCGGCCACGCAAAGCCATGTGCTGATGGGCATGGTCGGCATGTCGCGCACGGATCCGGATTTTTTTCCGCTGTTTGTCGGCAACTACGTTCTGGGCGGCGGCGGATTTGATTCGCGCCTGATACGCGAGATACGCGACCAGCGTGGCTATGCCTACAGTGCCTACAGCTATTTTCTGCCGATGCAGGAAGCCGGGCCGTTTCAGCTCGGTTTGCAAACCCGGGCCGATCAGGCGGGAGATGCGCTCAAGGTGGCGGTCGATACGCTGCGGGCGTTTATTACCGACGGGCCAACCGAAGCCGAGCTGACCCAAGCCAAATCCAACCTCACCGGCGGGTTTCCCCTGCGCATCGACAGCAACCGGAAAATTCTCGATTACCTGTCGGTAATCGGCTTTTATCGCTTACCGCTGGATTATCTCGATACCTGGATCGACCGCATCAATGCCGTGGACGTGGCCACCGTCAAACAGGCGTTTGCGCGCCGGGTGGATCCCGACCGGCTGGTCACCGTGGTGGTCGGGTCGCGTGCACCCTAAACAGGCTGCACCACGGCGTGCGCACAGTGCCGCCAACCGGGTACGCATCATCGGCGGGCAATACCGGCGGCGCGTGCTGGCGTTTCCCGATGTGACGGGCTTGCGGCCGACCCCGGACCGGGTGCGTGAAACCCTGTTCAACTGGCTGGGACAGGACTTGCCCGGCTGGCGCTGCCTGGATCTGTTTGCGGGTAGCGGGGCACTGGGGTTCGAAGCGGCGTCACGCGGCGCGGCACGTGTGGTGATGGTGGAACGTGATGCGGCAGCGATGGCTGCGCTGCAAAAAAACCGCGCCCTGCTGTGCGCCGAGCAGGTGGACATCCAGCGTGCCGAAGCGCTCAACTGGCTGGCCGTGAATCGCGAAACCTTCGACCTGATCCTGATCGATCCCCCATTTGACAGCGATCTGGCTGCGCCTGTCCTGGCGGAACTGTCGCACCATCTGGCGAGTGGCGGGCAGGTGTACGTCGAGCAGGCCGGTGAAGTGATTGCACCGTCCGGGTTTATCATTCACCGCAGCGGGCGCGCAGGGCGTTCGCACTTTGCCCTGCTGGTCAAGGTTTGAGATTCCGGGCTTGACCCTGGGATGGCGGGTTTGAACCGCCGTCGAATCGTCAGTCAGATTGATACAAAACAGGACAGCCCATGCAGATTGCAGTCTACCCCGGCACGTTTGACCCCATTACGCGCGGCCATGAAGACCTGGTGCGCCGCGCGGCACGGCTGTTTGAGCGTGTCATCGTTGCCGTCGCGGCTTCGCCCAACAAACGGCCTTATTTTGAGATGGCCGAACGTGTCGCCATGGCCCGGGCAGTGCTGGCCGATATCCCCGGGGTCGAAGTCGAAGGATTTTCCGGGCTGCTGATCGACTTTGTGGCGGATCAGGGGGCGATTGCCGTGCTGCGCGGTTTGCGGGCCGCCTCCGATTTCGAATACGAATTCCAGCTGGCGGGCATGAACCGCAACCTCAAACCCGACATTGAAACCTTATTTCTCACCCCTTCGGATCAATACATGTTCATATCGGCCAGCATGATCCGCGAGATCGCCCAGCTGGGCGGCAAGGTGGATTCTTTTGTGCACCCGTTGGTTGTGCAGAAGTTAAGTGAGAAAATAAGCAAAACCAAATATTGATCCGGAGTCCGCCATGTCCATGATGATTACAGACGAATGCATCAACTGCGATGTCTGTCTGCCCGAATGTCCCAACGATGCAATTGCGCAGGGCGATGAAATCTACATCATCGACCCCAACAAGTGCACCCAGTGCGTGGGCCACTTTGATACGCCGCAATGTGTCGAGGTGTGTCCGGTCGATTGCATACCGCTGAATCCGGATTACCCGGAAACGCCGGAACAGCTTCAGGTCAAGTTTTTGCAGCTTACCGCAGGCAAGTAATTCAGGCGGTTTGGGCGAGGCGCGTCGCGCCGGGTTTGTCCGCAAGCGCATCGTAAATCCGGGAGTTGATGCGTGCCAGATTGTCCAGCATGTCACTCACCGAGGTCATCGTCGCATCGAGTTCATCGATACGCTCGTCCAGCGTTTCGGTCGCGGCATGGATGCGGCTGACACTGTCGAGCCGTCGCCTGAGCTGGAGGGTGTGTTCGCGTATCTGGCTTTCCATCGGGGCAATCAGCGCTTTCAGCCAGGCTTCGGTTTCGCTGTTGGCAACCTCAAATACCTGCACCACCTTGTTGGCCAGGGTCTCGAAAAACCGTGCCGTCAACTGGCGCTGTCCCAGGGTCACCATCTTGTAGAGCGTGTTGAAACGCTCGTCGAATATCTGCTCCAGCCGTGCCATTTCCTTGCGGTAACGATGCAGGCTGAAATCGGGCGGGTTCACCGCGGCCAGACCGTGCTCGTTGCTGAACTTCTGGTACATCGCCGTCATCATGGCGCGGATTTCCTGGATGCTGTCTGACGAAGCCGTCAGGTTGTCGTCCATCTGGCGAAAGAAATGCGTCATGGTTTCGCGCAAGCCGGCGCTGAAACGGCTTCTTTCCATCCCCAGCCGTGCTTTCTGCACTTCCTGCTGCAGGATGTGCATGCCCAGGCGTTCGCGCAGCGCGATGACCTGACTGGAAAACACCACGCGCAAGGCGTTGAACTGCTGCAATCCGCGCTCGAAGTGTTCCTTGTCCTCGTTGGCCTTGGTCATCATGTGCTGGATCACGTCACGGTTCTTGCCGCGCAGACTGGCCAGCTCATCGACCTGATCCTGAAGCGTGGCGAGCCTGGTTTCCAGCAGCTCGGTGGTTTTAACGACGATATCTTCCACCGTGGCTTGTGCAGATTCGCTCACCAGACGCTGTTTGCACGGAATCAGTTCCTGCGTCAGCGCGGCTTCGAGCTGGGGCAACCGGCTGCGCACCAGCAGTGCCTGATTGCCCTGCACCTTGGCCACCAGCGCTTTTTGTGCGGAGACCGGATACACCTGGCTGGGCGGGAGTTCCAGCAGGGCGGCGCTGCTGGCGACCTGGCGGCTGATTTCTGCATCAATGGCTGCATCGCTTTTGAGTTCGTCCCACAGGCCGTCGATCTTGTTCATCACCACCATGCGGGCGCTCGTTGCGCCATGTACCGGAGCGATATGCTTGCGCCAGATATCAATGTCCGACTTGGTGACACCGGTGTCAGCGGCCAGCAGAAACAGTACGGCATGGGCGCTGGGCAGCATGCTCAGCGTCAGTTCCGGCTCAGTGCCGATGGCATTCAGGCCCGGCGTGTCGAGTATCACCAGGCCCTGTTTCAGCAGCGGGTGCGGGAAATTGATCAGCGCATGGCGCCAGCGCGGAATCGCAATCTGTCCGTCGCGTGCCAGCATGTGTGCGGTTTCCGGATCGTCCGTGTCGATCAGGCCATAGGATTCGGCGGTGGCGGCATCGACCGGTGTGGTATCCGCGAGGTGCATCAGCACGCCACTCATGGACTCGGCTGAATCCAGATCGAGGGGAAACTCGGTCCAGGCGTCGGAGTCGCGCTTGAAATCCGCAATACTGCCGGGCCGGGTTTTGCTGTCGATCGGCAGCAGGCGCAGCGACGGGCGGCGCAAGGGGTCGAAATAGAGTTCGGTCGGACACATCGTGGTGCGCCCGGCGGAGGACGGCAGCACGCGCTGACGGTAATCCGAAAAGAATATCGCGTTGATGAGCTCGGACTTGCCGCGTGAAAACTCGGCTACGAATGCAATGTTGAGCGTGTCCTCCTGCAGGCGCTCCAGCAGTTGCGCCAGGCGCATGTCGGATTCGGGATCGTCCAGTTCCTGATTGGCAAGCCAGCTGCGCAGGGCTTCCACGCGCACATACACCGCGTCGCGCCAGGCGCTGTAATGCTCGAATTCGTCAACCAGGATAGACGGGTTCATGGGCAGTCTGAACAGGATAAAGCACGGTTATTTAACGCCATCTTAATGACAAACTTGATCGCTGCACCAGATGCATGGGGGTCAGCGCTGGCATTGCGGGCAGTAAAACGTGGCGCGCTGGCCTTGCACGATGCGGCGTATGGGGCGGGCGCACACTTTGCACGGCAGGCCTGCGCGGTCATAGACCCGGGTTTGCAGCTGGAAATAACCCAGATCGCCCTGGCTTCCGACGTAATCCCGCAGTGAACTGCCGCCAGCGGCAATGGCCGCCGTGAGTACCCGCTTGATCGCCTCAACCAGCCGGGCGCAGGCGGGGCGGCTGAGACGCCGTGCTGCCATTGCCGGGCGTATCCCGGCGTGGAAAAGCGATTCCGACGCATAAATATTGCCTACGCCGACCACCACGTGCCCATCCATGATGACCTGCTTGATTGCCGAGTTGCGGCGCTGGCACTGGGCATGGAGCCAGGCGGCATCGAAGTCGTCAGTGAGGGGTTCGGGGCCCAGATGCGCGAGCAGGGGATGGCTCGCCACATCGGACGTCCACAGCACGGCGCCGAAGCGGCGCGGGTCGCGCAGCCGCAGCACCGCGCCGTTGCAGAACAGCCAGTCGAGATGGTCGTGCAGCGCTGCCGGTTCGCTGGCTGTCGTCAGCCGCAGGCTGCCCGACATGCCCAGATGGACAATCTGCGTCGCCGCGCCAAAATCGAACAGCAGGTACTTGCCGCGCCGCGCGATCTGACGCAGCGTCTGCCCGGACAGTCGCGATCCGAGGTCGCCCGGTACGGGCCAGCGCAGACGCGGATTGCGCACCACAACCTGCTGGAGCAGCTGGTGCTGAAGCGCAGGCAGCAGCCCCAGACGGGTCGTTTCGACTTCAGGAAGTTCGGGCATGGGCAGAGATCACAAGGCTGGCCGGGCATTCTACCGTTGGCAGGCAATTCGCGACCGGGCCGGATGCCGTTGAACCTTGCTTGCAGCCGCGCCTCGAAAGCTTAGAATCATGCAGGCAAACCATTACAGGCATATCCCCATGGCATCGCTTCATCCTTATACCGTTTTGCCTTATACCGTTTTATTAGCGCTGACGCTGGTCGGCGCGTGTGCCCAGCCCGGCGTCAAGCCCGACGCGGCCCAGGCGTCGCCCGCTGCGGCCGGGGTAGAGACGACTGAAACCGATGAAACGCTTGCGGCGAATCTGCCTGTCCAGCCCCTGACCCCTGATCTGTTGTTCCGGTTTCTGGTCGCCGAAGTGGCCGGGCAGCGCGGAGCGATCGGGATTGCGCAGTCCACCTATCTTGATCTGGCGCGGCAGACGCAGGATCCGCGCGTAGCCCGCCGCGCAGCGGAGGTGTCCATGTTTGCGCGCAACCAGGCGGGTGCGCTGGAAGCCACGCGCCTGTGGGCAGGAACCGAACCGGCTTCGACCCGTGCGCAGCAGACGCTGGCCGCCTTGCTGCTGGCCGAGGGCAAACTCGATGAAGCCGAGCCGCTGCTGAAAAAGCTGCTGCAACAGAATCCGGCCAACGGGTTTTTGCATCTGGGTGCCCTGATGGGCAAGGTGCGCGACGCCCAGGCCACGCTCGGCATGGTGGAACGGCTGGCGGCCGATCACCCGACGCTGCCCGAAGCCCGTTTTGCCGTGGCCCAGGCCGCTGCCGGCGCCGACCGCATGGAAACCGCCATTGCCGCTTTACAGCAGGCCGACACGTTGCGCCCGGGCTGGGAGCCTGCGGCCCTGTTGCGGGCGCAGCTACTGACGAAAACCTCACGTACCGACGCACTGAGCTTCATGCGGGATTTTCTTGCTCGCTATCCCGACGCGCGTGAAGTGCGGCTGGGTTATGCGCGTACGCTGGTCGCCGACAGCCAGTTTGTCGAGGCACGTAACGAATTCAATCGCCTGGTGGTGGCGTTTCCGCGCAATGCCGAAATCAGCATGGCAGCCGGACTGCTGGCGCTGCAACTGGGCGACAGCGCAGCCGCGCGCGGGTTGCTGACCCAAACGCTGGATTACACACCGAACGACCCCGATACCGTGCATTACTACCTGGGGCAAATCGACGAACAGTCCAAGCAGACTGACGCGGCCATCGCGCACTACACGCAGGTGACGGCCGGCAATTATCTGCTGCCTGCACGGGCACGTCAGGCCGGGCTGCTCGCCCGGGCAGGCAAGCTGGACGAAGCCCGCGCCCTGCTGGATGCCACGGTGGGGGAGAACGATGCACAGAAAGTGCGGCTGATCCAGATGCAGGCCGAATTGCTGCGCGATGGCAAGCAGGTTCCCGAGGCTTACGCCACGCTGACCGAAGGGCTCAAACGTTACCCCGATTCGTCCGAGTTGCTGTATGACCGCGCGATGGTGGCCGAGCGGCTGGACAAGCTGGATGTGCTGGAAACCGATTTGCGTCGGGTCATCGTGTTGCGCCCCGACGATGCGCAAGCCTATAACGCGCTGGGCTATACCCTGGCCGACCGTACCGACCGACTGGCTGAAGCCATGGTCCTGCTCGACAAGGCCCTGTCCCTGTCGCCTGAAGACCCTTTCATTCTTGATAGTGTGGGGTGGGCGCAATACCGCTCGGGCAACCTCGCGCGTGCGCAGGAAATGCTGGAGCGCGCATACAAGGTGCGACCCGACCCGGAAATTGCCGCACATCTGGGTGAGGTGCTGTGGGCACGTGGCCAGCGCGACGAAGCGGGCAACTTATGGCAGACCAGCCTGCAAACCCACCCCCAGAACGAAGTGCTGCTAGAAACCCTGCGCCGACTCAAGCCCTGATGATGCGCCCGATTGTGGCCATGCTGCTGTCGCTGGCCGTCGCCGGGTGTGCGTCGCTGCCCGACCGCACGCCCGTATTGCCGGAATCGCGTGAGGGGCTGGCCGACGCCTGGGTGATGCACGGGCGTATCGGTTTGCGCAGCGACGAGCAGAGCCTGTCGGGCAACCTCCGCTGGCAGCACAGCGCCGAATCCGATGAGCTTTTCATGACCTCGCCATTGGGGCAGGGGGTGGCGCGCATCGTGCGTGACGCATCCGGCGTGACGCTCGACCTGCCCAACCAGCCTGCACGCCATGCCCCCGACGCTGAAGCGCTGACGCGTGAGGCATTGGGGTATACGCTGCCGGTTGCCGGACTGGTCTGGTGGATCCAGGCGCGCCCCGACCCGCAGCGCCCGTTTGAAGCCACGCGCGATGCGGCTGGCCGACTGCGGCAACTGAAGCAGGACGGCTGGGTGATCGATTATCTCCAGTACCCCCCGGACACCACCGCCCGCCCGCAGAAACTGGTGGTCACGCGGGCAGGACTGGAAATCCGTCTGGTGGCGGATCGCTGGCAGTGAATCACGCCTACCCGGCACCGGCCAAACTCAATCTGTTTCTGCACGTCGTCGGCCGTCGGCCAGACGGCTATCACCTGCTGCAAAGCGTGTTCCGTTTCATCGACTACGCCGATACGGTGTATCTGGAGCTGCGTGATGACGGTCGGGTCGTGCGGGCGGGTGATTTGCCGGGCGTAGCCGAAGATGCGGATTTGACGGTGCGCGCAGCCCGCTTGCTGCAAGCGTATGCGCCTGCCGGCGCGGGGGTGACTATCCGGCTGGAAAAAAAACTCCCCTTGGGCGGAGGCCTGGGCGGGGGCAGCTCGGATGCGGCGACGGTGCTGCTGGCGCTGAACCGCTTATGGCAGGTGAACCTGTCGCGCGCGGCGCTGCAAACCCTGGGATTGCAGCTGGGGGCAGATGTGCCGGTGTTCATTTTTGGCCAGACGGCCTTTGCCGAAGGGGTGGGCGAGATCCTGCACCCGGTCAGCGTGCCGCCCGCCTGGTATGTGGTGCTGATGCCGCCGGTACAGGTGGCGACCGGCGCGATATTTGCTGCGCCGGAATTGACACGCAACACGCCAGCCCTCAAAATAGCGCGCTTTTCTGCGGGCGCAGTTCATAACGACTTGCAGCCCGTGGCCACAGGCCGTTACCCGGAAATTGCCCGCCATCTTGAATGGCTGGCGCATTTTGGAGATGCGCGCATGACCGGTTCGGGGGCCTGTGTGTTTGCAGTATTTGCAACGGAAGACGCCGCACACGATGTGCTTCGGCGTTTACCGGATTCGATGCAGGGTTTTGTGGCGCAGGGTCTCGACAGGCATCCCCTGAGTGACTGCTGCGCCGGGTAGTACCCAAGTGGGGAGTCGCCAAGTGGTAAGGCATCGGATTTTGATTCCGACATTCGTAGGTTCGATCCCTACCTCCCCAGCCAGTTGAGCGACAGCCGCCGGTGGCGGCTGTTTTTGTTGCGGTGTCGCCAGGCCGGAGACTGTTGTGTCCATAGACAACCTGATGGTGTTTAGCGGTAATGCCCACCCCCGTCTGGCGGGTGACGTGGTGCGTCATCTCAACATCCATCTGGGGCGCGCAACCGTTTCGCGTTTCTCGGATGGCGAGGTCATGGTCGAAATCCTCGAGAACGTGCGTGGCAAGGATGTCTTCGTGCTGCAATCGACCTGCCAGCCGACCAACGACACCCTGATGGAAGTGATGGTGATGGTCGATGCGCTGAAGCGTGCCTCGGCAGGCCGCATCACCGCTGCGATCCCGTATTACGGCTATGCGCGGCAGGATCGCCGTACCCGTTCGGCACGGGTGGCGATTACCGCCAAGGTCGTCGCCAACATGTTGCAGGGGGTTGGCGTTGACCGCATGCTGACCATGGATCTGCACTCCGACCAGATCCAGGGGTTTTTTGATGTCCCGGTGGACAACATCTATTCCAGCCCGATTTTGCTGGGCGACATCTGGAAGCGTAACCATCCCAACCTGATGGTGGTATCGCCCGATGTGGGCGGCGTGGTGCGGGCGCGGGCGATTGCCAAGCGTCTGGAATGCGATCTGGCGATTATCGATAAACGCCGGCCCAAACCGAATGTGGCCAAGGTGATGCACATCATCGGTGACGTGAAAGACCGCACCTGCATCATCATGGACGACATGGTGGATACGGCGAATACCCTGTGTGAGGCGGCCAATGCCCTCAAGGAGCACGGGGCCAGAAAGGTGATGGCGTATTGCACCCATCCGGTGTTGTCGGGTACGGCGGCCGAGCGCGTGACGAATTCCGCGCTTGATGAACTGGTCGTCACCGATACCATTCCGCTGCGCGCTGACGCGCTGGCGTGTGCAAAAATCCGGCAATTGTCGGTAGCTGAACTGCTGGCGGAAACGATCCGCCGCATCAGCAATGAAGATTCGGTCAGTTCGCTGTTCATAGAATAAGCAGCATCGAATGGCGGCTGTTTGAATACCCCTGGTCGCGGGGGTACGTGGTTAACTTTTAAGCTGAAACTGGAGAAATACTATGGAAATCGAAGTCATCGCATACAAGCGTGAATTGCAAGGAACGGGTGCGAGCCGCCGTCTGCGTCACGCGGGTAAAGTCCCCGGCATCGTCTACGGTGGCACCGCTGCCCCGATGCAGATTGAACTGGATCACAACGCGCTGTATCACGCCCTGCGCAAGGAAGCGTTCCATGCGTCGGTGCTGACACTGACCGTGGACGGCAGCCAGCAAAGCGTGCTGCTGCGGGATACCCAGTGGCATCCCTACAAACAGCAGGTGCTGCATGTGGACTTCCAGCGGGTGGACAAGAACCAGAAGATCCACGTCAAGGTCCCGCTGCATTTCCTCAATGCCGATGTGGCTCCGGGCGTCAAGACCGGCGGCGGCAAGGCACACCACATCCTCAACGAGATCGATGTGACCTGTCTGCCGGGCAAGCTGCCCGAGTTCATCGAGGTGGACATGGGCAAACTGGAAGTCGGACACGCCATCCATGCCAACGAACTGGTGCTGCCTGATGGCGTTGAGCTGGTGGCCCATGTCAAATCCGAGAACCCGGCGGTGGCCTCAGTCAATGCACCCAAGGGCGTGGCTGCGGAAGACGCACCTGCCGAGCCTGCGGCGCCCCCGGCCGCCTGAACAGCGCGTGCCCTCCCTGAAAGCGGGGGCGATGTGTCTGCATGACTGTGTCCGGCTCGACCGTTCCGCGCCTGATTGTCGGCCTGGGTAACCCCGGGCGCGACTACGAAGAAACCCGGCACAACGCCGGGTTTTGGTTTTGCGCGCGCCTGGCATACGACAGCCGCAGCCCGCTGGCCCACGAGGCACGCTTCCACGGGCTGGTCGGCCGGGTTGGGGCAGCCTGGATGCTGTTGCCGCAGACGTTCATGAACCGTTCCGGCCAGTCGGTCGGCGCGCTGGCGCGTTTCCATCGCATTGCGCCTGCCGAAATCCTGGTGGTGCATGATGAGCTGGATATTCCACCCGGCCAGTTACGCTTGAAGTTTGGCGGCGGGCTGGGGGGGCACAATGGCCTCAAGGACATCACCGCCCACCTGGGTACGCAGGATTTCTGGCGGCTGCGTATCGGTATCGGCCATCCCGGCGACCGTCGTGTGGTCGCCGATTACGTGCTGAAACCGCCGCGTCAGGAAGAGCAGGCCGAAATCGATACAGCGATCCAGCGTGCCGTTGCCCTGATGCCCCTGATCGAGCAAGGCAACTGGGATGCCGCCATCCAGCGCGCGAACACCCGCTCCCTCCCCCCTAAAATTCAGGAATCTCCATGAGTCTCAAATGCGGCATCGTCGGCCTGCCCAACGTCGGCAAGTCCACGCTTTTCAACGCGCTCACCAAGGCCGGCATCGAAGCGGCGAACTACCCGTTCTGCACCATCGAGCCCAACGTCGGCATCGTCGAAGTGCCGGACGCGCGCCTCGCCGCGCTGTCTGCAATCGTCAATCCGCAAAAAATCCAGCCCGCGATTGTCGAATTCGTCGACATCGCGGGCCTCGTCGCGGGCGCGTCGAAAGGCGAGGGCCTGGGCAACCAGTTTCTCGCCAACATCCGCGAGACCGACGCGATTGTTCATGTCGTGCGCTGTTTTGCCGACGACAACGTCGTCCACGTCTCGGGCAGCGTCGATCCGATCCGCGACATCGAAATTATCGACACCGAGTTGGCGCTGGCCGACATGGCGACGGTGGAAAAAGCCGCGACCCGCCACCGCAAGCTCGCGCAGTCGGGCGACAAGGACGCGAAGGCGCTGGTCGCCGTGCTCGACCGTTGCCTCGCGCAGTTGAACGAGGCGAAGGCCGTGCGCGCGCTCGACTTCACCAAAGAAGAGCTCGCGCTGATCAAGCCCTACTGCCTCATCACCGCCAAACCGGTGCTGTATGCGGCCAACGTCGCGGAAGACGGCTTCGAGAACAACCCGCACCTCGACGCCGTGCGTGCGCACGCCAAAGTCGAAGGCGCTGAAGTCGTCGCGCTATGCGCCTCCATCGAAGCCGAAATCGCCGACCTGGAGGAGGCCGACAAGGTCGATTTCCTCTCATCGATGGGCCTGACCGAGCCTGGCCTCGACCGCCTCATCCGCACCGGTTACAAACTCCTTGGCCTGCAAACCTACTTCACCGCCGGGGTGAAGGAGGTGCGCGCGTGGACCATCCACATCGGCGACACCGCGCCGCAGGCGGCCGGGGTCATCCACACCGACTTCGAGCGCGGTTTCATCCGCGCGCAGACGATTGCATTTGACGATTTTGTGGCCTGCAAGGGCGAATCCGGCGCGAAAGAAGCCGGCAAAATGCGTGCCGAAGGCAAGGAATACGTCGTCAGGGATGGCGACGTATTGAATTTCCTGTTCAACGTTTAAGCATAATTTAGTCCAGCACTGTTTGACAGGGCTTTTCGAAACACCCTATAATCTCGCGCTTCGTTTGGGTGGGGTTCCCGAGCGGTCAAAGGGATCAGACTGTAAATCTGACGGCTCTGCCTTCGAAGGTTCGAATCCTTCCCCCACCACCAGATTGTGTAGTGAGAGCGGGGCTAAGCGGGTGTAGCTCAATGGTAGAGCAGAAGTTTTCCAAACTTATGACGAGGGTTCGATTCCCTTCTCCCGCTCCAGTTTGCAAGAGCTTCTGGGTTTTGATGGTTGGCGTGTCAAAACCACAGGCCCGCGTAGCTCAGAGGTAGAGCACTCCCTTGGTAAGGGAGAGGTCGACAGTTCGATTCTGTCCGCGGGCACCAGTTTGGGGTGTGGTTGCCTGAAGGGCGCGCACCCATGTTTGAAATGTGGCTGCTAGACGTAGTGGTTGGGAATGCAGTTCGGCGGCGGATGCTGTTCGTGATGGATCGCATCATTCTTCTTGTGCAAATTTAAGCTAGTGCAAATTTAAGGAGTACAGAAAATGGCAAAGGAAAAATTCGAGCGGACCAAGCCGCACGTCAACGTAGGCACCATTGGGCACGTTGACCACGGCAAGACCACCCTGACTGCGGCGATCACCACCATCCTGTCGAAGAAATTCGGCGGTGCGGCCAAGAAATACGACGAGATTGACTCTTCCCCGGAAGAAAAGGCGCGTGGCATCACCATCAACACCGCCCACGTCGAATACGAGACCGCCAACCGTCACTACGCCCACGTTGACTGCCCCGGCCACGCCGACTACGTCAAGAACATGATCACCGGCGCCGCCCAGATGGACGGAGCCGTATTAGTGTGTTCC
>JAJXUA010000045.1 GCA_021783275.1 Pseudomonadota bacterium
GGGCACGCCCGACATGCGCACCCCGATTGCCTACGCGCTGGGTTTTCCCGAGCGCATTGCGGCGGGCGTGTCTGCGCTTGAGCTGATGGGCAGGCAGCTCAGTTTCGAAGCACCCGACACCGCACGCTTTCCGTGCCTGCAACTGGCGTTTGACGCCCTCGCTGCAGGGGGCAATGCCGCAGCGGTATTGAACGCTGCCAACGAAGTCGCAGTCGAACGCTTCCTCGCCGGTGCGGTATCGTTCAGCCAGATCGCGGCCAGCATCGCCCACGCGCTGGAGGCGCTGGCCGGCGGGGCTGCCACGACGCTTGACGATTTGCTGGAAGCTGACCGTCAGGCGCGCCGTGTCACCACAACCTATCTGGAAACTGTTCGCGCATGAGCGTTTTACACACTGTCATCTGGTTTCTGGTGGCCATCGGCGTACTGGTGGTGGTGCACGAATTCGGCCATTACCTGGCCGCGCGGCTGGCCGGGGTCAAGGTGCTGCGTTTTTCAGTCGGCTTCGGCAAGCCCTTGCTCAGCCGCCGTTTCGGTGCCGACCAGACCGAATGGACCCTGGCGGCCCTGCCGTTTGGCGGCTACGTCAAAATGCTCGATGAACGCGAGGGCGAAGTCCCGCCCGCCGATGCGCATCGCAGTTTCAATCGCGCGACGGTGTGGCGGCGCATCGGCATCGTCGCTGCCGGGCCGGCGGCCAATTTTCTGCTGGCGATCGCTTTTTACTGGGTGTTGCTGATGCAGGGCCTGCCCGTGCTCAAGCCCCTGATCGGCGAACCCCCGGCCAACACCCCGGCGGCGCGTGCCGGGCTGGTGGCGGGCGATGAAATCAGGCAGGTGAACGGTGACGCCACCCCATCGTTTCAGGATGTGCGGCTCGCCTTGCTGCGCGCTGGCGTGGCGAACCAGCCGATCACCCTGGAACTGAGCGATGGCCGTACCGTGCAGATGGCATCACTGCCGCTGGCAAGCGAGAATCTCGAACAGGACACCCTGCGCCCGCTGGGTATCGTGCGCTACGACCCGGCCATTGCGCCCGTCATCGGCACCGTGCTGGCCGACGGGACCGCGGCGCGTGCCGGTTTGCAGCCTGGCGATGTTGTGCTGACTGCCAACGACCAGCCGGTGGCAACCTGGCAGGACTGGGTGCAGATCGTGCGCGCGCATCCCGGCCTGCCACTCACCATCACCTACCAGCGCGATGGCCGGTCGGCCAGGCTGACGCTGAACCCCGAGCCGGTGGACGAAGCGGGCGAACGTGTCGGCAAAATCGGCGCAGGCCCCAAAGTCGATGAGGCGATGCTGGCGTCGCTGATGACCGAAGTGCGCTATGGGCCGCTGGAAGCCTTGTGGCACGGGGCCATCCGGACCTGGGACACGAGTATTTTCACGCTGGAGATGATGGGGCGCATGGTGCTGGGGCAGGTGTCATGGAAGAACCTCTCGGGCCCGCTCACCATTGCCGACTATGCAGGGCAGAGCGCAGCGCTGGGCTGGATCAGTTTTGTCAGCTTTCTCGCGCTGGTGAGCGTCAGTCTTGGCGTGCTCAATCTGCTGCCGGTGCCGCTGTTGGATGGGGGGCACCTCATGTATTATGTTGCCGAAGTTTTGACTGGTCGGCCGGTATCCGAGCGCGTCATGGAAATCGGCAGCCGGGTTGGCCTGGCGTTGTTGCTGCTGTTGATGACGTTTGCCCTGTTCAATGATTTTCAACGCCTGCTGGGCGGATAAAAAACCTCCATGATTCTGAACCGTTTGTCGCTGGCCCTTGCTGCCGCATTGTTCGTTCAACCTGCCGCAGCCGAAGAACCCTTCATCGTCAAGGATATTCGCGTCGAAGGCATCCAGCGCACCGAAGCGGGCACGGTATTCAGTTACCTGCCGGTAAAGGTCGGCGAGATGATGACCGACGAAAAAACGGCGGCGGCGATCAAGGCGCTGTATGCCACCGGATTTTTCAAGGATGTGCGGCTGGATGCGCGCGACGGGGTGCTGATCGTCACGGTTGAAGAGCGCCCCTCGATTGCCAGCGTCACGCTCAACGGCATCAAGGAATTTTCCGACGAAGAACTGAAAGCCAGCCTCAAGCAGACGGGCCTGGCAGAAGGCCGTGTGCTGGATCGCTCGCTGGTGGACAAGGCCGAGCAGGAATTGCAGCGCCAGTATTACAACCGGGGCAAATACTCGGCCGAAATCAAGACCACGCTGACGCCGCTGGAGCGTAACCGCACCGCCGTGCAGATCGATGTGGTGGAAGGCGATAGCGCAAAAATCCAGCAGATCAGCATCGTCGGCAACAAGGCGTTCACCGAGAAGGAACTGCTCAAGCAGTTCACTTCGTCTACGCCGGGCTGGCTGACCTGGTATACCAAGAACGATCAGTATTCGAAGTCGCGCCTTGGTGGGGATATCGAAACCCTGCGCTCCTGGTATCTCAACCGGGGCTATCTGGAGTTCAACGTTGAATCGACCCAGGTTTCGATTTCGCCGGACAAGCAGGGCATCTACATCACGCTCAACGTGACCGAGGGGCCGCAGTACACCGTGTCGGAGGTGAAACTGGCCGGCCAGATGCTGGCACCCGAAGCAGAACTCAAAGCGCTCATCACACTGGAGCCCGGCGCTATATTCGTCCGCGACCGCCTGACCGAAACCACCAAGAAAATCGGCGACCGACTCGGCAATGACGGCTATGCCTTTGCCAACGTGAACGCGGTTCCGGAATTCGACAAGGACAAGAACACCGTGGCGTTCACGCTGTTTATTGATCCGGGTCGCCGCGTCTACGTGAACCGTATCAACGTGGCGGGCAATACCAAAACCCGTGACGAAGTGGTGCGCCGCGAAATGCGCCAGATGGAAGGCGCGTACTACGACGCCGAAAAAATCAACCGCTCGCGCGACCGTCTGAACCGGCTTGGGTTTTTCAATGAAGTGAATGTCGAAACACCGAGCGTGACCGGCACCACCGACCAGGTCGATGTCAACGTCAGCCTGGAAGAAAAATCGACAGGCAACGTGCAGCTCGGTGCAGGCTTTTCGTCGAACGAAGGTCTGGTGATTTCGGGCTCGGTGTCGCAGTCCAACGTGTTTGGCACCGGCAACCGGCTGTCGGTGCAGCTCAACTCCGGCAGTGTCAACACGGTCTATTCCCTGTCCTACACCAACCCCTATTACACGATCGACGGCATTAGTCTGGGGTATGACGTGTTCCGGCGAGATGTCGATGCGACCTCACTGGATAACGTCGGGGACTACAAGACTTCAACCTATGGCTTGGGCGCGCGTTTTGGTTTGCCGGTAAACGAGCGCGATTACATTTCGTTTGGCGCGACTTACGAACAGACTTCGCTCGAAGTTTTCGGTGACAGCGACCCGGCGACCTTTAATCCGCAAGAACGCTTTATCGATGAATTTGGCAACGACAACGACACTGTCCGGCTCGATACAGCCTGGGCACGCGATACCCGCAACAGTTTCCTGTTTCCCACGCGCGGCATGATGCAGCGCGTATCGGCTGAAGTCGGCACCCCGCTGGGCAGCCTCGAATACTACAAACTGTCGTTCCAGCACCAGCAGTATTTCCCCATCGGCAAGCGCTATACGCTGATGCTCAATGGCGAGATCGGCATCGGCAATGGCCTGTCGGGCAAGCCGCTGCCTTTCTTCAAGAACTTCTACGCGGGCGGCAACGGTTCGGTGCGCGGCTTCGAAACCAGCACGCTGGGTCCCAAGGACGCCAACGATGATGCGCTGGGCGGTGACCAGCGCATTGTCGGCAATGCGGAATTCTTTTTCCCCTTGCCGGGTCTCAAGGACGATCAGTTCCGCATGTCGGCCTTCGTCGATGCCGGTGCAACTTTCGGACCGTCTGATGATCAGGGTCGTTTCGCGTCATTCGCTTTTGACGACCTGCGTTATTCGGCGGGTCTGGCGGTGTTATGGGTGTCGCCGCTCGGCCCGCTCAAATTCAGCCTGGCGCAACCGCTGGTCACCAAGGATGGCGACGAGACGGAAATTTTCCAATTCTCCCTGGGCAATTCGTTCTAGGGCAGTAGTGACGGAGTGAGATGATGAAATTCAAGCAACTGGCAACAACCCTGGTCCTCGCATCGGTCTGTATGGCTACACCTGCAATGGCCGAGACCAAAATCGGTTTTGTGAATACTGAACGCATCCTGCGTGAAGCACCGCTGTCGGTGACCGCGCAGAAAAAACTCGAGCGCGAATTTGCCGCGCGCGATCAGGAACTGCAAAAGCTCGCCAAACAGGGCCGTGATCTGCAGGCCCAGCTCGACAAGGATGGCGTGACCATGTCTGATAGCGAACGCAAGAACAAGGAGCGTGATCTGGGCAACCTCAATCGCGATCTGCAACGCCAGGGCCGTGAATTTCGTGAAGACCTGAACCTGCGACGCAACGAAGAACTGGGCCAGATCCAGGAACGTGCGCGTAAAGCCATTCAGGAAATCGCCAAAGCTGAAAAATTCGATCTCGTCGTCGAGCAGGCTGTATTCGTGGATTCCAAAATCGACATCACCGAGCGGGTCATGCGCGCGCTGGGTGGCAAGTAAGGCCGCGCTTTAATCTGCACGCGCCATGACGGCGACCCTGACCGAACTGGTAGCACGATTCGGTGGCGAGCTGATCGGGGATGGCGCGCGCAGCATCCGTCAGGTGGCTCCGCTGGAGCGGGCGACTGCCGACGAAATCGGTTTCGTCGCGCAAAGCCGCTACCTCGCACAATTGCAGCACACCCGCGCGGGGGCAGTGATCCTGCCGCTGGAGGCGCGCGACGCCTGCGACCTGCCGCGTATCCTTACCGCCCATCCCTACCTGTATTTCGCGCGCGTGTCTGCGCTGCTGAATCCGCCGCCGCGTCCGCCTGCGGGCGTACATGAGCGTGCCTGCGTTGCGGCCGATGCGGTGATTGCCATCGAAGCCAGCATCGGCCCCGGCGCCGTGATCGGCAGTGGCGCGACCATAGGCGCGCGCAGTGTGATCGGAGCCAACTGTGTAGTGGGAGATGGCGCGAAGATTGGAGCCGATTGTCTGCTGCATGCCAGCGTGACGGTCTATCCCCACTGCGAAATCGGCGACCGCGCGATCCTGCATTCGGGGTGTGTCATCGGTGCCGACGGATTCGGCTTTGCACCGAATGACGGGATGTGGGAAAAAATTCCGCAGATTGGCCGGGTGATCATCGGTGACGATGTCGAAGTCGGAGCCAACACCACCATCGACCGGGGTGCGCTCGAAGACACGCGTATCGAAAACGGCGTCAAGCTCGATAACCAGATCCAGATTGCGCACAACGTCATCATTGGCGCCCATACTGCGATTGCCGCCTGTACCGGCATCGCCGGCAGCGCGAAAATCGGTCGCCACTGCACCATCGGCGGCGCGGCCATGATTGCCGGGCATCTCGAAATTGCAGACGGGACGCGTATTTCAACCAATACGCTGATCACCAAGTCGCTGCCCGAGGCCGGCAGCTATACGTCGGCGCTGCCGTTTTCCGAACACGCCGTGTGGCAGAAGAATGCGGTCCACCTGCGCAACCTCGACAAACTGGCAAAGCGGGTGAAAGAGCTGGAAAAAACAATGAAAGAATGGGGAGACAAGCCGTGAGCACCATGGACATTACCGAAGTGATGCAATATCTGCCGCATCGCTATCCGTTTCTGCTGATCGACAAGGTCACCGAACTCGAGCTGGGCAAGCACATCACCGCGATCAAGAACGTCAGCATCAATGAGCCGTTTTTCCCGGGACATTTTCCGGGCGCGCCGGTCATGCCGGGGGTGCTGATTCTGGAAGCGATGGCGCAGGCTGCCGCCATCCTGTCGTTCAAAACCAAGAACTACGCGCCGGAAGACATCGGCATTGTGTATTTTGCGGGCATCGACGGCGCGCGCTTCAAGAAGCCGGTGGTGCCGGGTGACCAGCTGGTGCTCAAGATCGAGATCGTGCGCGAAATGCGTGGCATCTGGAAATACCGGGGGCGCGCAGAAGTGGAGGGCGCGCTGGTGGCCGAAGCCGAATTGATGGCAACGCTGCGCGACAATCCGGCGCGCGATTCCGGCGCGCGCGACAAGTCCTGACCATGGCGATCATCCATCCCACTGCGATCATCGCGCCGGGGGCGCAGCTTGCCGATGATGTCGAAATCGGCGCCTATACCCTGATCGGCGAGCACGTCGTCATGGGCCCGGGCACGACCGTGGGCCACCATGCGGTCATCACCGGCCACACCACCATCGGGGCGCGCAATAAAATCTTCCACTTTGTCTCGCTCGGCGAAGCGCCGCAGGACAAGAAATACGCAGGCGAGCCGACGCGGCTGGAGATTGGCGACGACAATGTCATCCGCGAATTCTGCACCTTCAACACCGGCACGGTGCAGGATCGTGGTGTCACCACCATCGGCAATCACAACTGGATCATGGCCTACGTCCACATCGCGCACGACTGTCTGGTGGGTGACCACACGATATTCGCCAACAACGCCTCGCTGGCGGGTCATGCCGAAATCGGGGATTGGGTCATTCTGGGCGGCTTCACCGGTGTGCACCAGTTCTGCAAGATCGGTGCGCATGTGATGACGGGTATCTCCAGTGTGGTGTTCAAGGATATTCCGCCCTTTGTCATGGCGGCTGGCCAGCCGGCTGCGCCGCATGGCCTGAATAGCGAAGGGCTCAAACGGCGCGGATTTTCTGCTGAATCACTGGCGGTATTGAAGCGCGCATACAAGACCCTCTACCGCGAAGGCAACACGCTTGCCGAAGCGCAGGACAAGCTCGAACCCGAAGCCCACGCACATCCCGAGGTGCGACAACTGCTCGATTTCATTGCACGCGCCGAGCGCGGCATCATTCGGTGATTGATCTGGGCGTGGTCGCTGGAGAAGCCTCCGGTGATCTCCTGGGTTCACATTGCATTCGCGCCCTGCGGCAGGGGCACCCGGCGCTGCGGGTGGCCGGCATCGCGGGGCCACGCCTGATCGAAAGCGGCGTTGCGGCGATCTTCCCGAGTGAAAAACTGGCGGTCAACGGCTACGTCGAGGTCCTGCGTCATCTGCCCGAACTGCTGCGCATCCGTTCGCGCATTGCGCGCTATTTTCTTGAGCAGCGTCCCCGCGTCTTCGTCGGGATCGACGCGCCCGATTTCAACTTTGCGCTGGAAACACGACTGAAGTCAGCGGGCATTCCTACGGTGCACTTTGTCAGCCCGTCGATCTGGGCCTGGCGGCCCGAGCGTATCCACGCCATACGCAAGGCGGTTTCGCACATGCTGGTGGTGTTTCCATTCGAAGAGACACTCTACCGCGATGCCGGAATTCCGGTCACTTATGTTGGCCATCCACTCGCCGATGTCATTCCACTCGCGCCGGATACCGCTGCTGCACGCGCAGCGCTGGAACTGACAGCCGGTCCGGTATTCGCCCTGTTGCCGGGCAGCCGACTGTCCGAAGTGAAACATCACGCCAGACTCATGATCGATGCTGCGGTGCTGATACGGCAACGCTATCCCGACGCACAGTTCGTGATGCCGGCCGCGAGCGCGGCGGCCGCGACTCTGATCGCGAACGCGCGCCGCGCTATCGCCCTCGACGTGCGGGTGCTGACGGGCCAGTCCCATGTCGCGCTGGCGGCGTGCGATGTGGCCGTGGTGGCGTCGGGCACTGCCACCCTAGAAGCGGCGCTGTTCAAGAAACCCATGGTGATTACCTATCGTGTGCCTGCGCTTACCGGCTGGCTCATGCGCAGAAAAGCGCTCCAGCCGTGGATCGGGTTGCCCAATGTCCTCGCGAGCGAGTTCATCGTGCCCGAGCGTGTGCAGGAGGCCGCCACCCCCGAACATCTGGCGCACGACGTGCTAGCCTGGATCGACGATGCGCCGCGCCGTGCCGCGCTGGCGACCCGTTTCCATGCCATGCACCTGTCGCTGCGGCAGAATGCCGGCGCGCGCATCGCTGCCGCGCTTAGCCCCTATCTGGTGAATGCCTGAACATGCTGTCCGAAATTGTCCTCCATCTGGGTCCGGCCGGTCTGTGCGGTGTCGATGAAGCCGGGCGCGGCCCGCTCGCCGGTCCGGTGGTGGCCGCTGCCGTCATGCTTGATCCGGCACGCCCCATTACGGGGCTGCGCGATTCCAAAAAACTCTCCGCCGCTGCACGCGAGCGCCTGGCGGATGCCATACGTAGCCACGCCCTGGCCTGGTGCGTGGCCGAAGCCAGCGTCGCCGAAATCGACAGCATCAATATTCTGCAGGCCACTCTGCTGGCGATGCGACGCGCCGTTGAGGGCCTGACGCGCGCGCCCGACGAGGTGTGGGTCGATGGCAACCGCTGCCCCGACTGGCCGTGGCGTTCGCAGGCAGTCGTGAAGGGCGACGACACCGTCGCCGCCATTGCCGCTGCATCGATCCTGGCCAAAACCGAGCGCGACCGATTCATGTGCCGGCTGCATGACGACTATCCGCAGTACGGCTTTGCCCGGCACATGGGCTACGGCACCGCCCGTCATCTTGATGCACTCAAACTGCATGGTGCCTGTCCGCAGCACCGGCGCAGCTTTGCTCCGGTCAGGCGGGTCCTCGATCATCCCCCCACTGTTCTGAAAGGACACTTATGAATTCCCTGCTGACTCTGCTGCATGTCCTCGGTGTCGTCGTCTGGGTTGGCGGCATGTTCTTCGCCTGGATGGCATTGCGCCCCGTCGCCGCCAGCGTGCTCGAACCACCGCAACGCCTCACCCTGTGGTTGGGCGTATTTGGCAAGTTCTTTCCCTGGGTGTGGCTGTCCGTGCTGCTCATCCTGGCGAGCGGGCTGCATATGTTCATGAAATTCGGCGGACTGGGCGCACCGCATTACGTGCTGACCATGTTTGTTCTTGGCGTGGTGATGATGCTGATTTTCGCCCATGTTTTCTTTGCGCCCACGCGTAAACTCCAGCGTGCCGTCGCCGCACAGGACTGGAAGGCCGGAGGCGCAGCACTGGCGCAAATTCGCCAGCTCATCGGCATCAATCTCATCATCGGTCTGGTGACGATAGCGGTGGTATTTGCCGGGCGGGCACTGGGCTGAAGATAAGCACACGCAGCGAGATCAGGGTTCGTCCTGAGCCGGAGCCGCCAGCAGCGCAAGTATCGCCGCGCGCACTGCGGCGGCACGGGCCTCGCACTGCAACTCGGCATGAAACCGTCCGTCGCGATACAGAAAGAGTGTCGGCAGATGGAACAGGCCGTATTCACGCGCGACCCCCGTGGCCTCGCTGACATCGACTTCGTACAGCGCATCAGCGATGCCATCGAGCGCAAGTGGCAACAGGCGTTTCCAGGCACGGCAACTGCCGCACGACGGCGCGGTAAAAAGCACGACAGCAACGCCGTGCGTGCCGGCCAGATGGCGGTGAAACGCGCCCTCGCCCAGACGCGTGAAATGCGCCAGGGACGCACCGGCCAGGCTGGTAGAATCTCCGTTCCCTGCCTGCTGATCGCCTTCCATGCTGTTTCTCCAACTTCTCGGTTTTCTGCTGCTCATCCTCGTGGCGGCGGAAATCTTTGTCAACGCACTGGAACATCTGGGCGAAAAACTCAAAATCTCGGAAGGCGTGACCGGTTCGCTGTTTGCTGCCGTGGGTACGGCGATGCCGGAAACCCTGGTGCCGCTGCTGGCGATCTTTTCGACGACCGGTGACGCGGCGACCAACGAAGAAATCGGTGTCGGCGCGATACTGGGTGCCCCCCTGATGCTGTCCACGCTGTCTTTATGCCTGATGGGGCTGGCGGTTCTGCGTAAGCGCGGGCTCAAGGGCCATCTCTCGCCCGAGAAAACCGGCCTCAAGCGCGATCTGGACTTTTTCCTGATGGCCTTTGTGCTGGCCTTTGCGGCGATGTTCGTGCCGCATACCGAAAGCTGGGTGCGCGTCCTGATCGCTTTCGTGATGGTGATGATTTATTTCTTTTACGTGATGCTCACCCTGCGCGCGTCGAGCAAGCTGGTGGCCGACGGCCATGCCACCGAGGCCGGCGCGCCGATGCTGCTGACCCGGCTGGGCCTGTCACAGAACCTGTTTCTCATCATCGTGCAACTGGGCCTGGGGCTGGGCTTGCTGGTACTGGGCGCCAAGGGCTTCATCCACGGCGTGGAACAGGCCGCACCGATCATCGGCATCTCGGCGCTGCTGTTGTCGCTGATGATTATTCCCATCGCCACCGAACTGCCAGAGAAGGTGAACTCCATCCTGTGGATCAGGAAGCGCAAGGACACCCTGGCGTTCGGCAATATCACCGGCGCAATGGTGTTTCAGGGGACGCTGCTGCCCGCCATCGGCGTCTCGCTTACGCCCTGGGCCGCACAAAAAGAAGTGCTGCTCGGTGTCGTGGTCACACTGGTCGCGGCCTTCTGGTTGCGCTGGAAGGCGATCAACGGTGGTCTGCGTGTGTGGCACCTGTTTGTGAATGGCGCGCTGTACGTGGGGTATCTGACAGCGGTTCTGATTTAGTTGCGTACCGTTCAGGCCTGCGGCTCGCGCCGGAACGGCCCTTCCATTTCGTCCATGTAATGCGCGATGGCGTCGGTTTCGCGCTGCAGAAAATGATCGACCGCATTGCGGAATTCGGCGTGCGCCAGCCAGTGCCAGGAATGCGTGGCAGTCGGCACCAGGCCGCGCGCAAGCTTGTGTTCACCCTGCGCGCCGCCTTCAAACGCAACCAGACCGTGGGCAATCGCGTACTCGATCCCCTGCTGGTAACACGCCTCGAAATGCAGGCCGGGCACATAGGCGAGCGTGCCCCAGTGGCGGCCATATAGCCGCTTGCCATCGCGCAGGCAGAACGACGCGGCGACCGGTTCGCCGTTCTGGTCGGCGAGGATGAGTACAACATTGTCCGGCATCTGTTGACGCATTTCGGCGAAGAATTCAGGGTTCAGGTGGGGGTCGCTGCGGTGGCGGGCGTAGGTGTCGGCGTAGCAGCGCCAGAAATGTGCCCAGTCGTCGTCGGTCGCGGTGTGGCCGTCGCGCCAGCGGAAGCTGATACCGGCGGCGGCAAGTTTCTTGCGTTCCTGTTTGATTTTCTTGCGCTTGTCGTGGGTGAGCGCGGCGAGGAAATCGTCGAAGGTGGCGTAGCCGTCGTTATGCCAGTGAAACTGGAAGCCGCTGCGGTGCAGCAGGCCGCTCGATTCCAGCGCTGCATGGTCGGGCGCGGTGGGAAACAGCAGGTGGAATGACGAGCAGCTGGTGTCGTGCGCGAGTTTCAGTGCGGCCTGGATCAGCGTTGTGCGGTCGGCGTCGTTCATCGCCAGCAGGCGCGGGCCGGGCACGGGCGAGAAGGGTGCGCAGCAGACGAGCTTGGGGTAATAGTTGAGGCCGTGGCGGCGGTAGGCGTCGGCCCAGGCCCAGTCGAAGACGAATTCGCCCCAGGAATGATGCTTGACATAGAGCGGCATCGCCGCCGCCAGCGCGCCGTCGCGGAACAGCGCGAGGTGCACCGGTTCCCAGCCGATGTGGACGCCGACGCAGCCAGTGGCTTCCAGTGCGTGCAGAAACGCATGGCGCACAAACGGCGATTCGCCGGCCAGCGCGTCCCAGGCGGCGGGGTCGAGTTCGGCGATGCGCGTGACGACGCGGATGACCGGTCCGGACGAATCCGCTTGCGCGGCTTTCGCATCGGGGGGGTTTGCTTCAAAATGCACGTTTTCGCGAGCTTTCCTATTCATCATTCATGAACCTGCACGAGTATCAGGCCAAGCAGATCCTGCGTTCGGCCAACATTATCACGCCGCGCGGCCGGGTGGCCGACAGCGCCGACGATGCGGTGGCGGCTGCCACTGAACTGGGCGGCGACGCGTGGGTCGTCAAAGCGCAAATCCACGCCGGCGGGCGCGGCAAGGCGGGCGGGGTCAAGGTGGTGAAATCGACCGCTGAGGTGCGTGCGCTGGCGGCTGCGCTGCTCGGTTCGACGCTCGTCACGCAGCAAAACGCGCCCGACGGCCAGCCGGTGAACACCGTGCTCGTCGAAGAGACCTTATCGATTGCGCGCGAGCTGTATTTATCGATATTGGTGGACCGCGAAACCGAGTGCGTCGTCGTCGTCGCGTCCGCCGCAGGGGGCATGGACATCGAAGACGTCGCTCACGCCACGCCGGAAAAAGTGCTGAAGGAAGTCTGCGATCCGATGCTCGGCGTGCAGGATTTCCAGTGCCGCGCGCTGGCGTTTGCACTCGATCTCACGGGCGACGCGTACAAGGATTTCTGCAAACTCCTGCCCGCGCTATATCGCGTGTTCATCAGCAACGATCTGAGCTTGCTGGAAATCAATCCGCTGGTCGTGACGACCGACAACCGCGTGCTGCCGCTCGACTGCAAGATGAGCGTCGAAGACAACGCGCTGTACCGCCGCAAAGCACTCGCCGCGTTGCAGGACGACAGCCAGATCGACGCGAAAGAAGCCGCCGCCAACGCGGCGAACGTGAATTACGTCGCGCTCCACGGCAACATCGGCTGCATGGTCAACGGCGCCGGGCTCGCGATGGCGACGATGGATTTGATCCAGTTGAAAGGCGGCACGCCCGCGAACTTTCTCGACGTCGGCGGCGGCGCGACCCCCGAAACGGTCGCGCAAGGTTTCAAGATCATCCTGCTCGACGCCAACGTCAAAGCCGTGCTCATCAACATCTTCGGCGGCATCGTCCGCTGCGACGTGATCGCCGAAGGCATCATCCAGGCGGTGAAAGAAGTCGGCGTCAAAGTGCCGGTCATCGTGCGCCTCGAAGGCACGAACGCCGACGAAGGCCGCGCGCTGCTGGCGCAGTCCGGCTTGGCGATCCTCGCCGCCGAGAGTCTCACCCATGCGGCGGAACTCGCCGTGGATCATGCGACTTAGCGACTTACTTATGACACCACGCATTCACCTCATTGAACATCTTGGGCACATGAAAATGCTCGATAAGGAAAACCTTGAATGGGAGAGCGGCTGGTGGAAAATTTCCCCGGACACCGCTGAAAAACTGGTCAGGGGAGAAATTTATTTCCATAAAGAACGGGCAAAACCATCTTTTTTCGGTGGGCTTATTTTGAACTACAGAATTGAGACTGAAGGTGAATGGGCAGGTCGAATTTTGTTTCGTTTTCGTACTGGGCAAGAGTTCAGGGGGGTTGATGCGGGTATGGACGGTTGGGGGATGGAGAAAAAAATTGTTATCTAATTTTGTCAGCATCGAGGTTGCACGATGAGCATCCTGATTAACAAAGACACCCGCGTCATCTGCCAGGGTTTCACCGGCAAACAGGGCACGTTCCACTCCGAACAGGCGATCGCCTACGGCACAACTATGGTCGGCGGCGTCACCCCCGGCAAGGGCGGACAGACGCATCTCGACCTGCCGGTCTTCAACACCGTGCGCGACGCCGTGCGAAACACGCAAGCCAACACGACCATGATCTACGTCCCCGCCGCGTTCGCCGCCGACTCGATCCTCGAAGCGGCGGACGCCGGCATCGAAGTCATCGTCTGCATCACCGAAGGCATCCCGGTTTTGGACATGCTGAATGTGAAAGCCGCGCTGAACATCAAGGCCGCGCTCTCCGCCAACGGCGCCAAACTCATCGGCCCCAACTGCCCCGGCGTCATCACCTCCGGCGTCTGCAAGATCGGCATCATGCCCGGTCGCATCCACCAGCAGGGCAAGATCGGCATCGTCTCGCGCTCCGGCACGCTGACCTACGAAGCCGTGCATCAAACGACTCAACTCGGCCTCGGCCAATCGACCTGCGTTGGCATCGGCGGCGACCCGATCAAGGGGCTGGACTTCATCGATTGCCTCGCCCTATTCGAAGCCGACCCGCAGACCGAGGCCGTCATCATGGTCGGTGAAATCGGTGGTTCGCGCGAAGAAGAAGCCGCCGAATTCATTCGCTCGAACATGAAGAAACCGGTGGCCGCCTACATCGCCGGCCGCACCGCGCCGAAAGGCAAACGCATGGGCCACGCGGGGGCGATCATCGCCGGTGGGGCAGGGACGGCGGATGCCAAAATCCGTGCGCTCGAAGCGGCGGGAGTGGTCGTCGCGCAGAGCCCGGCGGCGCTGGGGGAAGCGGTACAGGTGGCGATCTCTAAAAATGAGACGAAACCTTGAAAGAGTATGGCAAGCTAATACTTGTACAGCTCGCGAGCGGAACACACCATGAATACACAACTTGAAATCATCGAAGCCGAAGCCTTGAAATTGCCGCCGTCGGATCGCTCGCATTTGTTGGAGCGGCTGGTAGCCAGCCTGGATATCGACCCCGACGTGGAGCGTGCCTGGGAACAGGAAGCAGATCGTCGTGAGGCTGCACTCGAAGCTGGCAAGGTGGCGGAGGTTTCAGGTGAGGAGGCTATCAAGCGTTTGCGAGCAAGGCTGGGTTTGTGACGTTTTCACTTCATCCTGAGGCGGAGCAGGACATCCTGGATGCAATGGATTTTTATGCTGCGCACGCGGGACGATCCGTGGCTTCAAGATTTCTGGATGAGTTTGAGCGCGCCGCGCGAATTTTGCTTGAACTTCCGGATATCGGTGTGCCTGTTACCCAGGGGCGCAGAATGTTTCCGCTAAGGGTATTTCCCTATTCGGTCGTGTATCGGGCTACCAGCTCGGGGATACGGATACTGATTGTTCGGCATCAGCACAGAAAGCCGGGTTTTGGCTGCGCGCGGCGGTGAGGTGGATGCTGTGTATGCCCCGATGAAACTCGCCCTCGCCCAGCTCAACCTCACCGTCGGCGACATCGCCGGCAACACCGAACGCCTGCTGGCGGTTGCGCGTGAGGCGCACGCGGCGGGCGCGGCGATTCTGCTGACGCCGGAAATGTCGATCTGCGGCTATCCGGCGGAAGACCTGGTGCTGCGGGCGGATTTTTGCGCCGCCTGCGCGTCGGCCCTGCAACGCATTGCGCAGGACGCGCCGCCTGCGCTGGCCATGATTGTGGGCTATCCCGAACGCGCGGGTGACGATCTGTATAACGCAGCGGCGCTGGTGCGCGGCGGCCGCGTCGAGGCGACGTATCGCAAGTACCATCTGCCGAATCATTCGGTGTTTGACGAGCAGCGGGTGTTCGACAGCAGCGACACTGCTTGCGTGTTCGCCTGCGGCGGACTGACATTCGGCCTCAATATCTGCGGCGACATCTGGGAGCCCGGCCCGGCGCAGTGGGCGAAGGCGGCAGGCGCCGACTGGCTGCTGGTGACCAACGCTTCGCCTTACCACCTGAACAAGCAGCGTGCGCGCTACGGGGTCGTGCATGCGCGCCAGGCCGAGGCGGGGTTGCCGCTGGTGTACGCCAATCTGGTGGGCGGCCAGGACGAGTTGGTATTCGACGGCGCGTCGTTCGCGATGGATGCCGACGGCGACGTGGTGGCGCAGTATCCGGCGTTTCAGGCGGGGCTGTTTTATCTGGAACTGGAGCGGCACTGCGCGCGCGGCGAGATCCACGCCTTACCGGCTGAAGACGCTGCGGTGTACGACGCGCTGGTATTGGCGGTGCGCGACTACGTTGGCAAGAATGGTTTCAAAGGAGTGCATCTGGGCCTGTCCGGCGGAATCGATTCGGCGCTGACGCTGGCGATAGCGGTGGATGCGCTGGGTGCCGACCGGGTCCATGCGGTGATGATGCCCTCAGACTTCACTGCGTCGATCAGTGTGGACGATGCGCGCGAGATGGTGCGGCGACTGGGGGTGAGGTATTCCGAGATTGCGATCAAACCGATGGTCGATGCGTTCGTGATGCAGCTTGCGGGTGAGTTTGCCGGGCTGGCAGCCGACACCACCGAAGAAAATCTGCAGGCGCGCACGCGGGGCACGCTCCTGATGGCGCTCTCCAACAAATTCGGGTCGCTGGTGCTGACCACCGGCAACAAAAGCGAAATGGGCGTGGGGTACGCCACGCTGTATGGCGACATGGCGGGTGGGTTTGCGGTACTGAAAGACGTGCCCAAGACGCTCGTCTATCGTTTGTCAAATTATCGCAACGCGCTGTCCGACGTCATCCCGCAACGCATCATCGACCGCCCGCCCTCAGCCGAACTGCGCCCGGATCAGACCGACCAGGACAACCTACCGCCTTACGACATCCTCGATGCGATTCTGGAAGCCTATGTCGAGCGCGACCTGTCGGCGCGCGATATCGTGGCGCTGGGCTTCGACGCCGCCACGGTGCGCAAGGTCATCCGCCTGGTGGACCTCGCTGAATACAAGCGCCGCCAAGCCGCGCCCGGCCCGCGCATCACGCCACGAAACTTTGGCAAAGACCGCCGCTATCCCATAACATCGCGTTACCGACCTGAAGGAGACCTGCCATGAAAAAAATAGAAGCCATCATCAAACCGTTCAAACTCGACGAAGTGCGTGAAGCCCTGTCGGACATCGGTGTCACCGGCCTCACCGTCACCGAGGTCAAGGGATTTGGCCGGCAAAAAGGGCATACCGAGTTGTATCGCGGCGCGGAATATGTCGTCGATTTTCTGCCCAAGATCAAACTCGAGATCGTCGTCGCTGACAGTCTGCTCGAACGCGCCAAGGAAACCATCGTCACCGCTGCGCGCACCGGCAAGATCGGTGACGGCAAGATATTCGTGACCAGCGTCGAGCAGGTGATCCGCATCCGCACGGGCGAATCCGGCGAAACCGCGATCTGAGTTCGATGCCCGTCGCCCGCAATGGGTGGCAACGGTAGTTTCGGAATGGGGCGTGAATCCGCAGTGCCCTGAGTGAACAGGGGTTCCATGATGGCGCTGCGGTTCGGCAATGCACCACAGGTGCTTTGACTTGCACTGTTTTGTGACATGGCGTGCGCGCAGCGGTCAGGTGAGCGGCCAGTCGGGTGACCGGGACTTGCCTCGACTCAACTACTAAATCAATATTCAAATCAGTTAGTTGAGGTCAATTTAGCTTAAGTGACATGGCGCTGGCACGTCGTATGCTGTGTTGTATACAACATTGTCCATCAAGGGAACCGCCATGCCCCGTATCAAACGTCTACCTGCTCCGGTTGTATCTCAATTTTTCGGCGCATCACATACAGCCTGGGCCAGTCTGGCTGCGCTCTGTCTGGGTGCGGTGCTGACCGCCTCACCGGTCCGGGCGGCGGACTGGAGTGCCGCCAACGTGCAGTATTTGCATGGCGATGGCTATGAACTGGGCGATAACTCCATGGGCATCCTTACAGTCGAATATGCAGCGGGCGCAAAGAACTGGGATGTCTTCATGTTCCTTGACGTGTCGAATCCGGACGCGCCGGGAACGGATCATTACGCGGAGTTTTCCCCGCGACTGTCGCTCGGCGCTTTCACTGGCGCGCCGCTCGGATTTGGCATCATCAAGGACACCATGATTTCCACCACGGTGGAAATGGGGGATGGCGTGCGTGCGTATCTCGTCGGTGTCGGATTTCCCCTCAAGCTGCCCGGCTTTGCGTTTGCCGATTTCAACCTCTACGCGCGCAAGAGCGAACGCGACTTCGTGACGACCCAGACCGATACCGGGGGACAGATCACCATCGACTGGCTGCTGCCGTTCAAGCTGGGTCCGCTCGATATGGCGTTTGAAGGCTTTGCGGACTGGGCTTTTGGCGAGGACGGCGGGACCGCACCCAAAGCTGACAACCTGATCGCCGGGCCACGGCTGCTGGTTGATATCGGCAAATTCGCGGGTGCACCGGGCAAACTCCAGGTGGGGGTGGAATACCAGATCTGGCGTAATAAATTCGGCGTCGATGGGGTCGATGAAGATGTGCCGCAGGCCATGGTCAAGTGGATATTCTGAGCCCGGTACGCGTCATGGATCATGAACAAACCCGTCCAATGCTTTGGGAGAGCACAGTTTCGCGGTGATCCGTGGCGTTGTTGACGGTGGAATGGAATGTCGTGGCGAATCGCCGCAACAAGAACTCGGCGGAATGATCGATGGGCGCTGGCATGAAATGCGCTTGGGATAAGATGTCATGTAACAAGCACACCGGATTCCGGGGCAAGCAGATGGTCGTATCAGGAATCAACAGGCAAGGCGGGCGATGCCTACATGGGGCGGTGCACAATGCTTGACATGCGCATCTCCAGTCTGACCCAGGCATATCGTGAGGGCAGTTTGACCCCGGGCCGACTGGTAGAAACGCTGCTGGAACTCGATGCCACCACGCGCGAACATCACATCTGGATATCCCCTCCGGACGCGCTGGCCTTGCGTGATCAGGCCAGCAAGCTCGAAGCGGCTGGCATGGCCAACAAACCGCTTTTCGGTATTCCCTTTGCGGTCAAAGACAATATTGATGTAGCGGGCGTGCCGACGACGGCGGCGTGTGCCGCGTTTGCCTATACCCCCGGGGAATCCGCATTCGTCGTGCAGCTGTTGATCGAGGCAGGTGCGCTCTTTGTGGGCAAAACCAATCTCGATCAGTTTGCCACGGGTCTGAACGGCACGCGTTCGGATTACGGGGCGTGCAGGAATGCGTTTGACAAAGCCTACATTGCGGGGGGGTCGAGCTCGGGATCGGCGGTGGCCGTTGCCCTGGGACTCGCCAGTTTTGCGCTCGGTACCGATACCGCGGGTTCGGGGCGCGTGCCGGCTGCGTTCAATAACCTGATCGGACTGAAACCCACGCGGGGCAGGGTGTCTACACGGGGTGTGCTACCGGCCTGCCGTTCGCTGGATTGTGTCTCGGTATTTGCACTCGACAGCGCGGATGCACTGAACGTGTTCGAGCAGATTGCCTGCTTCGACCCGCAGGATGACTACGCGCGCACCGATCAGGCAGGTCCGATGTCAGGGCTGGGGGTGGAGGGCTTGCGGGTGGCCGTGCCCAAGGCGGGACAGCTGGAAGCGGATTGCGATACCGATACGCTGGCGGCGTTCAAGCGGGCGGCAGATGCCTTGCGGGCCGAGGGCGCGGAACTGCTGGAAATCGATATCACCCCCTATCTTCAGACGGCCCGCCTGCTCTACGAAGGCCCATGGGTGACCGAGCGTTACGTGGCTATCCGGGATTTTTTCGATACACATGAAGCGGCGGTGCACCCGGTTGTAGCCAGCATCATCGCACGCGGAAAATCCTATTCTGCACAGGACACGTTCGAAGCAGATTACCGCCTGGCGGCATTGCGTCGCCGTGCCGAGGCGGCATGTGGCGTTTGTGACGTGTTACTGCTGCCAACCACCCCGATGCTGTACACCGTCGAAGCCGTGCAGGCAGACCCGCTGGCCACGAATGTCCGGCTGGGCTGCTATACCAACTTCGTCAATCTTCTGGATATGTGCGCTGTGGCCGTGCCTGCAGGGCGGCGCAGCAATGGTCTACCGGTGGGCGTGACCCTGCTGGCGCCCGCTTTTGCCGAGCGGTTTTTGCTGGGGATCGCCGCGCTTTTGCAGCCCGCATTGAATACGGTTTGCGGTCGCGATATTGCACCCATAACGCCCCATGTTGCTCCGGCTGTTGTGCCTCCTGGCAGTCAGGCCATTGCGCTGGTTGGCGCACACATGAGTGGCCTGCCGTTGAACGCCGAGCTGACTTCGCGCGGTGCGCGCTTGCTGCGGCGTACCCGCACTGCGCCACACTACCAACTGTATGCGCTGGAAGGCGCGGTCGCACGCCCGGGTCTGGTTGCGGTGCGCGAAGGGGGGGCGGCGATCGAGACGGAACTCTGGGCCATGCCCGATGCCGCGCTGGGCGGCTTTCTGGCCGGCATCCCCTCGCCGCTGTGGCTG
>JAJXUA010000134.1 GCA_021783275.1 Pseudomonadota bacterium
CCATACGCGAGAAGGGCACCGTACCGATCTGTCCGATGCTCCGCCAGCCAAGGTCGAGCGCGGTGCACCGAGTCAGCGCATCGGTGACTCGGGGCCGATGGGGCGGATTCTGGTGCGCGGAGAGGCCGGTCAGGATCTGATTCCCGAGCTGTACCCGGTTGCGGGCGAGCCGGTAATCGACAAGCCGGGCAAGGGCGCGTTCTACGCCACCGATCTCGGTGCAATCCTCATGCACCGTTACGTTGACACCCTGATCGTAACCGGGGTGACGACCGAGGTCTGCGTCCACACCACGGTCCGCGAAGCCAACGACCGCGGCTACAAGTGTCTGGTTCCGGGCGACTGCTGCGGCTCATACGACGACGAATTTCACGACGTTGGCCTGCGCATGATCTCGGCACAGGGCGGGATTTTCGGCTGGGTGTGCGAATCCGCGCCGCTGGTCGATGCGCTGACTGCACTCGCCACTGACGGCAGCACGCTGCGCGCACTCAAATCGGTCTGACTGCATCCTGCAAGCAGTCATGCCATAACGTTTCTGTAACCCTAGGGAGGGCAACATGACGACCGCAACAAAACCCCTGATCTGGTCGCCAGGCGACTGGAACGCGCTGTTCGGCTTCGGCACGAATATCCTCGTCAACATGCTGGTGCTCTCCGGGCTCCTGCTCTACGTGCTGCAAATGCCTGGCGAGCTGGTGTTCGGGCGCATCCTGCCGGCGGTCGGGCTGATGATGTTCCTCTCGACCATGTATTACGCGTGGCTCGCGTACAAGCTCGCCAAGGAAACCGGACGGATGGACGTGACCGCGCTGCCGTCGGGCATTTCTGTTCCGCACATGTTCGTCGTCGTGTTCGTCATCATGCTGCCGATCAAGCTCGCGACGGGCGACCCGGTCAAGGCGTGGGAAGCCGGGCTGACCTGGGTGTTCGTGCAGAGCTTCGTGCTCATGGCAGGCGGCTATCTCGCGCCGTACATCCGCAAAATCACCCCGCGCGCCGCGCTACTGGGCGCACTCGCGGGCGTGTCGATCGCCTTCATCTCGATGCGCCCGGCGCTCGAAATGTTCATGACGCCGATCATCGGCGTGCTGTGTTTCGCGATCATTCTTGCGAGCTGGTTTGGCGGCGTGCGCTACTGGAAGGGCATGCCCGCCGGGCTGGTGGCGATTGCGGTCGGCACGCTCATCGCGTGGGGCTCGACGATGTTCGGCTTCAGCATCGGCGGTATGAGCGCGGACAACATCGGCGCGGCGCTGTCGAGTTTCGGTTTTTCGGTGCCGATCCCGGCGGTGGGCCACGTGTTCTCGGGCTTCGAATTCATCGGCGTGATCCTGGTCACCGCGATCCCGTTCGGCATCTACGATCTGGTCGAGGCGATGGACAACGTCGAATCGGCCGAAGCGGGCGGCGACAAATACCCGACCACCCGCGTCATTACTGCCGACGGCGCGATCAGCCTGGTCGGCTGCCTGATGGGCAACCCCTTCATCAACGCCGTCTACATCGGCCACCCCGGCTGGAAGGCCATCGGCGGGCGCATCGGTTATTCCGCCGCGACCGGCGTGATGGTGCTGCTCTTGTCGTGGTTCGGCGTGATTGCGTTACTCATGGCCTTGATCCCGGTGGTCGCGATCTCGCCGATCCTGCTCTACATCGGCATGTTGATCGGCGCGCAGGCATTCCAGGAAACGCCGAAATCGCACGCGCCCGCGGTCATCCTCGCGCTGGTTCCGCACGTCGCCGCGTGGGGCAAATTGCAGATCGACAACGCGCTCGGCGCGGCGGGAACGAATGCCGCTGCGGTCGGCTTCGACAAGCTCGGCCAGGTCGGGATTCTGTACGAGGGACTCGCCACCCTCGGCGGCGGCGCGATCCTCGCCAGCCTGATTCTGGGCTCGCTCGCGGTCTTCGTCATCGAAAAGCAGTTCTACCGCGCGAGTGTGTTTGCGCTGGCAGGCAGCGTGCTGACCTTCTTCGGTTTCATGCACGGCGAGCAGATCGGCATTGCCGAGAGCCCGATGGTCGCGGCGAGCTATGTGCTGGTGGCGGTGACGCTGTTGCTGATCGCACGATTCAGCCTGAAAGCGCCAGCGCCCGTGCATCAGTCCTTCGATACGCCGGAGCCTGCTCCCGAGGTGGGATAAGGCATCGGCATCGGCGCCTGCCCTGAACGGGCAGGCGTTATATACTCAGGCTCATGATAGTGAAACGGCGATTTCTCTCATGACTGACAGTAAACCCAGTTCGCATGACGTCTACAACAGCCTGCGTGAAATGATCCTCAGCTTTGAGCTCTATCCCGGCAGCCGGGTGACCGAGCTCGAACTGGCGGCCCAGTTTGGCGTCAGCCGCACGCCGATCCGCAGCGCGTTGCAGCGGCTGGAAGCCGAGGGGTATCTGACGATCCAGCCTAAGCAGGGCTGCTATATCCGTGCCATCGACATCGCCGAACTCACCCAGTACTATCAGGTGCGCGTTGCGCTGGAACTGTTTTCGCTGGATCTGGCGTGTACCTACATGCCGGATGCCGACCTGCATGCGCTGGCCGACGCCTGGGATCCTGTCAAGCAAATGGAACGCAGCGACAATCCCGAAGACATGGAAGCCCGCGATGAGTCTTTCCATATGGCGCTGGCCGAAGGTGGCGGCAATCTGGCGCTGGTGGAGTATCTGGCCGATATCAACCGCCGCATCCGCATCATCCGCAGGCTCGATTTCACCAACGGCGGGCGTATCGATAAAACCTACGAAGAGCATCACGCCATGATCAAACACCTGCTGGCGCGCGACCTTCCGCATGCCCAGGCCCTGATGCGAGAACACATCAATTACAGCGAGAATTTCGCAAAAAACCTGACGCTGACCCAGTTGGCCAAAAGCCGTTTTCTGGTGAAACACCATCCGCAACCGGCGACTGGCTGAGATTCACTGCACGCATTCCCTGAAGCCCGGGGATGTCAGAGACGCATTGAGCGACGCGCCTGTGAGCAACTGCCGCAGGGTGCGCAACATGTGCTGTCAGATGAACTGAGCGACCGGGTCTACCAGAACTGGTACCAGGCCTTGCCCTCGGTATTCACCCCCTTGGCGTAGGGGCTGTTCGGGAAATTCAGCGCCAGTACACGCTGGGCGTCGTCGCGCAGCTGCGGCAGTTTCAGCTTGTCGTACGACACCACCATGATCGCCAGGGCCTCTTCCAGCGCCGGTGCCTCGGGATAGCTTTTCAGCACTTCCTTGGCGCGGTTGGCGGCAGCCACATAGGCCTCGCGCTTGAGGTAATACTTGGCGACGTGGATTTCATTGCTGGCCAGCGCGTTCACCAGGTATTTCATCCGCGCGGTCGAATCCGGCGCGTACTTGCTGTCGGGAAAGCGGGTGACCAGCTCCTTGAAAGACAGGAACGCATCGCGCGCTGCCCTGGGATCGCGTTCGGAGAGGTCCTGATCCACCAGCTTACCGAGCAGGCCGAGATCGTCATTAAAATTCGCCAGCCCCTTCAGATAGTAGGCGTAATCGACGTTAGGGTGATTGGGGTGCAGTTTGATGAAGCGGTCGCAGGCGGCAATGGCTGAAACGGGTTCGCTGTCCTTGTAATAGGCATAGGCCACTTCGAGCTGGGCCTGCTGGGCGTAGCGCCCGAAGGGGTAGCGCGATTCCAGGGTTTCGAACAGTTTCACTGCACGCGCATAATTCCCGCTGTTGAGCTCGTCGCGTGCCTCGGAGTACAGTTTTTGTGCCGACCAGCCATCGGACTCCTCTTTGACTTCGGGCAGGATGCCGCAGCCGCCGAGGGTGAGCGCAGTGGCCAGCAATATCGTCCCCAGGGCCTGCGGGGCAGGCATCCGGAGACGCGCGGTAAAACCGGTTAAACGTTGCATAAGCATGGGAAAAGACACAGAAATTATGTCGGACGATTATAAGGGAAATGCACCGGGCGATATCCGCGAGCTGGTGATTCCCGATGGCGATGGTGGCCAGCGGCTGGATCAGGCGCTGGCCAAGCTGTTGCCCGAGTTTTCGCGCAATCGCATCCAGAACTGGATCCGCGCCCGCCGTATTTCGGTGGACGAAGCCTGGGGCACCACCAAGATGAAGGTGCTGGGTGGCGAAGCCGTGCGGGTTGCAGTCGAGACCGAGCCCGACGAGACTCCCGACGCGCCCGAAGCCATCCCGATCAACGTGGTCTTCGAGGATGCGGTGCTGCTGGTGGTGGACAAACCCGTGGGCCTGGTGGTGCATCCCGGCAGCGGCAATCCGCGCGGTACGCTGCTCAACGGCCTGCTGCACCGCGTGCCGCAGGTGGCCGAAGTGCCGCGCGCCGGCATCGTGCACCGGCTCGACAAGGACACCTCGGGCCTCATGGTCGTGGCCAAGACTCTCACCGCGCAGACCGACCTGGTGCGCCAGTTGCAGGCGCGTACCGTGCAGCGCGAATACCTCACCCTGGTGTACGGCGAAGTCGATCACGCCGGCACGGTG
>JAJXUA010000046.1 GCA_021783275.1 Pseudomonadota bacterium
CTGGAAAACTGAATCAAGAGCGCCCCTGATATATCCCGCACCGTTGAAGATTGGAATACAGACGCTTACTTTGGGTGTGCTAGCCACGGAACGGACGGTCCTCAATGTTCTTGAAGGACACCAGCAATCTCTGGGGTCACGCCTTCAAAAACATCTAGGATTGTGGCAAATTTTCCTTCAATAAGGCCTAGAGCTTGCGTGGGGTGAGACTTGGTTACCAGAACCACCCTATTCGCGATCGACTTTTGAAAACGGCTCGGCAGAATTGATGCTATCAATGTCACAAACGCCAATGGCAGATCATAAAAAAATCGCTCCGCAGCAGTCAGCCTGCGTCGCAGTTCTGTCAATGAAGCATTCGCTCCTGACTTACGCAAGATCAATCCGGAATAGACGGCGCAGATCTGGAGGAAACGATAGCGCCGATAACTGACGCGAACGTCCGGCTCCCCGCCAAAATTCTGCGCAAGCGTTTCCATTGACAGCAACCAGGAGGTATTCATGTCGGTGCCCGGCAACACTACCGGTTGCAGGCGACGGGCCATTTCCGGATCAGGAAGGTTCTGAAGGAACTGATTTCCGGCACTTTCCGCGTTATTGAAATAGTAGGAGCCAAACGACTTGGGACTGATTCCGATCGTCACGAGCGGGATGGGAACAATCAATATCCGCGCCGCCTTCAGCATCATTGCATTCGACGCGTAGTAGTCTGGATAGGGTGACTGATAGAAATGACCATATTTTGCCATTTCCTTGATCAGCTTACTGCTGACCAAAGAAAACTGCATGTTGTAGTCGAACTGAATCCTGAAATTCAGTGAAGACTCTGCAAGGGTTTTTGCGTCAGCTTTGTCCAGCCAGAATGGTTCATGGGAAGACTTGAAGATTCTGCGTTGGTTGTAAGACCGCAGAAAGCCTTCAGGACAACCCGGCAGTACGCCTGGATATGCGTACAGGAACGCGCTCGTGTAGACCAAATCAGGGGAGCCGTATTTCTCGATGATTTCTTTCAGCGTAGAGAAGTAGCCCTTCATGAGGCAGTCGTCGTCGCCCAACATGATGACATAGTCACCGTCGCATTTTTCAAGGGCGTTGTTCCAGTTATCGGTAACAGGAACAAACTTTTCGGTGCGGAAATACTTGATACGGGGATCCCCCAAAGACCTGACATGCCCTTCCACATCCTCGTCGGAGAAATTATCCGAAACGATTAGTTCCCAATCGTCGTAATCCTGCCTCCTGACGGTTTCGATCGCGTAGGAAAGTAAATCAAGCCGATTCCGCGTCGGCAGGAGAACCGAAAACTTCATGTCAGGCAACTTTCTTGAAAACCATTGTGTAGGCGCTTCCCTTGCCCTCACGCCGTTCAATGGGAGCAAGCATCCGGGCAACCAAGCGCCCGATGCGATGCAAGACCCGCTTGATGTGTCGGTTCGCATTCAGATTGCCAAAGAAAAACTCCCACCCAAAAGTATTCCATCCCAGACTTCCTTCGTCACGTGTCGTAACCAATTCAGCTTTCATGCCAAGCTGACTCATTTTGTCGACGAGTAACTTCATGGGTATCAGCATTACATGACGCGGCGCATCGACGTGTGGCCAGTAGCGCCCCATGACTCGGAACTGGAATGCATCTGGATTGGGGGCTGCCAGCACCACGTACCCGCCTGGCTTGACGCGAGAGCACATCGCCTCCAACGTTGCCCAGGCATTCGGCAAATGCTCAATAACATGCCAAAGCGCGATGACATCGTAGGGGCCTGCTTTCCGTAGAGCCCGAACCGGATCGTCACTGTTGATCGCGTGCACGCCCACTACATCATGCAAAAACTCGCAGCACCTGGCATTCATTTCAATAGCATCGACGTGGAAGCCTGCCTGTTTTGCCAAGTAGGTAAAGCAACCATACGACGGCCCTATCTCCAGCAAGCTCCCGATCTTTGTAAACTGCTGGACGATATCTATCTTGTAGCGCTCATGTCCTGACGCCTTTTCCAGGTAGTCCACAGAATCCGGCACGAAGTGGTAGGTATCCGGATAGTAAACGCCGAGATCCTCGGGTATCGGCGATATGAAAATGAGTTCGCATTCGGGACATCGATAATGATGAAATGTCTCGTTGGTTACGTGCTGGTTGTAGTCCTTGCTGATGAAGTAAGGCTCGGACTGTGACTTGCAGTTCGGACAAGAAATATTCATGCTGCGCCTGCCTTCAATTTTCTGAAGTCAACAAAGTAGCCCGCGCTCCAAGCGGAAACAGCAAAAGAAAACATAAGGGTCATTAGTATCCAGGAAACCGTGATTAATCTAGAAGCGTGGTCCGGCATGGCCATGTGGAAGCACAGGGTAACCACTATTACGAGTAAGAGAGGCTGAATGATGTCACGTCGGTACCAGTTTCGCATTTCCGTCCTCAAAAGGCGGCGATGCATGACCGGCACTTCAATCGCCAAATATCCCAAATTAAGGGTAAGCCACACTACCGCCGCACCAATTCCTTGGTACCGGTCAACCAATATCAGCAATAGCGGAACAAGAAATGCCAATGCGATAAGGTTCTTGTATATCGAAAAACGGGTCCATCCATGCGCTAGCTGAAGGGCGTAAGGCATTACGAGAAGCGCACTGATCGATGTTCCGATCATCAGCAACACCAGAATCGGTTGAGAATTCGCCGACACGATTGGGTCATTAAGCCAAAGCGCCAGGATTTCAGTTGAGAAAAAAATGGCGGTCAACAAAACAGGAAATAGCAAAGCCGTCAGCAGTTTCGTCCCTTTGTGATACAAAGAGGCTAGCTTGACTGTGTCCCCAGAAGCGACCAATTGGGTGAACTTCGGGAACAAGACTGAATAGAGTGGCTGCGAAAAATTATTCAATGCATTAGCGACGCTGAAAGCAAGCATGTAATACCCGAACAACTCAAGCGAAAGCATTTTGCTCACAATGATTTTGTCTAACTGTGTTAACAGGACAGTCACCAGGGAAATACCCGTCATCCCTGTGGCGAATCGCCAGTTCTTCACTAGAAGCGCTCTCTCGAACTTCGCGGCGCTATTCGATTCCGACAGAGACTTCCAAACCCATACTCCCAAGGCTATGGTTGTCAGAAGTCCAACAAACGATTGCCAGAAAAAGAATGCCAGTATCGTGGGTGAGATCAGCAAGAGAACGAGAAGTGCGCCGACGTGTTGCAGCGTCACCATCGACGCACGGATCACGTTGAGGACAACCTGTCGCTGAAGCCCCATCAAGCCACCGGAATAGATTCCGCCCGGCCACTGAAAGGCGATCGACATGCCCATGATCATTAGTGCATATTCAACCGTCTCGCGACCCACCTCGCCTGAGTTAATCCAGTATCGCGCGATGAATGGCGCCAAGAGCACAACGGCAATGCCAATCACGACACCTGTACCCCAGTAGACCACCTCAAACGTGCGAACCAGATTCCGGGCCTCTTGAGCCGAGTCATCCACGGTAGACAATCTGGACAGTTCACGGCTCAGGGTCGCGCTCAGTCCCATGTCCAACAGGGAAAGCAGCGCCCCCAGGGACATGAAGATCCCCAGGAGGCCATAAACCTCCACCCCCATGAGCTTGATATACAGCGGGACGAAAGCCAGGCTCAGGAGGCTCATCCATGCCCTGCCGGAGTAGTTGGCAATGATGTTGTGCCGAACGAGGGGTAATGCTTTCACGCGCCGTTCGACTCGTTGTCATTCTCTTTATGGGCGGTACAGCCCTCAGGAGAACGTCCGTGAGGGGAGCGTTTCTCCCTCACTTCCACAGCGTATTTTCCTGTCATCAAATGCAAAAGTTCGCCCTTGGTCAGCAGCCGGTTCCCATACTCACGCACCATTTTCCAGGCCCCTGAAAACAGCAACCGTCGTAGGCGCTGGTCACGTACCTTGAGGATCAGGCAGAGGAACCGGATAGGCCTCTGACGTAGACCCCTAAACCCATAAAGCAAACTGATTTCCTCATCACCCAGATAGTGACCGACTGTGGTCAGCTTCTTCATATAGCGTACATAGTCAGCCGCAGCCCGTTCAGAATTCAGCCCCCCATAAAATCCTGTGCTGAGTCCCCCAGTGCGATAATGCACCAAAGTTTCAGGCACTTCGGCTACCGGGAAGCCCGCCATGAGGATGGCAACAAATAAGTAGTTCTCAGCCGTCACATGGCCGGCCGTGAAGGGCTCTATCGTCATAATCACAGCCTTCTTGACCATCGTAGCCTGATGCACCACCCCGTAGCAGTTAAGCACGGAGGGCAGATGCGTTGGGAACGGTCTCGCCCCCTGATCAGTTAGCAGCAGTGCCTGACCGTAGACCATGTCGGCATCGGCCACCACCATCCGATGGACCATCAATTCCAATGCTTCAGGTGTGCAGAAATAGTCATCCGAATTCATGAAGGCAATTAAATCGCCTTTCGCCAGCTCAACTCCGTTGGCCATGCCTTCCCAGACGTTGTGGTCAGCCTTGCAGTGAAAGGCGATTTTTGCCAAATAGCCATAGCGTTCGTGCAGTGCTTCAAAGGTTCCATCGGTGGAAGCGCCATCCAGAAGCACCACTTCCACCCGACTGTAAGTCTGATTGACCACCGACATCAGGGCCTGGTCAAAGGTTTCCATACGCCCCGAGACGATCAGGTTCTTGACGATCATGATTACGGAAACAAGCGGAAGCACCGTGCGCACCGGACAATCGTAATACTGCTGCTTACGTGCAAAGAAGCCACGCACATAGTCCAGATATTCCGGATCGCTATACTTGTCGTAGCCGTGTATGCCGAATGGCGGTTCCAGACCGAACAGCTCTTTTTGGAACAGCGGATAGTCCACCTCGCAAGCAAACTTCATCGCCGTCCGACTGGATGGTATGAAAATGCGGTTGCCGCACAGCGGCGCAATGATGGTGAAGAACACATCCTCATAGATGTTGTACTTCTCGCAGGTGCCGCGCCAGTCCCGAGACAGTTCGCGTAGCAGCCGAAACAGGATGGCGATGAAACCCCACTGGTGGTTGCGTACCAGGAAGTAGACCGCTTGGGCAAGGTGCCGTAGGCTCAGGTTTGGCTGGAAGGTCTCCAGTACCCGGATGCAGCCAGCCACCCCCCGGAGACTCAGCCCACCGTTACAGCCAAAGGGTGCCATGCGTTGCAGGAAATGCACCTTGTCGTTTTCAGGCAGGAACAGTGGCGCACCAATAAAGTCGTAACCCTTGTCCATCCAATAGGCAAGCCGATCATGGAAGATCCAGGCATCTAGATGACAGATCAGGATGTAGTCGAATTCCTGATATATCCGGTAGAAAGCTGGGTCAGTTCCCATTTTATTGACGGCAGCGGGACTACCGAAATATTCAGCCCGCACGAGCCGAACCGAGCCATCGATGCCATGTTTCGCAAAAAATGCCTCATACCATGACGAACTGCAGGTCTGAGGCAAAATGACTTCCAGCTTGTAGCCCTTGAGCTGGGTGGCGTTATTCAGAAGCGTTGCAGCTAACCCATCATCTAGTTGCTCCAGGTGGGTCGGGACCAGCACAGCCAGACGTGTGCCGACCTGCTGGTGGTGGCGGCTGTCGGCTGGATGCTCCTGGCTCACAATGACATCCTGCTTACGGGGCAAGCCGGCAACACCGCGAGGTAGCCCCCATAATTGCCTAACAAGACTTGAGAGCGGCCGGTTACTCAGTTGCCAGCGGAGCCGCTGCGGGTGCAGCATGGATAGGATGGAATGGCTCAGCGCGCAGCTTTTCAGTTTGCCCAAGATAGATGCTGCCTGATAGGCGCGGGTCTGATTGTCAGCCAGCAGAAGGTTGCTCTGGTTCCACGAGCGAAAGATACCGGCCCGCCAGAATGTCTGTGGCTGCACAGACTCCTGCCTGCCGACCACCAGCGCCTTGCGGCCTGAGGCCTGGATCCCCCAGGTCATTGACATGCGACCAGCTTCGAACTGATAGGCCTGCAACTTATCCCGCAACGGCCGATTTTCAAGCATATCCAGATAGTCCTGGCTGGCAATCATGAAGCCGTTGGTGCGGACATGGTAATTTGGATAATCCGGGAAACCCGGAAAGAAGGGATGGAGTGTCTCCACACTGCCGGAACAGCCGACGAGACCAATCGTGCTGCTTGAAGTGAAAGCAGCGTACACCTTGTCGAGCCACCCGTGCTGAAGCGGTTCGGAATGCGTGTTCATGAAGAAAATGATGGGCGCTTCAATCTGGAGTGCGGCTTTGCGATAGGCCTCCAGATCGAAGCCTTCATCATCAACATTGATGAAGCGTGGTGCCAGATCCTTGAACAGCAAATATTGCTCGTCCAGCTGCTCGACCGCAAAACCTTTATTCACGACGTACAGTTCATGCGGCACCAGCGGACGAAAGCGCTGATAGGCATTCATGAAGCATTTACGTCCTGCCTGCTCGGCCTCAGTCTTCGCGCGGTTGAGATAGACTACGGCTAGGTTCGGCAAATTTTTCTCAGCAATGCCATCCTGAACTACCAAACTGAAGGCACTGTTATCAACAGGCGACGTTATGGGACGTTCATCGCCATTGAGAATGCGCTTACCCGTCATATAGATCGCACCAGTTGATCATGCTGCAACCCTTATTCTCCTTGATATCCGCCTGGGCTTTCCACACCCAATGGGTGACAATCCTGGCACGTTAATCCGTCCCCCAAAAGGCTAAAGGCTCATAGTCAGGGTATGGGTAGTAGCCAAGATTGAGTTCAATCTTCCAATTATTTTCACGTATCCATTGTTCAACCAGCCCGCGCACAGAGACCGGCTTCCCGGAAGAGATATTGACCGTTCCCATTCCGTGCCCTGCCATCGACAGATTCACGATTCGTCTGGCCACCTCTTCGACTGGAAGATAATCCCTGAGTTGTTCGCCGCCAGACATGTTGAAGACCTTGTCTCCACGCAAGACAGCTTCTTTCAATTTCGGATATAGCGACGCACCGGACTGCCGATCACCATAAAGATAAAAGAGGCGCGCCCAAGTAAGGTCGAATGATTTGACGCTTTTCAGAAATTCCAACTGCTGGCGTAATGCGTCTTTGGCGTAGCCATAGGGGTTGCTGGGCCTTGGCAGCGTGTCTGGCGATAGCGGACCAGACTGCATGCCATATTCGAAACACGTGCCTACTACCAGCAATGAAGACAGCCCCCCCTCGATCAATGCCTTGAGGAAGCGGAATTGGCGAGGCAGTTCAGTCTCGAAGTGATGCAATGATTTGTAATTCGGCAATCCGTCCCATGCAAGGTGTATCAGTGCGTCCGGGCTACCCAACCGTTCAAAGGAGTCGACACCGGGATCCGCAATGTCAAGGCTGACTACATGGTGAACCCTTCCCGAATCAGCCAGACGTTTCGGATCGCGACCAATCGCAACAATCTCGACCGGATGTCGGCTTAGTTCCTGTAAAACATGGCTTCCAATGAAACCGGTCGCTCCCGTAACAGCTATTTTCATCACGCGAGCATTACAACACTTGCAAGGTGGGGACGGCAGTAACCAGCCTGCCGCCCCATCCCCGGACATAATCAAGCTGCTGCTCGACTTCGCTGCGAAGATTCCATGGCAAGATCACGACATAGTCTGGACGCCTTTCGCGAAGAACATCCTCATCCACAATCGGTATGCGGCTACCTGGCATGTATTTGCCTTGCTTGGCAGGGTTGCGGTCGACCACGAATGAAATCAGGTCTGGACGCACCCCGGCGAAGTTCATCAGGGTGTTCCCCTTTGCCGCAGCACCATAAGCGGCCACCCTTTTCCCCTGTCGCTTCGCCTCCAGCAGAAATTCCAGGAAGCCATTCTTGACCAGCTCGGTCTTCCTCTGGAAATCGCTGTAGTACTCGGCACTGAGCATACCTGCCAGCGATTCGCGCTCGAGCAATGCGTCGACCTGTACGTTGCGGGCTTGTTGCCCAGTATCGCTACGCTGCGCAAACACACGCAGGCTGCCGCCATGCGTAGGGTGCTCCTCAACGTCGAACACACTAAGCCCATTTGCCGCAAAAAATCGATCCACAGCCGAGAGCGAAAGATAGGAAAAGTGCTCGTGGTAAATAGTGTCGAACTGGTTTTCTTCAATCAGCCTTAGAAGATGAGGAAACTCGAACGTAGAGACCCCTTGCGGCTTAAGCAGGACAGAAAACCCACCTACAAAATCATTAATATCCGGAACATGCGCTAGCACATTGTTGGCAGCCGTCAGGTCGGCCTGTTTGCCTTGGGCAACAAGCACCTGCGCCAGACGAATCCCAAAGAAGTCTTCCACGATCGGAATACCTTTCGCTCGTGCTGCTTCCGCTGTGCTGGCAGTGGGCTCGACGCCGGTGCACGGAATATTGCGGGCCTTGACGTACTGCAGCAAATATCCGTCGTTTGCAGCGACCTCCACGACATGGCTGTCAGCGGTCAGCGTAAAGCGCGCGACCATGTCCGCCACATAGCGTTCAGAGTGTGCTAACCAGCTATTGGAGAAACCACTGAAATACGCGTACTCGGAATCGAACAACTCGTCAGCCTGGGCAAAGTCCTCAGTCTGTGCCAGCCAGCAGTGTTCACACACGAGCACGCGAAGCGGAAACCATTTTTCCGGCGCGTGCAACGTCTGTTCGGTCAAATAGGCATTGGAGGGAGGGGCGCCGCCCAAGTCCACCATGGGTAATCTGAGCTCAGCCCCGCAATGACGGCACTTCATAGAGTTAACCCGAAAAAATTTTTATCCAAAAATGGGTGGCCAGCATCACGTGGGGATACTTCGCCGACCGGCAAAGGCCATTGAATGTTCAGACGCGGATCCTGAGCGTTCAGTCCACCCTCCCCCTCTGGCTGATATGTGTGTGTATGGAAATACAGCATTTCGCAGTTATCGGTAAGTGTTTGAAACCCGTGGGCAAAGCCTTCCGGGATAACGAGGGTTTTGTGGTTGTCGGCACTGAGCACTTCGGCATGCCAGCGCAAAAAAGTGGGCGAATTATCGCGCAGGTCTACGGCAACATCAAAAACCTCGCCGCGCAGGCAACTCACGAACTTGATTTCGGCATGAGGCGGGCGTTGAAAGTGCATACCACGCACGGTGCCACGGCTTGCGGTCAATGTGTGGTTGATCTGGGCGATGTGCTTGCCCATCGCAAGCGTCTGCAACTCATTCGTGCAGTAGAGTCGCTCCAGATATCCCCGACTGTCACCAATGGGTTTACGCTGCATGACCTGCAAACCGGCAAGTGGCGTATCCAGTATATCGAAGCGGTTACTCATGCCTGTTTTGCTGCCACCTCGTATGCCTGAATCTGGTGCACGCTGATGGCGGCCATGTCTGAACCTTTCTTCCATGCCTGATGCCAAGCCAGCGTCATGCCAAGCGCGGTTTGCAGATTCCAGCGCGGCCGCCAGCCCAGTTGTACCTTGGCCTTGGAACTATCCAGCTTGAGCGTGTTAGCTTCATGCGGCTGCGGAGCGGCATCGCATTGCCAGGCAGCATTAGGCACTTGGCTGCACAGATATTCGACGATCCACTGCACCGGTCTGGCGTCTGCCTCTTCGGGGCCGAAATTCCATGCGTCCGCAAAACTTTTCCCTTCAGTGAAAAGCCGCTCTGCCAGCGCGAGATAGCCCGATAGCGGCTCAAGCACATGCTGCCACGGGCGCGTCGCCAGCGGTGATCGGATAGTCAGCGTCTGACTGGCATCCAGCGCACGCAGAAAATCGGGCACCAGCCGGTCGTCCGCCCAGTCGCCGCCGCCCATGACGTTGCCCGCGCGCGCGCTGGCCAAGTAGGTACCGGCGGTGTCCAGGAAGGATCGTCTGTAAGCAGCGGTAACCAGCTCGGAACACGCCTTGCTGCTGGAATAGGGATCAAAGCCCCCCATGGCCTCGTTCTCACGGTAAGGCCAAACCCACTCCCGGTTTTCGTAGCACTTGTCTGTGGTGACATTGACCACGGCTTTCACGCTGGGAGTCTGACGCACTGCTTCCAGCAGGTTGACCGTCCCCATGACGTTAACGGCATAAGTCTCCACCGGCGCGACATAGGAATAACGCACCAGCGGCTGTGCAGCCAGATGCAGAACGATATCGGGTCGGGCGGTTTGCATGGCCTGCAAGAGTGCGTCTGCGTCACGGATGTCGGCAATCGTGCTGCTGGCCAAACGACCCTGCAGATTTGCAACTGTGAAGAAATTGGGTTCGGTTGGCGGCGTCAGTGCATAGCCATGAACATCGGCACCCATATCAGTTAGCCATAATGCGAGCCAGCCCCCTTTGAAACCCGTATGGCCGGTTATGAAAACCCGCTTGCCGCGCCAGAATTCCCGGTTCACTGCCATTTTTTCCAGGGTGCCTTACCCGTAGCCCAGAGGTCTTCGAGCAGATTTTTTTCGCGCAAAGTGTCCATGGGCTGCCAGAAGCCATTGTGCTCAAACGCCATCAAGTTCCCGTCTGCCGCAAGGCGAGTCAGGGGTTCTCCTTCCCAACTGGATTGGTCGTGTGCGATCAGCTCAATACACTTGGGTGAAAGCACGAAGAAGCCGCCATTGATCAGACCACCATCACCTCGAGGTTTTTCGGTAAAACCGGATACCTTGATCCCATCCATTTGCAAGGCGCCGTAGCGGCCGGGGGGCTGAACCGCAGTCACGGTCGCCAGTTTGCCATGCTGCCTATGGAAGGCGATCTCACGCGAAATGTCCACGTCGGACACCCCGTCGCCATAGGTGAAACAGAACGCTTCTTCATCCTTGACGTAATCGGCAACCCGTTTGAGGCGTCCTCCGGTAAGCGTCTCTTCGCCCGTGTCCACCAGAGTGACACGCCACGGCTCTGCTTTGTGTTGATGAACTTCCATCCGGTTATGCTCCATATCGAACGTGACATCCGACATATGCAGGAAATAATTAGCGAAGTATTCCTTGATGACATAGCCCTTGTAGCCGCAGCAGATCACGAAATCATGGACCCCATGTGCTGAATATAGCTTCATGATGTGCCACAGGATCGGCTTGCCGCCGATCTCGATCATCGGCTTGGGTTTGAGATGAGTCTCTTCGGATATCCGCGTGCCCAATCCCCCCGCAAGTATGACGGCCTTCATCGAACTACTCCCTTAAACCCTAAACCAAGTAACCGGCACATAAGCCACACAGGGGCGCTAACTTAATAGGTTTCGCTTGCTTTCACCGTCGCGGCAAACCCATCCACCACCGGCTGTATCAAACTGCGTTTAAGTTTCAGCGCAGCCTGGTTCACCACCAGTCGCGAACTGATATCGCTGATGTGCTCTACAGCGACGAGACCGTTAGCCTTGAGTGTGCCGCCTGTAGACACCAGATCGACGATCACATCGGACAGCCCGACCAGCGGGGCGAGTTCCATCGATCCGTACAGCTTGATCAGGTCGATATGCACACCCTTGGCGGCAAAGTGATCGCGCGCGGCGTTCACGTATTTGGTGGCAACGCGGATGCGCGCGCCCTGCTTCACCGTGCCGGCGTAGTCGTAGCCTTCGCGCACGGCGACCATCATGCGGCAGCGGGCGATTTGCAGGTCGAGCGGCTGGTACAGGCCGTTGCCGCCGTGTTCGTTGAGTACGTCCTTGCCTGCAATGCCCATGTCGGCCGCGCCGTATTGCACGTAGGTCGGCACGTCGCTGGCGCGCACGATGATGAGGCGCACGTCGGGGCGGTTGGTGCCGATGATGAGCTTGCGCGAGGACTCCGGATTTTCGCTGGGCGTGATGCCGGCGGCGGCCAGGAGCGGCAGGGTTTCTTCGAAGATGCGGCCCTTCGACAGGGCAAGAGTGATTCCAGAATAGGTCATCGCGGTTCGTAACGGATGCAAGGTTTCATTGTTCGTTCATACCCAGTTGCGCCGTTCAATCTCGGCCATCAACTTATCGGCTGCCTGGGTGAGCACCGGCACGAATTCGTGTGCAGTTTGCAATGCACTGGCCAGCAAGGCCATGTCTTCCACATACTCATGCACCATCTGGTTCCTGAGCTTGCGCATGGTCATCCATTCGTCGGCCGACACGATCAGTTCCAGACGTTCGGCCCTGTCCAGGTTATCAATGACCGCGCCGGGTGTTTCACCCAGCGCAGCCAACAACGCAGGCAAAAATTTGTCGCCGAGGGTGTCCTGCAAACGCCCGAATCGTCCCACAAAGGCTTCTGTCCGCTCAGCCAGTTCCGGATGGGTTTCGAGTTGGCTGGCACGTTCCGTGGTGAAAGGTTCGCTAAAAAGCCGCTGGTCTGTGGAGGCAAGGTGGCTGCATTCCTTGCGCATCACGCGCGCCAAAAATTGCAAACGCAGCGAGATTCCTGGATCGATCGTCACAGCACCCGCCCTTCCCTGAAAGCCATGTCATGGATAGACAAGCGCTTGAGGTTGGGGGCGGCAAGCACAACGTCCACTTTGCGGCCTTGCATCAGGCGGGTGACCCGTGCGGAGAACCGTGCCGCGAGCAGCGCCGGGTTGGCCGCTGGCTCGGACAATTCAAGCATGAGGTCAAGGTCGCCCCCCCGCGCGTCATCGTCCAGCCTTGAGCCGAAAACCCGCACCTGGACACGCTCACCCGCAATATCATGCGCAAGCTGCACGATGGTCCTGGCTTGATGGTCGGTCAGCCGCATGTCAGTGCACACGCTCGATACGCGCGCCCAGCTGGGTCAATTTTTCCTCGATACGCTCGTAGCCGCGGTCGAGATGGTAGATGCGCTCTATCTTGGTTTCACCGCGCGCGACCAGCCCGGCCAGTACCAGGCAGGCCGAGGCGCGCAGGTCGGTCGCCATGACGATGGCCCCATCGAGCTGAGGTACGCCGCGCACCAGCGCGGTGTGGCCGGAGACTTCGATGTTGGCGCCCAGCCGGCGCAGTTCCTGCACGTGCATGAAGCGGTTTTCGAAGATGGTTTCGGTCACGCTGGCGGCGCCGCTGGCGATGCAGTTCATCGCCATGAACTGCGCCTGCATGTCGGTGGGAAACGCCGGGTGCGGCGCGGTGCGCACGTCCACCGCGTTGAGCACACCGTCGGATTCGACTTCGATCCAGTCGTCGCCACGGGTGACGTGCGCCCCGGCATCGGCCAGCTTGCCCATCACCGAAACCAGGGTATCGGGCTGGGCGTGGGTGGCGCGGATTTTGCCGCCACTCATCGCGGCGGCGACAAGGAAGGTGCCGGTCTCGATCCGGTCGGGCATGACGCGATGCGCCGCGCCATGCAGCTCGGGCACACCCTGAATGGTGATGACGCCGCTACCCGCACCTTCGATTTTTGCGCCCATCGCAATCAGGCATTTCGCCAGATCGACCACTTCGGGTTCGCGCGCGGCGTTGGCCAGCACGGTGGTACCGTCGGCCAGCGCCGCTGCCATCATCAGGTTTTCGGTACCGGTCACGGTCACCACATCCATCGCGATGTGCGCGCCCTTGAGCCGCGTGGCTTTAGCGTGGATGTAGCCGTGTTCAATAACGATTTCCGCGCCCATCGCCTGCAAGCCCTTGATGTGCAGATCGACCGGGCGCGAGCCGATGGCGCATCCGCCCGGCAGCGACACGCGTGCCTCGCCAAAACGCGCCAGCGTGGGGCCCAGCACCAGGATCGCGGCGCGCATGGTTTTCACCATTTCGTACGGTGCTTCACGGTTGGGGATGGCCGCACCGTCAAGTGTGACGTGATTGCCAGCACCGGGCGTGGCACGCACGCCCATGTGCCCCAGCAGGGCCAGCATGGTGCTGATGTCCTTCAGATGCGGCACGTTGGACAATTCCAGCGTATCGGCGGTCAGCAGGCTCGCGGTCAGGATCGGCAGAGCCGCATTTTTGGCACCGGAAATGCGCACCTCACCCGCAAGCGTCTGCCCGCCGTGGATAAGCAGAGCATCCATTCAGCGGGCAGCCCAGTCTTCGGGAGTATAGGTTTTCATCGACAGGGCATGGATTTGCGCATGCATCCGCGCGCCCAGCGCGTCGTACACCAGACGATGCTGCTGGATCATGTTTTTGCCGGCAAAGCTGGCGCTGACAATCACGGCATTGAAATGCTGCCCGTCGCCGTCGAGCTCGATGTGATCACACGGCAGTTTTTCGGTGATCCAGCCTTTGATGTCATCGGGAGTAACCATGGTGTGCCTCGCTGTTCATGGACGCACCGCTTTTGATCCGGGTGCTCAGTGTCTGAGTTTGTAGCCGCTTTTCAGCAGCATCAGGGTGAGCGCGGATATTGCCACAAAGCAGCCCCCCGAGACCAGCAAACCGAGCCACGGATCGGTGTCGGACTGGCCGACAAAGGCGTAACGGAAGCCATCGATCAGATAAAACACCGGGTTGAAATGTGACACGGTCTGCCAGAACGCAGGCAGCGTGTGGATGGAATAGAACACGCCCGACAGAAACGTGAGCGGCAAAACCAGAAAATTCTGGAACGCCGCCAGCTGGTCGAATTTCTCGGCCCAGATGCCGGCCAGGATTCCCAGCGCCCCCAGGATGCCATTGGCCAGCAGCGCATACGCCAGCAACCAGCCGGGGTGCGGTGCGTGCCACGGAACGAATGCCAGCGTCACCGCCCACACCCCCAGCCCCACCACCAGACCGCGGATCACCGCCGCGCCCAGGTAGGCCAGAAAGAATTCCAGATACGACAGCGGCGGCAACAGCACAAACACGATGCTGCCCATCATTTTGGACTGGATCAGGCTCGACGAGCTGTTGGAAAACGCATTCTGCAACATGCTCATCATCACCAGCCCCGGCACCAGAAAGCTGCTGTACGCCACGCCCGGATAGACCTCGACATGGGCTTCCAGCACATGCGCAAAAATCAGCAGGTAGAGCAAGGCCGTCACCACTGGCGCAACAACAGTCTGCACCACCACTTTCCAGAAGCGCAGCATTTCCTTGTAGAACAGCGTCGACAGTCCGTTCATGCGCGTTTCATGATGTCGGTGAAGACATCTTCCAGATCCGGTTCCTGCAGCTGCATTTCCAGCACCCGCACGCCAGCCAGGCGCAAATCGGCGAGCAGGGTTTCGAGTTCGGCGTAATCACCAAAATTGATGCGCCAGCTGCCGTCAGACCCGGGCTGGAGCCGGGTTCGCCACACCACCGGGACGGTCTGCGCGTCGATCCGCAATTGTGCGCAGTGTTCGTGTGTCAGTTGCAGCAGGTTGCGGGTCGCGTCGAGCGCAACCACCCGGCCGCTTTTCAGCATGGCAATGCGGCCGCACAGCGCTTCGGCTTCTTCCAGATAGTGCGTGGTGAGCAAGACCGTGTGGCCTTCGCGGTTGAGCCGGCTGATAAACGCCCACAGCGACCGGCGCAAATCGACATCCACGCCCGCCGTCGGTTCATCCAGCACGATCACGGGCGGCTTGTGCACCAGCGCCTGCGCCACCAGCAAACGGCGCTTCATGCCGCCAGACAGACTCTGTGTATTTTTGTCGGCATGGGGCGTGAGATCGAGGTGATGCATGATCTCGTCGATCCAGTCGCCGTTGTGCTTGAGGCCAAAGTAGCCCGACTGGATATCCAGCGTTTCGCGCACATTGAAAAACGGATCGTAGACCAGTTCCTGCGGCACCACCCCCAGCGCACGGCGTGCCTGGCGGTAGTCACGCACCACATCGTGTCCCATCACGGTCACCTGTCCGGAGTCGGCCCGGGTCAGGCCGGCCAGGATCGAAATCAGGGTGGTTTTACCGGCCCCGTTGGGGCCCAGCAGGCCGAAGAATTCACCGGGCTGGATATCGAGCGTCACCCCGTCCAGGGCCTGGGTGCCGCGAAAACGCTTGTGCAGATCGCTGACGCGTATCGCAGCCGTCATACCGGTAGCAGCGCAGAGACTCCGTATAGCTCAGCCAGCGTGGTGAAACTCGCGGGCAGGCCGGTACAGGTGAGCGTACGCCGGTGCTCGGCGGCTGCACGCATGGCGCTGAAAATCAGCGCCAGTGCAGCCGAATCCGCTGCGCCGACTTCGCTGAAATCGAGTGTGGTGGCACCCCGCGCCAGCTCGGGCTGCAAGTCACGCAGCAAACCGCCCGCGGTGTCCACCGTCACGTCGCCGGAAATACGGCAACGGCCATCTGCACAGACCATCACGATCCGGGACGCGGTGCCGGTTTGCCGCCCCGCGCCGACTGGGCAGCGAGCTGCTGGATCAGGCCGTCGATGCCGCTCTGGCGTATGGTGCTGGAAAACGAAGCGCGGTAATTGTTGACCAGACTCACGCCGTCGATCGACACGTCATAGACCTTCCAGCCAAATGCGGTTTTATACATGTTGTAATCGATGGGAATGGGCTGGCCATTGGGCTGCCGGATTTCCGAACGCACGATCACATCGGCATCTTCTGCCCGCACCGTCATCGGTTTGAAATCGATGGTCTGTCCGGAAAACTGGGTCAGCGAAGACGAATACGTGCGCACCAGCAGGTTACGGAATTCGGTCACCAGCGACTGCTTCTGTTTGGGCGTGGCGCGCGGCCAGTGCTTGCCCACCGCCAGCTGGGTCATGCGGTTGAAGTCAAAATTCGGCAGTATCTTGGCTTCGACCAGCTGATACACCTTGGACGAATTTCCGTTCTGGATGTCCTTGTCCTGCTTGAGTATCTCCAGGACTTCCTGCGTGGTCGTGCGCGCGAGCACATCGGGCGCAACTTCGGCGGCGATTGCCCCGGATGCCCCCCAGAGCAGCGCAAGTGTTAGCAAAAATGAACGCAACATTTTGATTCCTATCGGAAAAACAAGTTAAAAACCCATGGCACAGGGAATAGACGCCGATGGACTGGCTGAGTTCACCGTAGCCTCGCGCCGGGAGTGCCGCAATCAGCACGCGCCGGGTTCGGTATACCGGATGCATACCTCATTCGGGCGCCCCTTCCTGCGCCTTGCTGTACATAAACTTGCTGATCAGGTTTTCCAGCACCACGGCGTCCTGCGTGATCAGGATCCGGTCCTTGTCCTTGAGCTTGACACTATCGCCCCCTGCGGCCAGACCAATGTACTGCTCACCCAGCAGGCCAGACGTCAGGATCGCCGCTATGGTGTCCTTGGGAAAGGCATAGCGATTATCGAGCCGCAGCGTCACCACCGCTTCGTAGGTTTCAGGATCGAATCCGATATCCGCCACCCGCCCGATCACCACGCCCGCACTCTTGACTGGCGCGCGCGATTTGAGACCCCCGATGTTTTCGAAATTCGCCGTCACCTGATAACTGTCACTGGCGGTGACTGCGTTCATGCTGCCGACTTTGAGCGCCAGAAACAGAATGGCGGCAATCCCTGCAACGACAAACAGGCCTACCCAGAGATCAAGTACGGTTTTGTTCATTTAACTAAGTCCCCGGAACATGAATGCGGTCAACACAAAATCCAGCGCCAGCACGGCGAGGCTCGATGTCACGACGGTGCGCGTGGTTGCCCCGGACACGCCTTCGGCGGTAGGCGGGGCATCATAGCCTTCAAACAGGGCAATGGCGGTGATGGCGATGCCGAACACCACGCTCTTGATGACCCCGTTGAGGATGTCCTGTTCAAAATCCACTGCGCTTTGCATCTGTGACCAGAACGATCCCTCGTCCACACCAATCAGCTGCACGCCCACCAGATAGCCGCCCAGGATGCCCATGGCGGAAAACATGGCGGCCAGCAGCGGCATCGAAATCACCCCCGCCCAGAAACGCGGCGCAACCACGCGGGCAATCGGATCCACCGCCATCATTTCCATCGCCGACAGCTGCTCGGTCGCTTTCATCAGCCCAATCTCGGCCGTTATCGCACTGCCTGCCCGGCTGGCAAACAGCAGCGCGGCCACCACCGGCCCCAGTTCCCGCACCAGTGACAGCGCCACCAGCACGCCGAGCGCCTCTTCCGAGCCATAGGTTTGCAGCGTTTCATAGCCCTGCAAGCCCAGCACCATGCCGACGAACAGGCCCGACACCAGGATGATGATGAGCGAGAGCACCCCGCTGAAATACATCTCGCGGATGGTGAGACCAAAGCGGCGAAACGCCGTACCCGAATGCATCAGGATGGCGACACAAAAGCGCGCGGCAAAGCCGATCCGGCCTATGCCCTGCACGGTACGGCCACCCAGATTTTCAATCGCGGTTTTGAGCATGTCAGGTTCGCAACCGCAAGTCGCTGGCGTAGGACGGCGCGGGATAATGGAAGGGCACCGGGCCGTCGGGTTCGCCATGCACGAACTGATGCACGAAGGGCAGACCCGAGGCGCGGATTTCATCCGCCGTGCCCTGCGCGGCAATGACGCCATCGGACACAAAATAAACGTAATCGACGATTTTCAGCGACTCCTGCACATCGTGCGTCACCACGATCGAAGTCAGCCCCAGGGTATCGGTCAGCCGCCGGATCAGGTTGCCCGTTACGCCCAGCGAAATGGGGTCCAGTCCGGCAAACGGCTCGTCGTACATCACCAGCATGGGCTCCAGCGCAATCGCGCGCGCCAGTGCCACCCGCCGCGCCATGCCGCCCGACAGCTCGGCCGGCATCAATTGCGCGGCACCCCGCAGCCCCACGGCATTGAGCTTCATCAGCACCAGATCGCGAATCGCGTCTTCCGGCAAATCGGTATGCTCACGCAACTGGAAAGCCACGTTATCGAATACTGACATGTCGGTGAACAGCGCGCCGAACTGAAACAGCATGCCCATCTTGCGGCGCAGCCGGTACAGCGCGGCCTGATCCAGCGCACTGACGGTTTCACCCGCGACGCGCACCGTCCCGCTGCCGGGTCGGAGTTGCCCGCCGATCAGCCGCAAAAGTGTGGTTTTACCGCAACCGCTGCTGCCCATGATGGCCACAACCTGACCACACCGGGCGGTGAGGTTGATGTCTTTCAGGATCGGGCGGGTGCCATAGCCAAATGCGACGTTGTCGATTTCAATCAGGTTATCGGTTTGCAAAAAATCAGACCTGCATAGGGTTTACTGCGGCTATTTTACCGAAGCACCGTCCTACCAGACCATGCGGGCACGCAAATCAGTGCCGTCCGCAGGCGGGTGGGGCTTGCCGGGTGGGAGCTGACGCATGCCGCTTCACGACTTTATGACGGGGAAGATGCGGACAGGGTTGACGCGGCAGCGCGCCGTGCGCGCCGGCGCGTGTGTTGTAATCAGGCCACAGTCAGATGCGCCGCCAGCCTGTTCCGCCCGCGCCGTCTTCCAGCACGATGCCCATCGCGCTCAGGGTGTCACGTATCCGGTCGGACTCGGCAAAATCCCGCGCCTGCCGCGCCGCCTGCCGCGCGGCAATCAGGGCGTTGATCCTCTCAGCATCCTGGCCATCGGCGGCACCGGCCTGCAGGTAGGTCGCAGCGTCGCGTTCGAGCAGTCCCAGCACTGCGGCCAGATTGCGCAGCTCGGTCGCTGCCGCCTGATCGCCGCGGTTGGCGGCACTCGCCAGCTCAAACAGCACGGCCAGCGCTTCGGGGGTGTTGAAGTCGTCGTCCATGGCCGCCTGAAAGCGCTGCGCGGCAGGGGTATTCCAGTCGGGCGTGCTGGCAGCCGGGCAGGC
>JAJXUA010000135.1 GCA_021783275.1 Pseudomonadota bacterium
GGCCGGTCGGTGAAGTAGGTGATGCGGCGGAAGCCTTCCGCCTCGCACTGGGTGAAGTAGCCGTCTTTCGATTTATATAGGCCGGAGAGCTGGGTGTTCTGGTCGGGGTGAACGCGCACCGTGGTTTCCAGCTGGAAGGTGTCGGGCAGCGGCGCGGCGATCGTCAGCAGGCCGTCGGCGCAGGTGTAACGCGTCGGGTCGAGCGCGGTGCCGTCGAGCGTCACGCTCACCAGTTCCAGCGCCTCGCCGTTCAGCACCACCGGGCCGGCCAACGCGGCCGGATTGCGCCGGCAGGCGAGCCGGGTGGTGACCTCGGCATAGCCGTCGAAAATGCCCACATGCAGATCGACTGTGTCGATCAGCCAGGCGGGCGGGGTGTAGTCCTTGAGATACAGCGTGACGGGGGTTTCGGTGCGCATGGGGGTTCCTGCAGAAAAGGCGGTGGCGTGTGAACGATACCCGGGCACGTTACCCGATTTTGCACGCAGGCGGTGACGCCGGGCGGCTCAAGTTCCCCGCGACTGTGCCGTCTAGATTGGCATAAGGCTCGCTTGAGGAGTCAGACATGAACGATGCAACCGGTTTTTTCAGGGCGGTTGTCCACGCCGCCTCCCGCGTGCTGCGCCCGCACAGGTCGCAGGTGGTCGGACTTGGCGTTGCGTGTCTGGCCGCCACTGCGGCACATGCCGAACCGGCCAGCTGGTTTCCCGACCCGCCGACGACGCCGCACTACCAGTGGGCCGGCACGGCATGCGCGCACTGTGTAACGCTCACTCCGCCCGCGAACTGGCGCACCATGGCTGTGCTTGCGGGTGTTCCTGCGGTGCGTTTTCTGCTTGATGAGCACACCGCTGACACGGCGTTTGCCGCCCCGCCCGATGTTGTGGTCGTCAGCCCGGCGCTACTGGCGCTTGACCGCTGCCAGCAGGCTTTCGTCGTCGGCCATGAAATCGCCCACATCGCCCGCCGTCATTACGACGAAGACGCGCACGCGGTGCAGATCATGTCGGAACGCCGGGGTCTCTGGACGAATCGGGGCGAGCAGGCAATGCAATTGCTCGACGGCGATATGGGCCTGGCGCTCAAGCTCACGGTGCACTGGCAGCACCAGGAACGCGAAGCCGACTGGCTCGGCAGCCTGCTCGCCGCGCAGACCAGTGGGTGCGAACTCGAATTCGCTGCGGAATCATTTTTGCACGGCGATAGCCGGGAAGGCGGCGTGCTCGCCAGCCATGCCGACAACCCGCAGCGCCTGCGCGACCTGACACCGTTTCGCGCGTCCGCCCGGCTGCTCGCCGAAGGTCTGTTTACACCGATACCGTGATGCGGCACGGACCCGATTACCGCAGTCTCAGGTCAGCGCGGGGCCTGCCAGCAGTTGTTGCCGACCTGCCAGGTCATGGAAAGCTGTTCGCCGACGGGAAACAGCACGAATTTCAGGCCGATGTAATCCGAGTTGCGACGCCAGAACATGGCCAGCAGGCTTTTTTCGCCATTGGCAACGACGCTGGTGTAGGGAATGACTTTGAGCGGGTTGCCATACAGGTTGGAATAGTTGGACGCGATGACGACGAAATGACGAAAGGCGGGTTCGACTTCCTGGTCGAACGCGACCAGCTTGTCATTGCAGAAGGTAAACAGAAAACGGCGGCCTGCAGGGTTGTTGGGCAGGTCGTAGGCAAATAGTCCGTCGTTGCCGACCGGCAGGGTCTTGTCGAAATTCCAGGTTTTGAGCGCCTGATTGACCTGCTCGCGGCTCATCCCGTTCTTGAATTCGCCGACTTCCCAGGCATGGGCAGGCAGGGTGAAAAGCAGGCTGGCGAGCAGGCTGAGCGTGATGGTTTTGAGCGTCATGGCGTGCAGGGCTGAAAATGCGTCAGGGCGAAGCATACCGCACGACTGTGCAGGGTAAGCGGGCGGCCGCTACCCGACAGCACGCCATTATTTTCCCAGCATGGCACCAAAGACTTTTTTCAGCAGATCGCTGCCTGCCTGCAAGGGGTTGGCGCGGATTGCCGCTTCCTTCTCGCCGATCAGGGTGTAGAGCCGGTCGAGCGCCTGCTGGGTGACATATTGCTCGACGCTGGCCTGCTGCTTGTCGACCAGATTGAACTGCGCGGCCATGCCTGCGTAACGGTTGTATTGCTGGGCGAGTCCGACTTTGTCGGTGGTGGCCTTGACGATGGGCCCGAAGCGTTCGGTGAGCTGGGCTTCGGTTTTGCTGCGGAAAAAATCAGTGGCCGAGGTTTTGCCGCCGGTGAGGATGCCCTTGGCATCTTCCAGTGTCATCGCCTTGACCGCGCCCACCAGCAGGGTTTTGGCTTCGGGGACGGCGGCTTCGGCGGCGCGGTTCATCGATAGCACCAGGGCGTCGGTCTGTTTGCCCATGCCCAGTTTGCGCAGGGTTTTTTCGGCTTTTTGCAGATTTTTGGGCAGCAGGATTTTCATCGAGGGATTGCCGAAAAATCCGTCCTTGACACCGAGCTGCGCGACCGCCGCATCGGCGCCGCGCGACAGGGCTTCTTTCAGGCCACCGTTGATTTCGGTACTGGAAAGCGCGTTGACCGCAGCGCTGTTGCCACTGGCGGCCGGGGTCGTCGACGTGGCGGCAGGCGGAGTGGTTTCGCTGCTGCCCGGCTCACCCTTGCCGGTGGCTTCCTTGATCAGGTCGCCCAGATCAAATGCCTGGGCAGAGGTGGACAGGGCCAGCAGGGCGGCAAACACGATCGGATGTTTCATGGCGGTCTCCTTGGCCGGTGTATGTGCCCCCGGCTTGTTTATAAAACCTCGGCCGCGTAATCGGCGAGGCGCGAGCGTTCGCCACGTTGCAGGGTGACGTGGCCATTGTGCAGCCAGCCCTTGAAATGATCGACCACGTAGGTGAGGCCGGAGCTGCCCTCGGTGAGGTAGGGTGTGTCGATCTGCGAAATATTGCCCAGGCAGACCACCTTGGTGCCGGGCCCGGCACGGGTAATTAGCGTTTTCATCTGCTTGGGCGTCAGATTCTGCGCTTCATCAATGATAAGAAATTTGTTGAGGAAGGTCCGGCCGCGCATGAAATTTAACGATTTGATTTTGATGCGGCTGCGGATCAGATCCTGGGTCGCGGCGCGCCCCCAGTCACCGGCTTCATCGTCGGTCTTGTTCAGCACGTCGAGGTTGTCTTCCAGCGCGCCCATCCACGGCGTCATTTTTTCTTCTTCGGTACCGGGCAAAAAGCCGATGTCTTCACCCACCGGCACGGTGACGCGGGTCATGATGATTTCGGTGTAGAGCTTTTTGTCGAGCACCTGCGCCAGCGCAGCGGCGAGCGTGAGCAGGGTCTTGCCGGTGCCCGCCTGGCCGAGCAGGGTGACAAAGTCGATCTCGGGATCCATCAGCACGTTGAGCGCAAAGTTCTGCTCGCGGTTGCGTGCGGTAATGCCCCAGACGTTGTTCTTGTGATGGCTGTAGTCCTTGACCGTGACCATCTCGGCCTGTTTGCCTTCGACCTTGAGCACTTTGGCGTAGAGCGGGTTCGGGCCTTCCTGGTAGACAAATTCGTTGGGCAGCAAGCTGCCGATCAGCGGACCCTTGACGCGATAGTAGGTGTGTCCGTTGGCCTGCCAGGATTCCATGCCCTTGCCGTGGCTGTCCCAGAAATCGGCGGGCAGTTCACGCACCCCGGCGTAAAGCAGGTCGGTGTCTTCCAGTACCTTGTCGTTGAAGTAATCCTCGGCGGGCAGACCCAGCGTGCGCGCCTTGATCCGCATGTTGATGTCTTTCGACACAAGAATGACCTGGCGCTTGGGATAGTGGCGCGAGAGGAACAGCACCACCCCGAGGATCTGGTTATCGACCTTGCTGGTCGGCAGGGAGAGCGGAATGTCGCCGGTGATGGCCTGCGTTTGCAGGAACAGTTTTCCCGACGCGGCGTTGTGGCTGTGCGGCGCAAGTGGAACGCCTTCTTCGATGGTGTCGAGCTTGGACACCATTTCGTCGATAAAGCGGCTGGCCTGGCGGGCGTTGCGCGAGACCTCGGTCATGCCTTTCTTGTGCAGGTCCAGCTCTTCGAGGGTGGCGATGGGCACGTAGACATCGTGCTCTTCGAAGCGGAACAGGCTGGTGGGGTCGTGCATCAGCACGTTGGTATCCAGGACAAACAGCTTGGTGGGCGCGGCAGCTTTTCTCGGCATGGCGTGGGATAACCCGTGGTTGAAGATGAAGCATCCTACCTCATGCCTGCGGAGACTTGTCGAGTGCAAAAATTAATCGGTCAGACGCTGGCACCTCAGTCATGAACAGGCGCTTTTCTCAGTAGAATAATCGGCTCCTTGACACTGTTTGCAGGAATGAATCATGAAGATGCTGATAGCCGTGACCAGCGGTACCGACGACCCCACGCGCGCGACGCTGGGGATGATTGCCGCGA
>JAJXUA010000136.1 GCA_021783275.1 Pseudomonadota bacterium
CGGCCGGGCCGTGGCGTTCGGCATCCGGCAGCACCGAGGGGATCGACCATTCGACCAGATCGCCGTTGCGAAACGGAATCCCGCGCAGGTCGGTCGGCTCCATCTGCGACAGCCGGATATCGATCAACGGCACGCTGTGCTGCTGGGCAATCTTGGCGACGATCTGCGACTTGCCGACGCCGGGCGGGCCCCACAGCATCACGGGCGTATGGTGGCCGTCGGCCGCGCTTTCAAATTCGCGGTCGAGAATGGTTTCAATATGTGAGGGGCGCATGGTATCGGTTCAGGACAGCGAGGGTCTGGACAGCAAAGGTGTGCCGAATGATAAACGCTCGCCGGTTTGGGTGGAACCCAAAACCCGCTGGCCGGTGCGGGTAACACCCACTGGCATGTCGATCATCCAGCCCGCGCCCGACGGAGTTAAACTCGCAGCCCTACCCGCCCGACAGCAGAACCCAGCATGAACACCCAGGAATTCAAACTCAGCGGCGAATACATCGCGCTGTGCGATCTGCTCAAACTGATCGGCATCGCCGACAGCGGCGGCCAGGCCAAGCTCATGATCGCCAACGGCGAAGCGACGGTCGACGGCCAGCCCGAGAGCCGCAAAACCGCCAAAATCCGCGCCAACCAGACCGTGCGCTGCCTCGGGCAGGAGATTCGGGTCGTTGCTGCTTAAATTTAACCTAAAAACCGCAGTTGACCGCTTGTCACCTTGAGGAATTCCGCATGAACACTGGGTTTTTTGCCGTCGATCACGTTCACCGTTTGGGTGACCCCGCTACGCACCCGATGGCACGCCTGCTCGTGCGCCTGCCTTTGCACCCGCAAGGGGCAGGCCGGATTCGTAAAGCCGCTGAAGCGGCAACGACTCCGCTCTCGCGCCTCCTCGCGGGCCCCGGCCCGCAGCGTCGTTGCTTCGCGGCAGACACCCGATCAGACGCACCATCGGGCACGTCCAACTGCGGTTTCTAGGTTTAATGCGGCGATGTTTGCCGCGACGGCGCGCTGAATTTGGCGTAGTAGATCGCGGCAAAGAAAAACACCACGGACAGCACGACCTCGGCCAGACCCAGTTGCGCCGACAAGCCGCTATCGCTCCAGGCACGCATCACGCCTTCGCTGAAATAGAACAACAGCAGCATCGGCGCCCATTGGTAGGTGTAGCGGCGGCCTTTGAGGATGCCCATCAGCGGCACCAGCAAGGGCAGGGTTTTCAGCACCAGCCAGGAGCCGCCCGGGCGCACCGGCGCCAGCCACAACTCCCATGCCAGGCAGAGAAAGATCAGCCCGATCAGGCTGACGCTGGAAATCATTTGCAGGGCTTTCATGGATTCACGCTGCCAGCTTCATGGCGGTTTCGGCCAGCCGTTTGCCCAACGCGATGCACAGGCTGCGCTCGTCGTCGGTCAGCGGCTTGTCGTCGGCAGGCCCGGCCCAATGGCTGGCGCCGTAGGGCGTGCCGCCGCTGGCGGTGAGATTCACTTCGGGCAGTGTGTACGGCAAGCCGAGTATCAGCATGCCGTGATGCAGCAGCGGGGTCATCATGCTGGTGAGCGTGGTTTCCTGGCCGCCGTGCAGGCTGGCAGTGGAGGTAAACACGGCAGCCGGCTTGCCGACCAGCACGCCCTTGGCCCACAGCGCGCCGGTGGTGTCGAGAAAATACTTCAGCGGCGCCGCCATGTTGCCGAAACGCGTCGGCGAGCCCAGCGCCAGGCCGGCGCACTGCTCGAGATCGGCCAGCTCGACATAGGGCGCGCCGTCTTCCGGCACCGGCGGCTCGGCCACCTGGGTGCGGGGCGCCACCGGCGGCACGCTGCGCAACCGCGCCACTGCGCCAGTCTGGTTGACGCCGCGCGCAACCAGTTGCGCCATTTCGCGCACGCTGCCATGGGCGCTGTAATACAACACGAGGATTTCAGTCATTCAGAAAGGTCGGCAAAAATTGTGAAGTCGATCAGGTCGAAGTTCGGTGTGTGTTTGAAACGCCGGCCAAACGTCAGCAGGTAGCAATGATCGCCATGATGAACCTCGGCATCCATCCCGGGCTGATAGAGATGATGCGGCAGCAACAAGCGGTCATTTTGCCTGAGTGCGGCAAGTCCGGGAACGAATAAGGCGGGCTCCGCCAGTTTGCCGCCACGCATCGGGCGCACCCACGCTGGCTCCATCCGCGGCGCAAGCCGCTCGACGCCAAGCTCGACCTGACTCGCGTCGCGCATCCGTCCCCAGCGAATCACGCCCAGCGACCAGTCCGCGACACCCCCAACCCGCACTGCCAGCGCATCGCCCACTTGCAGACCCAAAGGTGCATCCGGTGTGCCGTTGAGAGCCAGTCCCACGGCGCTGTCGTTATCGCTGATCCAGTGGGCCGTGCTGGCATCCAGCGTTGCGTCGGACGTGCGTTCGGCAACCTCAAATGATCGAAAGCTCGAATCCGGAAACTCGGGCTGATTCGCTTGCGCCGTCTGTTCCAGCAGGCGATGAATGGAACCTACCCCGGCCACCGTCTGCACTGTACGGCCCGGCGTGGGGTAGCGTTTATAGGTCCGCACAGCCCCGCCTCGCCATTGCTTGAACAAGCGGATGCAGGTATCCCGGCTGAATTCGATTTCCATATCCAGCGTCAGCCCCACCCGTTGCAGCGACGCGCCATGCCGCAGGTCGTTGACGATTTCGCGCAGCTGAAAACACAACACTTCGGTGTCTAGCCAGACACTGGCAGAACCGGGGCTCTGCACGTAATGACAGGGCGTGGTATCGCCCATGGACGGGATCGCAAAACCGCGCCCCCCATCGATGGGCGCGTCGCACAACTGCGCCAGCCCGCCGAATCGCCCCAGCAGGTGACGGGTAAAGATGATCTCGGCGTGACGCATGCGCGACGGATCGGCCAGCGCCATCAACACAGCCTGCCGGTATGCAAGGCTGAGGGCGGGCGCATTGTTTGTCGCGCTGTCGGCCAGCCTGGCGGTCTGCGCGTAGGCGTAGAGCGCATGCATTTCCTGCCACAGCCCGGGCGTGGTCAGGGTACGGGTCAGCTGGCAGGCAGTCTGTATGTCGCGTAACGCGCCCATCAGCTGCGCCGCGATTTCGGCCAGCAGCCTGGCGTTGACGCTGCCCGAACGCTGCTGGATCTGCGCCAGCAGCAGGTGTTTGTAGCCGATGCTGTGCTCGATCTGCAATTCGCGCAGCAATGCGCCAAACTGGCGTTGCTGGGCACGCGGCGGCACACCAAAGCCGGCGAGCAGCGTTTCCATCTCCCCGCACACGCGCGCCACCACCGGGCGATACAGCTGCATCAGGGTGTAACGCACGGTCTCGTCCAGCGGGCTGCGATTGAGTGCGCACAAAGCGGTGACCAGCTGCTGGGCGCTTACCATCGGGCTGGCGAAAGGCAGGCGCTCCAGCCAGGCCGCCACCGCCTTCGGCTGGGTATCCACTGTGCGCGATATCGACGGATCGATGCAGGGAAGATCAAACGTAAGCATGCTGCGATTTCTTCCCTCAGTCGAACACGACCGTCTTGTTGGCGTACACCAGCACGCGGTTGTCCAGATGCCATTTCACCGCGCGCGACAGCACCACCTTTTCCAGATCGGCGCCCTTGTTGATGAGGTCGCCGAGGCTGTCGCGGTGCGACATGCGCGCCACGTCCTGCTCGATGATGGGACCGTCGTCGAGGGTTTCGGTGACGTAGTGCGCCGTGGCGCCGATCAGTTTGACGCCGCGTTCGAAGGCGCGGTGATACGGCTTGGCTCCATGGAAAGCCGGCAGGAAGGAGTGATGGATATTGATGATACGGTTGGGGAAATGCCGGATGAACTCGGGCGACAGCACCTGCATGTAGCGCGCCAGCACGATGAAATCGATTTTCTGGTCGCGCAGGATCGCCAGCTGGATCTGCTCGGTTTCATGCTTGGCGTCCTTTTTCACTTCCAGATACTGATAGGGAATGCGGTACGCCTCGGCAAGCCAGCGCGTGTCTTCATGGTTGGACACGATGATCGGCAGCTCGCAGTGCAGTTCGCCGCTCTGGTAGCGATACAGCAGATCGGCCAGACAATGATCGAACTTGGACACGAACACCGCCAGCCGGGGTTTGCGGCTGGACTCGGCGAGGCGCCAGGTCATCCCGAAGCGTTCGGCAATCGGCTGGAATGCCGCAGAAAACGCGTCCAGCGCCAGCTGGAAGCCCTGGAGATCCCATTCCACCCGCATCAGAAACAGTTTCATCTCGGCGTCCTGGTGCTGGTCGGCGTGCAGGATGTTGGCATCGTGGCGCAGCAGGAATTCCGCAATCGCGGCCACCAGGCCTTTCTGGTCGGGGCAGGAAATCAGCAGAACGGCGGTGTGGGGTTGGGACATG
>JAJXUA010000047.1 GCA_021783275.1 Pseudomonadota bacterium
ATCTCCTGGCGCAGCTTCTGCTTTTCCGGCGCGAGCCCGCCGATGACCGGGTCGATCATGTTGAAGCCGACGTACCACAGCGACGCGGCGGTCGCGGTGACGAGGCCGATGCCCTTGTCGGCCATTTCATCGGTGAGCTGCGGCTGACCGTCGGCGGAGAATTGCACGACCTGATCGAAGCTGTCCGAGCTGATGCCCGAATTGTCGTAATAGCCCTGGAGGAATTTGCTCCAGTACGGGATGGTTTCTTTTTCGAGCGTGAAAATCGCGCCGTCGATCTGCGGCAGCGGCTTGCCTGCGTCTTTCAATAGCCCGGCGGCGCGGTCGTCGTCGCCGCCTTCGGTCGGGTAGGTCTCGCCGTGGAAATTCGGGTTTTTGGTCAGCACCATGCGCTGGTTCGGGTCGTTCTCCGACAGGTAGAACGGCCCGGTGCCGACGGGTTGCCAGTCGAGGGTGAAGTTCTTTTCCGCCATGCCGGGCTGGTTGTAGAAGGCGTCGGCCTCCCACGGGATCGGCGCGAAAAACGGCATCGCGAGCCAGTAGCGGAACTGCGGGTATTTGCCCTGGATGCGGATGCGGTAGGTGTGGGTGTCGACGACTTCGGCGCCCTTGAAGTCGAATTGGCGTAAATCCAGCGGCGCGTCGGGATTTTTCTTGCGCGCGGCTTCGAGCGTCTTGCCGAAGTCGGCGAGCCCGACGATGTACGCCGACATCAGCCCGAAAATGGGCGACGCGAGCGCGGGGTCGGCGAGCCGCTTGATCTGGTAAACGTAGTCCGCCGCCGTCAGTTCGCGCGTGCCGGTGTGTGTGAAATCGGCGATCTGGGTCTTGCCCGCCAGCATGGCCGGCGTGAGCTTGCGGTAACGCAGTTCGCCTGCCGCATCACGCGCGAAGGCCGGGTGCGGCTGGTAGCGGATGCCGGGGCGGATCGTGATCTCGTAAACGCTCTCGGCGATCTGCGACGCGGGCGCATCCGCTGGCAACCGCTTGCCCGCGCGGTCGTAAAACTGCGGCTCAGGCACGGCTTCGGCAGTGAGCGGGATCAGCGCGTAAGGGCGTTTGAGGAAGTGATATTGCAGCGGCGGCTCGTAGATCTGGCCGGTGAATTCGACCTCGTTCGAGCTGTACGAGCGTGCCGGGTCGAGGTGTTTGGGACGCTCGGAAAACGCGCTGTACACCACATTGGTCTGCGCATCACTTTCATCGTAGGGATTGTTCCAGTTGTCGGAACAGCCTGCCAGCAGGCTCACCCCTATTCCCAGCAACCAGGCTCCTGTCCGCGTCATGCCGCCAGTGTACCCAAGCGCGCCGCCAACGTCAGCCGTTATAATCTCGCCTCGTGTAACTTTGAGAGACCACCATGGGCTTCCTTGCGGGCAAACGCATTCTGATCACCGGCGTCATTTCCAACCGCTCCATCGCCTACGGTATTGCCAGCGCGTGCAAGCGCGAAGGGGCCGAACTGGCGTTCACATATCAGGGGGATCGCATCAAGGATCGCGTGGTGGAATTTGCCCGGGAGTTCGGTTCCAGCCTGGTGTTCCCGTGCGACGTGGGCAGCGATGACGAAATCAGCGCCCTGTTCGCCGAACTCGGCAAAACCTGGGATGGACTCGATGGCCTGGTGCATTCGATTGCCTTTGCCCCCCGTGAAGCCCTTTCCGGTGATTACCTCGACTGTGTGACGCGCGAAAACTTCCGCATCGCACACGACATCAGTGCCTACAGCTTTGCCGCGCTAGCCAAGGCAGCCCTGCCTATGATGGCCGGCCGCCCCGCCGCGCTGCTGACCTTGTCGTATCTGGGCGCCATCCGCTCCGCACCCAATTACAACGTCATGGGTCTGGCCAAGGCCAGCCTCGAATCCAATGTCTACTACATGGCGCAAAGCCTCGGACCCAAGGGTATACGCGTCAACGCCGTTTCAGCCGGGCCGATCAAGACACTGGCCGCTGCGGGCATTGCCAACTTCAACGAGAAGCTGGATCTGGTGGCACGCAACGCACCGCTGCGCCGCAATGTCACGATCCAGGAAGTCGGCAATGCCGCAGCATTTCTGCTGTCCGATCTGGCGTCGGGCATCACCGGTGAAATTACCTATGTGGACGCGGGCTTCAACACCACGACCGGCGGGGCTGACTGAACGCGCCACACCCCTTAAAATTAAAAAACGCGCTGTGAGGCGCGTTTTTTAATGGGCGTATCCGCTCAGGGCGTTTCGATGGCGTTGTCCTGTATCTTGATTTTCTGCCCGGCCTTGATCAAATCGATCAAGGCTTTCATGTCACCCCGCTGCTGCGCCTGAACAAAGCTCGACTGGATCGATGACGCCAGCCCCGGCTCCAGCGACGCGGCTTCAAGTACGCGACTGATCCGCACAATCCGGTACGAGCCGTCTCCCCGCGTAAAGCCGGTGTAGGCGGGCAGCTTGTTGGTGTTGGCCTGGAATACGGCCTTGATCGCTGTCGCGTCGAGCGCGTCGGTGGGCTGCCGCGCCACAACCTGGAATGCGGACCAGTTCAATCCGGTCTCGGTGCCCTGCGTCAGGGTTTTGATCGTTTCCGTCCCTTTCCGGGTCAGCAGTTGTTTCGTCTGTTCCGCCCGCAAGCGCGCCGCTATCGCCTGCGTCACTTCAGCCAGCGGTTTCAGGCGCGCTGCACGGTGATCGATGACCCGCGCGGCGATGAGCATCCCGGGCTGCAACTCGATGGCCTCGGTGTTCTGTTTCGAGGTGATGGATTCCCGGCTGAACACGGCCGCAGACAACGCAGGATGATTGAACGGCGGCGGCGCCGATTTGACCGACATCCAGCCACTTTGCTGTGGCGTCAGCTTGAGCGTCTTGGCCGCAGACGCGAGGGAGTCTGCGTTCTCGTATACCAGGTTGCCAAAATTGTCCGCCATGTCGGCAAAGACTTTTTGCGCCTGACGCTTGCGCAATTCTTCAACCACCGCAGCCCGGACTGTCGCCAGCGGGGCAATCTGTGCAGGCTGGATGCTGTCCAGACGAATCACGTGATAGCCGAAATCGCTTTCGATCGGGCCGCGGATTTCGTTGCGCTTCATGCTGAATACGGCATCTTCGAAGGGCTTGACCATCATGCCGCGGCCAAAACTCCCCAGACTGCCATCCTGTGCAGCCGAGCCCGGATCCTGGGACTCGGCACGCGCCAGCTCGGCAAACTTGGCCGGCGTTTTCTGGAGTGTCTGGAACAGCGCCATTGCCTTGGCCTTGGCGCGCGCGCGGGTCGCCGTATCGGCATTCTTGTCTGCGGTTATCAGGATATGGCTGGCGCTACGCTGTTCGGGCTGGCCGAACTGGCTGGCATTGGCGGCGTAGTAATCGGCTACGGCCTGATCACTGACCGTGATCCCGGCTGCAACACTCGCCAGATCCAGCAGCAGATACTCAACACGGATTTGCTCGGGATCGGTCCAGGCCGCCTTGTTGGCCGCGTAGTCGCGTGCAATGTCCTCAGCGCTGATCTTGATCTGGTCGGCCACGCTTGCCGCAGGCAAATCCACCCACGACACTTCGCGCTGCTGTGCCACCAGTCGCGTAATCAGATCCAGTGAGGTTTTGGATGAAAACGCGGCCAGCGCAACCGGGCTGGCGATGGCTTCCATCATGAACGACTGCCGTATCTCGTTTTCAAACTGCACCGGACGACGGCCATCCTGTTGCAGGATCGTCTCGTAACGTGCCTGGGAAAACTTCCCGTCTTCCTGAAATGCCGGAATGCTGGTCAGTACCGCAGCCACATAGGCATCCGACGCCATCAGCTTCTGCTTCTGCGCATCCAGCAACAGGGCTTTGCGTTCGATGATGCCATCCAGCACCTGTTTCTGGAATTCCGGCGTCTGGACAGTCGCCGGATCAAAAGCCGGGCCCATTTCCTCACGCAGGCGACGACTCTGGGCCTGGATCTCACGCGTCAGTTCATCCCGTGAAATGCCGACATCGCCGACTTCAGCCACGTAGCCGTTGCTACTGTCACTCGACTGATAAGACTCCAGCCCGAACGCGGCGAAGGTCAGCGCGATCAGTGCCAGGATGGCTTTGGCCAGCCAGCCTTGGGCATGTTTACGTATGGCTTCAAGCACAGTCAGAACTCCGGAAAAACGTTATTCCTGATTTTCGCGCACTTTGCGCTTCACGTCTCGATTTCGCGCCAGGAAAAACAGGCATCAATGAAAAAAGGCGAACTTGCGTTCGCCTTTTTTTGTGTTGGCGGAGTGGACGGGACTCGAACCCGCGACCCCCGGCGTGACAGGCCGGTATTCTAACCAACTGAACTACCACTCCCTTGTATTGCTTGACTGCCCGGGCTTTACCGCACTGCCCGGATTTGCTGATGATTTCAAAAATAGAGTCAGGCGGATGGTGGGTGCTGAGGGGCTCGAACCCCCGACATTCGCCTTGTAAGGGCGACGCTCTACCAGCTGAGCTAAGCACCCGACAAAGTCCAAAATTTTACAACATTTTGGCTTGTCTTGCCAAATGCAAATTGCGTTTTCGATCAGTTGATCGCGTCTTTCAGACCTTTGCCTGCGCGGAACTTCGGCACCTTTGCGGCTTTGATCTTGATCGCAGCACCGGTACGCGGATTACGACCCGTGCGTGCAGCACGCTTGCCCACATAGAAACTGCCAAAACCTACGAGCGTTACCATATCGCCTTTTTTCAGCGCTTTCTTCACTGCCTCGACCGTTGCGTCGAGTGCACGTCCGGCAGCCGCTTTGGAAATATCGGCTGAGTCGGCGATGGCATCAATCAATTCGGATTTGTTCACGTGTTATCCCCTTCTCTCAAGTGGCACAGGAAAACCCTGTGGGCGCTTTTATAGCAACCCGCAAAACCTTGTGTCAAGCGGTTTTCCGGGCCATGCATAAAAAAATCCCGCGACTGGCGCGGGATTCCACGAGGTGAATAAAAAAACCTCAATGTTTAAGCGAGGTTGCAGTGCTTGTCTCACCATCGGCGACTGCAATGGCCGGTGCTTCGGTTTCGGGCTCATCGACGAGTGGTTCCGGCACGCGCTCGAGTGCAAGTTCCAAAACCTGATCAAACCACTTCACCGGATGGATATCCAGCTTGTTCTTGATGTTGTCCGGAATCTCGGTGAGATCTTTGACGTTTTCTTCCGGAATCAGCACGGTCTTGATGCCACCCCGATGCGCCGCGAGCAGTTTTTCTTTCAGTCCACCTATCGGCAGCACTTCGCCACGCAGCGTAATCTCACCCGTCATGGCCACGTCCGCACGCACGGGAATCCCGCTCAGTATCGACACCATCGAGGTGCAAATCGCGATGCCCGCAGACGGGCCATCCTTGGGCGTGGCCCCTTCCGGCAAGTGGATGTGGATGTCGCGCTTCTGATAGAAATCTTCTTCGATACCAAGTTTGCGCGCGCGTGAACGCACCACCGACAATGCCGCCTGGATGGATTCCTGCATGACTTCGCCGAGCTTGCCGGTCGTCGTCATCTTGCCGCGTCCCGGCAGGGAAACTGCTTCAATCGTGAGCAACTCACCCCCGACCTCGGTCCACGCCAGTCCGGTCACCTGACCCACCTGGTTGTTCTTTTCGGCAATGCCGAAACTGAAACGGTGTACACCCAGATATTTTTCCAGATTACGCGCGGTCACCTGGATGCGGGTCGTCTGTTTTTTCATCAACAGGGTCTTGACGGCCTTGCGGCAGATTTTCGAGACTTCGCGCTCCAGATTGCGCACCCCGGCCTCGCGCGAGTAATAACGCACGATGTCACGCACGGCCGACTCGGTAATCGCCAGTTCGCCTTCCTTGATGCCATTCACCTTGAGCTGTTTGGGTACCAGGTAACGCTCGGCGATGTTGACCTTTTCATCTTCGGTGTAGCCCGACAGACGGATCACTTCCATCCGGTCCAGCAAAGGTGCCGGCAGGTTCAGCGAGTTGGCAGTGGCGACGAACATGACATCCGACAGGTCATACTCCACCTCGATGTAATGGTCCTGGAAAGTGTGGTTCTGCTCGGGGTCGAGCACCTCCAGCAACGCTGACGACGGGTCGCCGCGAAAATCCTGTCCCATCTTGTCGACTTCGTCGAGCAGGAACAGGGGGTTTTTCACCCCGATCTTGGTCAGGCTTTGCAGTATCTTGCCGGGCATCGAGCCGATGTAGGTGCGACGGTGTCCACGTATCTCCGATTCGTCACGCACGCCGCCCAGCGCCATGCGCACAAACTTGCGGTTGGTGGCGCGGGCGATCGATTGTCCGAGTGAGGTTTTGCCCACGCCGGGTGGCCCGACCAGACACAGGATCGGCGCTTTGACCTTGTCAACGCGCTGCTGCACGGCCAGATACTCCAGGATGCGCTCCTTGACCTTGTCGAGGCCGTAGTGATCCTGATCGAGAATTTTCTCGGCCTTGGCCAGGTCCTTGCTGATCTTGGTTTTCTTTTTCCACGGCAGCCCCACCATCGCTTCGATGTAGCTGCGTATCACAGTGGCTTCGGCAGACATCGGCGACATCATGCGCAGTTTTTTCAGCTCGCCCATCGCCTTGGCTTCAGCTTCCTTGGACATGCCTGCGGCCTTGACACGCTTTTCCAGGTCTTCGAGTTCGGCACCCTCTTCGATGTCACCGAGTTCTTTCTGGATCGCTTTGACCTGTTCATTCAGGTAGTACTCGCGCTGGCTTTTTTCCATCTGCCGCTTGACGCGACCCCGGATGCGTTTTTCGACCTGGAGGATGTCGAGTTCGCCTTCCAGCAGACCGAGCAGGTGCTCGAGCCGTTTATCAACGCCGATCATTTCCAGCACTTCCTGCTTCTGCTCCAGCTTCAGCGGCAAGTGCGCGACGATGGTGTCGGCAAGCCGCCCGCCTTCATCGATTCCAGCCAGCGAGGTGAGAATTTCGGGCGGAATTTTCTTGTTCAGTTTGACGTACTGATCAAACTGGGTCAGCAAGGCGCGACGCATGGCCTCGATTTCAACCAGTTCCTCACCTTCGGCAGGCAAAATTTCTGCGCGTGCGGAAAGGTGGGTTTCGGCATCCACAATTTCGAGCACGCGCGCACGCTGACTGCCCTCAACCAGCACCTTGACGGTGCCATCCGGCAATTTCAGCATTTGCAGCACGGTCGCCACGCTGCCCGTGTCATACAGGTCTTCCGGGGTCGGATCGTCCTGCGCCGCTGTTTTTTGCGCGACCAGCAGGATGCTCTTGCCAGATTCCATGGAGGTTTCCAGCGCTTTGATCGATTTGGGTCGTCCCACAAACAAGGGGATGACCATGTGGGGAAACACCACCACATCCCTAAGCGGCAACAGCGGCAGATCAACCTGTTCCTTGGATACGTTGTCGCTCATCATGATTTCCTGGTAAGGGTTAGGGAAAGGCTGTGCAGTAAGACATGCTTGGATAGCCATCACCCGACACGGGCGTCCAGCATGCTCTGTTCACAATGGGGGGTGGCGTGCAGAATTTCAAGTGGCCCGCATGGCCACGCGTACGAACCACACCCGGGAAGGACTGACGCTGACAGGATGTCCTATCAGCCATCACCGTTCAGGCTCCAGCCGCCAGGGGCTGGTCGCCTTGCTCCGAGTAGATCAGCAGCGGCTTGCTGTCGCCCAGGATCAGGCCATCGTCCACGACAACCTTGCTGACGCCCTTGAGCGACGGCAGGTCATACATCGTATCGAGCAAGGCGTGTTCGATGATGGAACGCAACCCGCGCGCCCCCGTGCGGCGCGCGAGTGCACGCTTGGCAATGGCATTGAGGGCATCTTCCCGGAACTCGAGTTCCACGCCTTCCATTTTGAACAGTTTGGCAAACTGCTTGGTCAGCGCGTTCTTCGGTTCGGTGAGAATTTGTACCAGCGCAGGCTCATCCAGCTCGTCCAGCGTGGCAACCACGGGCAAACGGCCTACGAACTCGGGAATCAGGCCGTATTTGATCAAATCTTCCGGCTCAACCTGGTGCAGCAGTTCGGCATCACGTTTGGTTTCGTCCACGTTCTTGACGACTGCACCGAAACCAATACCGCCCTTTTCAGTGCGACCCCGGATGACTTTTTCCAGACCACTGAATGCGCCGCCACAGATAAACAGGATATTGCTGGTATCAACCTGAACAAATTCCTGATTGGGATGCTTGCGCCCACCCTGCGGCGGCACCGAGGCAGTTGTGCCCTCAATCAGCTTCAGCAAGGCTTGCTGCACGCCTTCGCCCGAGACATCGCGGGTAATCGACGGGTTATCGGCCTTGCGCGAAATCTTGTCGATTTCATCGATGTAGACGATGCCCTGCTTGGCTTTATCCACGTCGTAATCGCACTTTTGCAGCAGTTTCTGGATGATGTTTTCGACATCCTCGCCCACGTAACCCGCTTCGGTCAGCGTGGTCGCATCGGCAATCACAAACGGCACATTGAGCATGCGCGCCAGAGTCTGTGCCAGCAGGGTCTTGCCCGAACCAGTCGGGCCGATCAGCAGGATATTGCTCTTGGCCAGCTCGACCTCGCCATTGCTGGTGTTGCTGCGCAGACGCTTGTAGTGGTTGTACACCGCCACGGCCAGCGCTTTTTTCGCCTGACCCTGACCAATCACATATTGATCGAGCATGCCGCTGATTTCATGCGGCGTCGGCAAATCCGAATTGCTGCCCTTCTGGGTACCCGCCTGCTGAATTTCTTCGCGGATGATGTCGTTGCACAGCTCGACACATTCATCGCAGATGAAAACCGAAGGTCCGGCGATCAACTTGCGTACTTCGTGCTGGCTTTTGCCACAGAAGGAGCAGTAAAGGAGTTTGTCACTCGAGCCTTTGTCCGCCATGCCTGTTCCTTTATTTGGTGGTTGCATCTACCCGGCTGGTCAACACCTTGTCGACCAGGCCATAGCTGACTGCGTCATCTGCACTCATGAAATTGTCACGATCCGTATCGCGCTCAATGGCGTCAATCGGCTGGCCGGTATGTTTGGCCAGCATGTCATTGAGCCGTGCTTTCAGATACAGGATTTCCTTGGCGTGAATCGCAATGTCCGACGCCTGCCCCTGGAAGCCACCCAGCGGCTGGTGAATCATGACGCGTGAGTTCGGCAGGCAAAAACGTTTGCCATGCGCGCCCGCAGTCAGCAGGAAAGCCCCCATGCTCGCCGCCTGTCCGATGCACAGCGTCGATACATCAGGCTTGATGAACTGCATGGTGTCGTAAATTGCCATCCCCGCAGAGACAGAGCCGCCCGGCGAGTTGATATAAAAGTAGATATCCTTGTCGGGGTTTTCCGACTCGAGAAACAGCATCTGGGCGACAACCAGATTGGCCGTGCCATCGTTGACCGGGCCGACCAGAAAGATCACCCGCTCCTTGAGCAGGCGCGAGTAAATGTCATAGGCACGCTCGCCCCGACCACTTTGCTCAACCACCATGGGCACCAGACCCAGACCCTGGGGTTCCAGGGCACGGGATGGGGTAAGGCCATATTCAAAATCAGTGTGCATCAGGCACGTCCCATCAATTCGTCAAAAGAGGTTACGACATCTTCCACTTGAGCCTGCCCTGCGACCCATGCTACCACATTCTCTTCCAGCGCCAGGGACTCGATTTTCTGCATCCGGTCCGGGTTCTGGTAGTACCACTGCATGACCTGTTCGGGCTCTTCATAGCTCTGCGCCTGTTCCTGTATCAGGGTGCGGATCTGCTCGGGTTGCGCCACCAGTTTGTTCGCCTGCACGATCTCGGCCAGGATCAGCCCCAGACGTACACGGCGTTCAGCCTGTCCAGTAAACATATCGGCTGTCAGCTTCATGGTCTGAACCCCGCGCGACTGCATATCGGCTTCCGTCATTTTCATCAGGCGGTCGGTTTCGAGCGCAACCAGACTTTTGGGCAGATCGAGCGTACTTTTCGCTAACAGGAGTTCCATCACCTGCTCTTTCAGTTTGGTCTGGACACGGCGTTTCACTTCACGTTCCAGATTGGATTGCACTTCGGCGCGGAGCTTGTCCACGTTGCCATCTTCAACCCCCAGTGCGCGCGCGAAATCCGCATCGATGGCGGGCAATACCGCCACCTGCACGTCCTTGATCTGCACCTCAAAACGCGCGGTTTTGCCTGCCAGGTTGGGCGCGGCATAATCGGCCGGAAAGCTCACATCAAAGCTCTTGTTTTCGCCCGCTTTCAGCCCGATCAGGTTCTGTTCAAATTTCTTCAGCAAACGGCCTTCGCCGATGACCGCTGCGTGATCTTCGCCTTTGCCGCCTTCAAAGGCTTCGCCTGCCACCGTGCCCTGAAAGTCGAACTTGACCAGATCACCTTCGGCCGCAGCCTCGCTGGTGGACGCAAAGCTGCGTCGCTGTTTCTGCAGTACCTCCAGCGTCTTGCTGATGTCCGCCTCACCCAGCGTCACCAGCGGGCGGCTGAGCTTGCCTGAGGCCAGCGGTTCAATTTTGACTTCGGGATAGACCTCGAAACTGGCACTGAACGCTATTTCTGTCGCAGCGCCCGGGCTGACTTTCGGCTCGAATCGCGGATACCCGGCGATTTTCAGCTGATGGCTCTGCACCGCTTCGCCAAATCGGCTTTGCAGGGTTTCGCCCAGCACTTCCTGCCGCACGCCGGGGCCATGTTGCCGTGCAACGGCAGCAAGAGGGGCTTTACCGGGGCGAAAGCCGGCCATCTTGACATTGCGTGCCAAGCGCTTGAGGCGGTTCTGCACTTCGGTTTCCAGCTGGTCGACGGGAACGCTGATATCCAGGCGTCGAACCAGTCCTTCGAGGACTTCAAGATTTGCTTGCATCGCGATACTTTCTGGCTGAATGAATGGGGTGAAACACGAATACGAAGTACCGGGTCATACTGAAAACCCGATGGTGCGAAAGGGGGGACTCGAACCCCCACGCCTTGCGGCGCTGGAACCTAAATCCAGTGCGTCTACCAATTCCGCCACTTTCGCGGCTGAGCCGCAAAACCACTAACCAATAAGTGTAATATAATCAATGTGATGCTGTCACCCAAGTCGCTCGGACTTACTGCCTAAGTCTTTATTCCCATTCCGTTTTTTTATTGCCGGTGCCGGTCGAACACTACGAAAATTTCCCTGTTGCGTCCTGGCTGCTGCCAAAACGCCTGCGCCAGCCGGTGGAAGCCATCTATCACTTTGCCCGCAGTGCCGATGATATTGCTGACGAGGGCCATGCCCCGTCCGGGCTGCGACTGGCCCAGTTACAGGCTTACCAGCACGAATTGGATCGCATTGCGCAGGGAAAATCGACCGACCATCCCGTTTTCGCGCCCCTGGCTGTTGCCATCCGCACCCACAATCTGCCGATTCCCCTGTTGCGCGACCTGCTGTCTGCCTTTGCGCAGGATGTAGAAAAAACCCGCTATGCCAATTTTGCCGAGCTGATGGACTACTGCCGCCGTTCGGCGAACCCGGTGGGCCGGCTGATGCTGCATTTATATGGCGATGCGGATGCGCGTCATCTTGCCTACTCCGATGCTATTTGCAGCAGCCTGCAATTGATCAATTTTCTCCAGGATATCGCGGTGGATTACCAGAAAGACCGCATTTACCTGCCGCAGGATGAACTGGCGAAACACCAGGTCAGTGAAACCCAGATCGCACAGGCTGACACGCGGGGCTTATGGCACATGATGATGTACCAGCAGATCGAGCGCGCCCGCAAGCTGCTGCAAGCGGGTGCGCCGCTGGGCCGTGCGCTCAAGGGACGCATCGGACTCGAACTGCGGGTCACGCTGCGCGGTGGCGAGACCATACTGCGCAAACTGCATGCGGATCCTGCCTGCGTCTTCCATCAGCGCCCGGTGCTGACCCGGACCGACTGGCTGCTCATGCTGGTACGCGGGCTTTACTAGTGATCTACTTCCGAAATAACGCAACATGAAACAGCGTCTTTTTCCGCATGTCTGCGTTGCTCGTCGTTGCCATAGAGCCCGCTATGTCGCCTCCTCGCGCCTTGACCTGCGAAAAAATCCATCCGTTTCATCCTGTCACGTTATTTCGGAAGCAGACCACTAGATGGATGTCCATCAATATTGCCAGCAGCGAGCCGCAGCCAGCGGTTCCAGTTTCTATTACAGCTTCGTCTTTTTGCCAGCGGCCACCCGGCGCGCCATTACGGCGTTTTATGCCCTGTGCCGCGAACTCGATGACGTGGTGGACGAATGCCGCGAACCCCAGGTCGCTGCCGCCAAGTTGGTCTGGTGGCGTGATGAAATTTCCCGCAGCGCAACCGGCTCGGCCTCGCATCCCGTCACCCGCGCCCTGTTCGATACACCCCAGGGACGTGCCATTCCCGCTCCCCTGCTGCACGAAATCGTGGCCGGAATGGAAATGGATTTACTGCAGACCCGCTATGCCGATTTTGCTGCGCTGAACCAGTACTGCTATCGCGTTGCCAGCGTGGTCGGCGAAATTGCCGCCACCATTTTTGCCGGTGAAACTGAACACCCGCCCGCCCCTGCGCTGCTACAACCCTATGCCCACACACTGGGACTGGCATTCCAGCTCACCAACATCATCCGTGATGTTGGAGAAGACGCGCGCCGTGGCCGCATCTATCTGCCCCAGGATGAGCTGCGGCGTTTTGGCCTGAGTGACAGCGACATCCTGCAAGGCAAAAACAGCCCGGCATTTCAGGCGCTGATGCAGTTTCAATACACGCGCGCAACTGCGTGTTATGCCCAGGCACTTGCCAGTCTTCCCGTCCAGGCTCGGCGAGCGCAACGTCCCGGACTGGTGATGGCCGCCATTTATCGTACGCTGCTGGACGAAATCCAGCGCGCCGACTTTCCGGTACTGAACACCCGGGTATCGCTCACGCCATTGCGCAAACTCTGGCTGGCAGGCAAGACCTGGCTGCGCGCATGAAGCTCGATGTCGCCGTCATCGGCGGCGGCTGGGCAGGCTGTGCAGCCGCCCTGACCCTGGCCGAAGCAGGCACCCGCGTCACCCTCTACGAATCCAGTCGCACCCTCGGTGGCCGTGCGCGCGCCGTCGAATTCGATGGGCAGACGCTCGATAATGGCCAGCACGTTCTGCTCGGTGCCTATACCCAGACCCTGCAGCTGATCAGGCATGTCCATCCCGCCCATGCAGACGACGTGATGTGGCGGCAGCCCCTGCATCTCGCCCAGCCACCTGATTTTGAAATGACCTGCCCGCGCCTGCCCGCGCCGCTGCACTTGCTGGCGGGGCTGCTGGGCGCACACGGTCTCAGCTGGGCCATGAAATGGCAGGCGATCCGCTGGGCGCATAACCTGCTGCGTACCGTAACGACAGACGACAGGCTGACCGTTACCCAGCTTACCGCCCGCCAGCCCGACTTGCTGAACCGGCTGCTCTGGCATCCGCTCTGCGTTTCGGCGCTGAACACGCCGCCAGCCATCGCCAGCGCCCGGGTTTTCAGCGACGTGCTGCGTGCGGCGTTTGGTGGACGCGCCCGGCATAGCGACCTGCTGTTGCCACGCTGTGATCTGACCGCCTTGTTTCCTGCCCCGGCAGCCAGACGCATCACGCAACAGGGCGGCAAGGTCCGGCTGTCGAGCCGGGTCAACCGCATCACCCAGACAGGCAGCGGCCTCACACTTGGCTTGTTGTCAGAAGAGGCGCATCACAGTCACGTCATCCTGGCGGTGGCGCCACAACATGTGGCCGGCCTCGTCGCCACGCTGCCCGAACTGGCCTCAGACGTGACCGCGCTGGCGGGATATGACTATCAACCCATCGCCACGGCTTATATGCAATTTGCGCCGGATTTCCGCTTGCCGCATCCCATGCTGGCGTTGAGCGACGGCCCGGCACAATTCGTATTTGATCGGGGGCAGAGTCATGGTCAGGCAGGCTTGATGGCGCTGGTGGCCAGTGCAGCCCGCCGCTTGCCTGCGGACTGGGTGCGGCTGGCAGAACACCAGCTCGTCCGCTTATTCCCAACGCGTGCAGCGCTCAGCCATCACAGCATCGTCGAAAAACAGGCGACCTATGCCTGCGTGCCCGGCCTGCCGCACCCGACGACACGCACCGCGCATCCCCTGGTTTTTCTGGCGGGCGATTACACCGCCAGCCCCTATCCGGCGACGCTCGAAAGTGCAACATCCAGCGGGGTACAATCAGCCCGCGCATTACTCGAACACGCATGAACGATTATCTCCCCCCTTCCGATCTGCTCGCGGGCCGCGTCATCCTGGTGACGGGTGCCAGCACCGGGCTGGGCCGCGCGGCCAGTCTGGCGTATGCACGCCATGGTGCCACCGTGGCCCTGCTGGCGCGGCACGAACCGCAGCTTGATGCAGTCTATGACGCCATTGTGCAGGCAGGCGGAGCCGAACCCGCGATGTTTCCCTATGATCTGGCGCTTGCCGATGACCGTAGCCTGGAAACCCTGGCGGGCACGCTGGCGCATCATCTGAAGCGGCTGGACGGGGTGCTGCACAGTGCCCACCAGTTTTTCAACCTGAGCCCGCTGCATCTGCAAACGCTGGAACAATGGCAAACCCTGATGCGCGTCAACCTGATTGCCCCCTTTGCCCTGACCCGGGCTTGCCTGCCCCTGCTCAAACAGGCAGAAGACGCCTCGGTCATTTTTACCGGCGAGACCCACGGCCATACACCGCGTGCGTACTGGGGTGGGTATGCCGTTGCCAAAGCGGGGCTGGAAACCCTCACCCGCATCTGGGCCGACGAGCTGGACAGTCAAGACGGCTTGCGTATCAACACCCTGATTCCGGGCCAGGTCGCCACGACCCTGCGTGCCCGCACACATCCCGGCCTGTCTCCCGACACCCTGCCCAGCGTGGACGATCTCATGCCCTGGTACCTCTATCTGATGGGCCCGGACAGCCGCGCGGTCAACGGCCAGATTGTTGAATGTCAGGCTTGATGTGAGTGCGATGATGCCCGCCGAGGTCATGAAAATCGGCCGTTACCAGATACTCGACGAGGCCGGTCGCGGCGCGATGGGCACGGTGTACCGCGCGCTCGATCCGCTGATAGAACGCAAAGTCGCCATCAAGACCGTCGCCATCGCCCAGTTGCAGCAGGAAGGTACGGATGCCGAGGCGCGCTTCCTGCGTGAAGCGCAGAGCGCCGGGCGCCTGTCGCACCCCAATATCGTGACCATCTACGACGTGGGCGAAGCGGATGGTCTGGCCTACATCGCCATGGAATACCTGCCCGGCATCAGCTTGCGTGAAGTGATGCAACGCGGACCCATGCCACTCGATCTGGCACTGGATACCGCCACGCAAATGGCCGAGGCGCTGGCGTTCGCCCATGAGCATGGCGTCATCCATCGCGATATCAAGCCGGGCAATGTCGTCGTCACCGGTCAGCGCGGGCGCGTCAAACTCACCGATTTCGGCATTGCCCACCTGATCAACAGCCACCATACGCTCACCGGCCAGATGCTGGGTTCGCCGCGCTACATGTCACCCGAGCAGGCGATGGGACGGGATATCGATGGCCGTTCCGATATTTTTTCACTGGGCGCGGTGCTCTACGAAATGCTCACCGGGCGCTATGCCTTTGATGGCGACAGCCTGCCCGCCATCGTTTATCGCGTGATCCATGAAACGCCGGTGCCGCTCGCGACGTTGCGTCCGCGTCTACCTGACGCATTGGCCAGCCTGCTCGCCAGCATGCTGCACAAAAATCCGGCGCTGCGTCCCGATGCGCGCAGCCTGGCCATGGCATTGCAGGCGCTCTTGACAACGGTCATGCCTCCCCCCGTGCAGGCTCCGGTTGATGCTCCCCTGCCCCGCACACTCGCCGCCGTGGCCTTTGTCACGCCTGTCGCGGTTTTGCTGCTGATCGGCCTGGGCATGATCGTGATTGATTATTTTCTGCCCGCGCCGCAGCCGCTTTCGACACCCGCCCCAATCCTGCCGGGTCCAGGTAATTCCCTGCCCGGTAACGCTCCGGTCACGCCCGAAGCCCAGCCCCCCGAGGCCCAGCCCCTCTCCGCAGCCAAACCCGCACCGGTCGTCTCCGATGCCTATCTGATCGGGCTTGACAAGAAGCGCACCGAATTACGCATCAAGCGCACCGAATTGCTGCTCACCTACACCCGCCAGCATCCCGACGTGGTGCAAATTGATCGGCAACTGGAACAGTTGCGCGCCACCCGCCGAGCCTACGTGCGCCAGCACAGTCCCTGATGTACGCTTATTCCATTTCCAGATTGAAAAGATCGCGAAGGTGAGCCGCAGACAGTGCTGTAGCACGGCAATGCGTGGTTGTTGCCGCTTCGGCGGCTTTACAACCACGGCCTACCCCATGCGGGCAAGGCGAAACCGACAAAGAGATTTTCAATCTTGAAATGGAATTACCAGTTGGTCTCGTGCTCTGCGGTAGCCGACACCTTATGGATGCTGATATCCGCACCGTTGAATTCCGCTTCGGCATCCAGCCGCAAGCCCACGGTCTGTTTGAGGATGCTGTAAATCAGCGTGCTGCCGATCACGGCCACGGCAATCCCGCCCAGTGTCCCTACCACTTGCGCGGCAAGGCTGACGCCGCCCATGCCTCCCAGCGCGGGCATCCCGAAAATACCCGCAGCGATCCCACCCCAGGCACCGCACAAACCGTGCAATGGCCAGACGCCCAGCACGTCATCGATCTTCCAGCGGTTTTGCGTCACCATGAACATCCAGACAAACAGCGCTCCGGCGATCACCCCCGTCGCCAGCGCACCCAGCGGATGCATCAGGTCGGACCCGGCGCAGACGGCCACCAGACCGGCCAGCGGGCCATTGTGAATAAAGCCCGGATCATTGCGCCCGATCACCAGCGCCGCCAGCGTGCCGCCGACCATCGCCATCAGGGAATTGACTGCGACCAGCCCCGAGACGGCTTCGATCAGTTGCGCCGACATCACGTTAAAGCCAAACCAGCCCACCGTGAGGATCCAGGCGCCCAGCGCCAGGAAAGGAATGTTTGACGGCGGATGTGCCGAGACCACGCCGTCCCGGGTGTAGCGGCCACGGCGCGCACCCAGCAGGATCACCGCAGGCAGGGCGATCCACCCGCCCACCGCATGCACCACCACTGAACCGGCAAAGTCATGGAATTTTGCCCCAAAGCTCGCTTCCAGCCACGCCTGGATGCCGTAGTTACCGTTCCACACGATGCCCTCATAGAAGGGATAAATCACCCCGACCAGCGCAAACGTCGCGGCCAGCTGGGGATTGAAGCGCGCGCGCTCGGCGATGCCACCCGACACAATGGCGGGGATCGCCGCAGCAAACGTCAGCAGAAAGAAAAATTTGACCAGGTCATAGCCGTTTTTGGCCGAGAGCACCTCGGCGCTGGCAAAAAAGCTGGTGCCATAGGCCAGGCTGTAGCCGATGAAAAAATAGGCAATCGTGGAGACCGAAAAATCGGTGAGGATTTTGACCAGGGCGTTGACCTGGTTCTTCTTGCGCACCGTGCCGAGTTCGAGAAACGCAAACCCTGCATGCATGGCCAGCACCATAATGCCGCCCAGCAACACAAACAGTACGTCACTGCCAGATTTCAAAGCTTCCATGAACCGACCCCCCTAAGCGTGTCGGCTCAAAAAGCAAATTTTATTCCCGGTAGTTATCTAATTGATTAGAAACGAATAGCAAGAACACGAGTACCCAGTAACGCACATATACAGTGCATTATTGAAAAAAGCGCTCTTTTAGAGTGCCTCAGTCAGGCTTGCGGGTTTCTGCGGGTTCGGTGGCTGAACTGATCCGGTCCAGTTCGGCATCCATGTCTGTTTCTGACATCGGAACATAATCCGCTTCTGGCTCGGCTGCGGGCCTGCCCCGGGTAATCAGCGCCGCCACGACGATCCCCAGCTCGTACAGGACCCATAAGGGAATCGCCAGCATGAACTGCGAAATGATGTCCGGCGGCGTGAAAATTGCGCCGATGACGAAGGCCCCGACAATGACGTAAGGCCGGATTTCTCGCAGTTTGGCGACCGACACCATGCCCATCTTGACCAGCAACACCACCGCCACCGGTACTTCAAAGGTCAGGCCAAACGCCATGAACAGCGTCATCACGAAATCGAGATATTTGCCGATGTCGGTCATCACCGCCACGCCTTCGGGCGCAACCCCGACAACAAAACCGAACACGACGGGGAACACCAGAAAATAGGCAAACGCCATGCCCAGCAGGAACAGCAGCACACTGGCAACGACCAGCGGAACGCCCAGTTTCTTTTCATGCTGGTACAAGCCTGGCGCAACAAAAGCCCAGGCCTGGTAGAACACCCACGGCAACGCCAGCAGAAAGGCCGTCATCAACGTGACCTTCATCGGCACGAAAAAGGGGGTGGTGACTTCAGTCGCAATCATCTGTCCGCCCTTGGGCAGCGAAGCCAGCATCGGCTTGGCCAGCAGGGCATACAAGTCCTGCGCCCAGGGGAACAGGCAGATGAACAGGATCACAATCCCCAGCACGGCGCGCAGCAGGCGGTCGCGCATTTCGATCAAATGCGAGATGAAAGAATCGCCGGACGGATTCATGCTGGTTTGCCTGAGGCTGGTTCGGAAGTGAGTGCGGTATCCGCTGGCATGAGTTCACCAGGATTCTGGTCGGGCTCATCCAGTGCCAGGCGTTGCTGGGGGGAAGCCTGCTCCACAGCCATCTGCTTCAGTGCGGGCTCAGTCACCGGGCGCTCATCCTCGGTGCTGGCCATGGCAGCCACCACCTTGCCCACATTGCCAGCTTCGTTGCGCAGGTAATCATCGACTGCGGTTGCCTGTTGTTGAACGCCGCCCGCCACGGACGTGATCGATTCACGCAAGCTCTCGCCGGCCTTGCGCAATTCATCGGTCTGCATTTCACGGCTGATATCGGATTTCACGGACGAGACATAGCGCTGCATACGGCCATACAGATGTCCCGCCGTTCGCGCCACTTTAGGCAGACGTTCAGGCCCGATGACAATCAGGGCCACGACGCCGATGACGATGAGTTCAGTAAAGCCGATGTCGAACATGGGTCAGCTGCAAGACTCAGGTGAACAGTAAAAACCCGTGGCCATATATTGACTGTCAGCTTTGCTGCTTGTCCTTGAC
>JAJXUA010000137.1:0-458 GCA_021783275.1 Pseudomonadota bacterium
CGCTGACCCAGTAAGGCGCAGCCCGACGGATACCAAACCATGGCGGCGACACAGCCCAACAACCCGCTCCACGGCGTCACGCTTGAACAGGTTTTGAACGCACTGCTTGCCTGCTATGGCTGGGACGCGCTGGGGCAAAAAATCGACATTCGCTGCTTTACCCATGAACCGAGCATTGCGTCGAGCCTCAAGTTTCTGCGCCGTACGCCTTGGGCGCGGCAGCGCGTGGAGGCGCTTTATATCGAAATGCTGCACAGCGTTCGTGCCGGACCTGCGTAGCCCGCCTGGTTTTTCTCATTCCAGGCTTATAACGGCATAATCCTAAAAACCGCAGTTGACCGCTTGTCACCTTAAGAAACGCCGCATGAATACTGGATTTTTTGCCTTCGATCAGGTTCACCGTTTGGGTGAGCCCGCTACGTGCCCGCTGATACGCCTGCTCGTGCGCCTGCCTTTGT
>JAJXUA010000137.1:468-4366 GCA_021783275.1 Pseudomonadota bacterium
CGTGGCAGCAGCCAAACCCTACCGCATCCTGATCGTCGATGATCACGTCCTCATGCGCGAGGGAATCAAGCACATTCTGACCAAGGCCAGCGGCATTCAGGTTGCGGGCGAGGCAGACAGTTCCCGCCGCGCGCAGCAGATGGCCCGGCAGGAAAAATGGGATCTGGTGCTGATGGATATCGATTTGCCGGACCGCAGCGGCCTCGAAACCCTGGATCTGCTGAAAAAAGAGCACCCCGATCTCAAGGTCCTGATGCTGTCCATGCAGCGCGAATCCCACTATGCGGTACGCGCGCTCAAATCCGGCGCGGCGGGCTATCTCAACAAGCGCTGTTCGCCGGAACAGCTGATCGAAGCGATCCGGCTGGCGGCGTCCGGCAAGAAATACGTCAGCGCCGAGGTCGCGCAGGAACTGGCCCACACGGTCAGCGGCGAGCGCGAAGGCCTGCCGCACGAAACCCTGTCCAACCGCGAATTCCAGACCCTGCACATGATCGCCTCGGGGCTGCCGGTATCGGCGATTGCCGACAAATTGCTGCTCTCGGTCAAAACGGTCAGCATGTACCGTGCCCGCCTGCTTAAAAAGATGCAGCTCAAGAACAACGCCGAGCTCACGCATTACGCGTTCAAGCACAATCTGCTGGGTTAACGTGAAACTCGCGGAGACCGGAGGGTCGCCGTAGGGCGGCAATACCTTGCCGCCGCAACGGTTGGCAGAGTACGAAGATGCCGGGAAAGTATTCCCGACCTACGGCAGGCTCGACGTTTCATCGTTCCGTGGTGGCAAGACGCCATGATCGTTAGCCCATCTTCCGGCAGTTGCTGTGCTTGCCGGAGAAATGCCGGCCTTTTACCGCCTTAATCCACCCTTTCCTTACCCCCTGTGCGTTCTACCATGCGTTTGCACGGTGACGACCCAGGAGGCCGCCCCGCAATCAGGAAGTGAACATGGCCGAACCCAGCGACAAGATCAATCCGAACAATCCGTCCGAGGTGGCGCGGGAAACCCTGCGCCGCCTGGCCATGCGCCGGCTGGCGCCCACGCCGGACAATTACCAGACCCTGTACGAGGAAATCAGCGGCGTTCCCACCGCGCCGCCATCGAACGCGCCGAGTGCGGCCACCGTGCTGGCCGGGTTGGTCATGGACCTCAATTTGCACCACCCCCACCTGGCCGACTCCGCCAACGCGCTGGATCAATCGATCCGCAAGCAGGACTGGGCCATGAGCCGCAAGCAACTGGGCCAGATCAGCCGCCAGCTGATCGCAAAACCGGAAAAGAGCGCCCCGCCTGCCGTTGCCGAACCGACCGGCGACAATCTTGCCGTATTGCGCGAAGCACTGGCCAAGACGCTGGAGTTTGGCGTGGCCTCCCTGCTCGGCCATAGCCCGCAACTGGCAGACAAGGCCAAACAAATAGCGGCAGCCCTCCGCAATGCCCACAACGAAGCCGGCCTGCGCGACGCCCTCGCCAAGCTGAAAAACCTGTGGGTCGGCATCGAACTGCAGGGCAGCGATACGCACGACCAGCAGGAGACGCTCAAACGCATTCTGCTGCTGCTGGTGGAGAACATCGGAGAACTGCTTGACGACGACACCTGGCTGCGCGGCCAGCTCAACATGGTGCAGGATGTCATCGCCGGCCCGATGCAAATCAAGTCGCTGCAGGAAGCCGAGAAACGCCTGAAGGAAGTCATCTACAAGCAAAGCATGGTCAAGCATGGCCTGCGCGAAGCGACCGCCAGGCTCAAGGCCACCATGACCACCTTTGTCAGCCGGCTCAGCGATACGCTGGCGGCCAACGACGAATACCAGGGAAAAATCACCGCCCACGTCGAGCGCATTCACGGCACCGAAGACGTCATCGAACTCAACCGCATCCTCGAAAGCCTGATCAACGAAACCCGCATTGCGCAGGCCGACAACCGGCGCGCGCACGATCAGCTGGTACACGAGCGCGACGCCGCGGTGCAGGCCGAGGCGCGCATCATGCAGCTGGAAACCCAGCTCACCGAAATGAGTTCGCTGATCCGCGAAGACCCGCTCACCCACAGCCTCAACCGGCGCGGCATGGAAGACGAATTCGCCCGCGAAGCCGCGCGTGCCGACCGCCACGACTCGCCGTTTTGTCTCGCCGTAATCGATATCGACAACTTCAAGGCGCTGAACGATACGCGCGGCCACCAGACCGGCGACGACGCGCTGGTTCATCTGGTTGCGGTGGCCAAGGAGGAATTGCGCCTCACCGACCACATCGCGCGCATGGGCGGCGAAGAATTTCTGGTGATGCTGCCCAACACGCCGCTCGAAGGCGCGGTCAAGATCATCACCCGGTTGCAGCGCAGCCTGACCAAGAAATATTTCCTCGACAAAAACGAACAGGTGTTGATCACCTTCAGCGCAGGCGTTGCGCTGCGCGCCAAGGGCGAAGCGCAGGACGCCAGCATCGCCCGCGCCGACGCCGCCATGTATGTCGCCAAGCAAACCGGGAAAAACCGTGTGTGTACCGCGCCCGACGCAGCGGCTGCAGACGCATGAACACCCCGGATCGCCTTGCCTGCCGGGCGCCAGACGGAATGAATGCAGATTTTTCAAAACCGGCCTTAACTTTCTCCAACCCCCGACGATTCATCACACAACGGCGGTGCATGTAGCCCAGGCGGGCAGACCAAAGTTGACGGCAACACGCCCAACGGGGCATCAGCCGAATCAATCGACCCACTTAAAGGAGAAAGACCATGGCACAAGTAATCAACACCAACGTAGGCGCACTGTTTGCAGGCGCAGCCCTCAACAAGTCGGCCATCGGCCTGCAGGTTGCCCAGGAACGCCTGTCTTCCGGCCTGCGCATCAACAGCGCCAAGGACGACGCCACCGGCCTCGGCATCGCCACCGGCTACGACAAGCAGATCCGCGGCACCAACGTCGCCATCCGCAACGCCAACGACGCCATCTCCGCAGCGCAAACCAACGACGGCTATGCCGCCCAGGTCCATGAAAACCTGAAACGCCTGTTCGAAATTGCCGTGCAGCTCGGCGGTACCGCTTCCGGCGCAGAAACCGATGCACTGCTCGCAGAAAACTTGCGTATCGCCGGCTTGACCTCTGCTGCCACAGCCACCACCGTGGACGGTAACGGCACCCAGGTGACCGGCGTCAGCCTCGCATTGGTAGCGCCGACCGCCGTTACAGCGGCAAACATCACTTTAGACATTGATGCAGTGACTGCCTCGCGCGCCAACTACGGCGCCGACATGGTGCGCTTCGCTTCTGCAGTCGCCACGATGCAGACCGAATCGGTGAACCTCTCCGCTTCCTTCAGCCGCATCATGGATACCGACTACGCCGCTGAAACCGCTGCTCAGGCCAAAAACAACATCCTGCAACAGGCCGGTACCGCTGTTCTCGCGCAAGCGAACCAGACGCCGCAAACCGTCCTGCAGTTGCTGCAGTAAACGTTAACCAATGAACTCTCTCCGAACCGGCCTGGCCGGTCGGGGGGCTTGGAATAAAGGATATCGACCATGATTATCCAGAGTACGCTCACCACGAATCAGGCCATACAGCCTGGCCGCACCAATGATGCTATGTCCGTCAAGCCCGCGCCTGCGGCCCCGGCTCCGACTGCGGCCCCGGCACCCGATGTGCCAACCCAGGTTTCATCCGCAGAATTGCAACAGGCTGTATCGACCATCAATCAAGCATTGCAAGCATCGACCAGAAATCTCGAATTCAGCGTGGACACCAGCACCGAGAGAACCGTGGTGAAAGTGGTCGACACAGACACGGGCGAGTTAATTCGCCAGCTTCCATCAGACGCAACCCTGGCCATTTCGCGCGGAATCGCCGAATTCCAGCAGGGTTTGCTGCTTGAACAAAAGGCTTGAGCCGGGAGGCT
>JAJXUA010000138.1 GCA_021783275.1 Pseudomonadota bacterium
TGCGCATCGCGGGTACGCGGATCCGACGGTGCAAAGCCCGCAGTGTCGATCAGCACCAGCTTTTTGCCCGCAAGCTGCGGCAGCAATTGCGCCAGATGGGCGGGAGTCTCGGCCACGAACAGCGACACCCCGAGCAGATCGGCATAGACCGTGAGTTGCGCCGCTGCACCGACGCGGAACGCATCGGCCGCCACCAGGGCCACCTGGTCTGCGCCGTGCGCATCCACCCCGCGCGCGGCGAGTTTGGCCAGGGTCGTGGTTTTGCCCGAACCGGTCGAACCCACCAGCGCATAGCGGCCGCCTTGGGCCAGCCAGCCGGCCGCGCCCGGCAGCAACGGCAGGTTGCGGATCAACACCTGCCGCAGCCAGCGTTGCGCTGCCGGCGTATCGAGTCCGCGCGGCAAGCGCGCAGCCAGGGTGCGTGCCAGCGCGCTGCCGAATCCGGCCGCGAACAGGGTCTGCATCAACGCGACCCGCTGCGGATCGCGCCGCCGCTCGGCCCCCCAGGCAAAACCCGCCAGCTGGTTTTGCAGCATGCCGCGCAGCCGCGCCAGCTCACCCAGGATGCGCGAACCGCTGGCACTGTCCGGCGCATCGCCTGCTTCTGCGGCTGCCGTGGCCGCCAGTTTTCCATAGCCGCTGGCCAGCAGTTCGACGCCCTGCGGATGCGGCCGCGTCGACAGCACCACGGCATCGTCGCCCAGTTCGCGCCGGACTTTTTCCAGCGCCTCGCGCGCGCTTGCCGCGATAAAAACCTGCGCACTCATGCGTGTCCTCCAATGGCCAGTTCGGTATTCACCTGCACCGTTTTATCGGCGGGCACTTCGGCGTACGCCACCACGGCCAGCTGCGGATAGTTGCGCCGCAACAGCCGCGACAGGATGGCACGCAGACTGGGCGAAGTCAGCAGCACCGGCGGGTAGCCCGCATGCTCCTGTTCCGCCACGGCGCGTTCCGCCGCCTCGTTCAGCGCATCCAGCGTGGTCGGCGACAGCAGCGCCTCGCCCTCGTCGCCCATTTCATTCAGCAAGCGCGTCTCGGTGGCGGCAGCCAGCCCGATCACATGCAGTTCGTTGCTGCCTTCGAACAGACGATCGACGATGCTGCGCCCCAGCGCGGCACGCACGGTTTCCACCAGATCCTCGATCGACTGGCTGTTCGGCGCACGCGCCGCCAGGGTTTCAAACAGGGTGCGGCTATCGCGGATCGAGACGTTTTCCGCGATCAGTTGCTGCAGCACGGCCTGCACGCTGGTGAGCGGCAAATGGCGTGGCGTGACATCTTCGACCAGCCCCGGATGGCTGCGCATCAGGGTATTGAGAAGCTGCTGCACCTCGACGCGCCCCAGCAACTCGGGTGCGTGCTGGCGGAACACCTGCTCGACCTGGCGGGCGATCAGCTCGGCTGCGGTGAACACCACGAATCCGCGCAAGGTGGCTTCCTCTTCCCGCCCGGCCTCGATCCAGACGCCGCCCAGGCCGCTCAGCGGATCGACGCCCGGCGCGCCCTCGATGCGTCCCAGCACGTCGCCCATGTCGACCGCCAGCACCTGGCCGCTGGGCATCTCGCCGTGCGCCACATCCACGCCCTTGAGCGTGATGCGGTAGGCGTTCTGCTTGAGATCGAGGTTGTCGCGCACCCGGATGAGCGGCACGACCAGCCCCATGTCCGTTGCAAATCGACGCCGTGCATCGGTGATCCGGGTCAGCGCCTCGCCACCCTGATTGCGGTCCACCAGTGAAATCAGCCGGTAGCCGACCTCGAGCGCCAGCACATCCACCGGCGGGATATCGTCCCAGGTGACATCGACCGGAGCGGACGTGTCCTCGATCAAGCCCGGCAGTTCGGCTTCGGGTTGCTCGCGCTGGCGCCGCGCCAGCCACAGTCCCAGCGCACTCAACACTGCCGCGATGGTCAGGAAAGCCAGATGCGGCGTGCCGGGGATGGCGCCCAGAATGGCCAGCACCGCAGCCGCCACATACAAAATGTGCGGCTGGCCGAAAACCTGGGTGGAAAACTCGCGCGACAAATCCTGTTCGCTCGATGCCCGGCTGACCACAATACCCGCGGCGGTCGAGATGATCAGCGCGGGGATCTGCGTCACCAGCCCATCGCCCACCGTCAGCAAGGCATAACGGCCCACCGCTTCGCCGATGCCGAGATTGTGCTGCAGCAGGCCGATGGCAATGCCGCCGATCAGGTTCACCACCAGAATGATCATGCCGGCAACGGCGTCGCCGCGAACGAACTTGGATGCGCCGTCCATGGCGCCGTAAAAATCGGCTTCGCGGCCGATATCGTGACGCCGCGTGCGCGCCTCGACTTCATTGATGAAGCCGGCGTTCAGATCGGCGTCGACCGCCAATTGTTTGCCGGGCATCGAATCGAGGGTGAAGCGCGCCGCCACTTCGGCGATGCGGCCGGCCCCTTTGGTGATGACGACGAAATTGATGATCACCAGAATCAGGAACACGACGAAGCCGACCGCAATGTTGCCGCCAACCAGAAAACTGCCGAAGGACTCGATCACCTTGCCTGCCGCATCCGGCCCGGTTTGGCCCTGCATCAGGATGATGCGGGTGGAGGCCACATTGAGCGACAGACGCAACAAAGTGGTCAGCAGCAATACCGTCGGAAACACCGAGAAATCGAGCGGGCGCCGCGCATTCAGGCTGACCAGCAACACGATCATGGCCAGCGCGATGTTGAGCGTCAGCAGCACATCGAGCATCAGGGTGGGCAACGGCAGCACCATCATGGCCAGAATCAGCAGCACCAGCAGTGGCACCGCCAAACGGTTCACCGGCATGCCCATCACCATGACGCCCTGCGCGCTCACCCGATCACCTCATCGATCGAACCGGACAAAACAGGTTTGGCTTCCGCCCCGCTGGCGAGCTCACCCTGCCCGGCCTGTTGCTGGCGCCCCCGCATCTGGGCACGGATTTCCGGATTGACCTCGGCCTCGCGCGCCTCGGCCAGCACCTCCTGCCAGGTCATCGCGTGGCGACGCAGATAACGCCACCAGCGCCAGGCGGCATCCAAAGCCGCGGCCAGCGCCAGCGCCGCAGCCAAGGCAAGCAGGCCACGCTCCAGCCAGGCGGCCGCTTGCGCCAGGCCAGACGAAGTCCCGGTCAAATCAGCCAGCCCCGCCCCGCTCGCCAGCATCCAGGCGACAGCCGCAGCAACCAGCGCAAGCTTCAGCAACGCCAGCGATCCATCGAACCAGGCGTCGGCAGAAAACAAACGGGAAAAGGCTAGCAGCGGATTGGCACGCAGCAGATCGAACTGCATGCGCCGGGGTGCGAACACCCAGCCCGAAAGCAGCAGCGGCGCGGCCACGGCAACAGCCAGAACCAGACCCAGCAGCGGCAATAGCGCCCACAGTGCGGACTGGACGGCGGCAAACAAGGCGGGGGAAGAAGGCTGTGCGGCAGTGATAAGTGCTGTCTCGATCATGAACTGCAAGGCAAGCAGCAAACGGGGTGCCAGCCAACCCAGCAAACCCAGCGCGGCCAGCAACACCACCCACGCTGCCAGTTCGGCCGAGCGCGGAACATCGCCCGCCTGCCGCGCCTGCTGCAGACGCTGCGAACTTGCCGGTTCGGTACGGGAAAGATCAGTCTCCTCGGCCATGCTCGTCTCAAAATTTTGGGCAGTCTAGCACTGATGCCGCAGCCCGGCATCCGGAGCACGCGCCGGAATCCGGGCTGTCTCCTGACGGCAACGACCCATTAATCACACCTCGGGCGGCTATCTAAAAGCAATAAAATCGATTAATCTGCTTGCGCTTCAATCTGGTCAGCGCCAGTACTTGAACTGCGACCCATCACAACACAAAATTTTGGAGGAGTTTTATATGCGCACGATGCATCTGGCCGCCGCAATGGCCGCAGCACTCGCCCTGTCCACCCCCGTATCCGCCGGGTTTTTCGACCTCACCCTGGCACCCTATATCGGTGCCGGCGCAGGCCAGGCCACCTCGGACATCAGCTGCCCGACCGGCGTGAGCTGCGACGACTCCGACACCGGCTGGAAAATCTTCGGTGGACTGGAAATCAACGAATACATGTCGATGGAAGTAGGCTATATCGACCTGGGTGAAGTCACCTACAGCGGCACGCAAAGCGGCACGCGCGAAGTCAACGGCATGATCATGGATCTGGTTGGCACCTTTGCCATCAACCCCAGCTTCATCCTGTCGGCCCGCGGCGGCATGAATTTCCTCAACGCCGAAGTCAACGGAACGATCGCCGGCACTGGGAACAACAACTCGGGCGACACAGACCTCGCGGGTTCTGGCGGCCGCGTCGCGCAATACAACCTCACCCCTGCAGTCGGACTGCGTCTGGACTGG
>JAJXUA010000139.1 GCA_021783275.1 Pseudomonadota bacterium
CCCCAGAAAGCGAAAAGCCCCGATGAAACTCACCGAGGCTATAACGCCGACCGGGAACCCCCAGTCCACTTGAGGCGGGATTATAGAACAACTAAACAGATATGAACAAAAGTAACGCTCAATGCGAATGTCTGGCAGATTGGGCGAAACGCATTGGGCTTAAATTTCTTGATCGGGTTTTGATTGCATACGCCGCGAGTAATCTGATCCGGGACAAGGAGTCTTATTTTTCAATCGCTTACAGGCGATTTACGGGGCGCGATTTCTTGATCGGGTTTTGACGATGGAGACTCGGGCACCATGAACGAGGCCGAAACGCGCGCCGCAAATGACCGTATGGACGCTTCACGCCACCTGTGATCTACGTCGGCCCACCCGATGGTGTGCATAAAAACCGGCATTTCCTGAACACATGCCTCACAACGTGATAAGAAAGCTCTGTTTTTTATACACGTCATGCCTGACGTGATAAGCTATTTTCAGTTTCTTATCACGTTATGACGCAAACATCGGTATGACCGAACTGGATATTCCCAGCCACGCCAGCCTTGAGGTGAAGGCGGTGTGGCAAAACCTGGCCGAGGCGCACCGCCATTTGGCGGAGTTGAAGGGCTTGTGCGAATCGCTGCCCAACCGCGCGATTTTGCTGGATACGCTCGCCATCCAGGAAGCGAAAGACAGCTCGGAAATCGAAAACATCATCACCACCCATGACGAGCTGTACGCATACGACCAGAGCAGCTCGGCCTCGCCTGCGGCGAAAGAAGTGCAAAACTATATCGCCGCCTTGCTGGTGGGATTTCAGGACGTGGTGGATTCCGGCCTGATCCGCATGAGCACGATTTTGCGGGTGCAAGAAGCCGTCGAGCAGAATAATGCCGGCTTCAGGAAAGTGCCGGGAACGGTGCTGAAAAACCAGACCACCGGCGCAACCGTGTATGAGCCGCCGCAAGATGCCGGGCTGATCGACAAACTGATGACGGACCTGGTGGCGTTCATTCATGCGGATGACGAGCTGGATCCTTTGTTGCGGATGGCGATTGCGCATCATCAGTTCGAGAGCATCCACCCGTTTTACGATGGCAATGGCCGCACCGGGCGCATCCTGAATTTGTTGATGCTGCAACGCGAGGGTTTGCTGGATTTGCCTGTGCTGTATTTAAGCCGGTATATCACGTCGACCAAGAACCAGTATTACCAATTGCTGCAATCGACGCGGGAGTCCCGCGACTGGGTGGACTGGTGCGTTTACATCGTGAAGGGCGTGGCCATCACCGCCAGAAGTGAAATCCGGCTGGTCAAGAATTTGCGTACTCTGATGCAGACCACCAAACACCGCTTGCGCGATGAATTGCCCAAGATTTACAGCCAGGAATTGCTGAACAACCTGTTCCGCTACCCGTATACCAAAATCGAATTCGTCGAGAAGGACCTGGGGGTTTCGCGGATCACGGCCGCCAAGCATCTGGATACACTGGCAAAAAATGGCTTTGTGGAAAAGAAGAAAATCGGGCGCACCAACTTTTACATCAACCGCCCATTGTTTGAGCTTTTGACGCGGATCACCCTGGACGATGAATGAAGCTGAAACCCGCGCCGAACACATCGACCCTCTGCTTGCGGCGGCGGGCTGGGGCGTGGTCGAGGGCAGCCGCATCCGCCGCGAGTATCCGATCACGCTGGGGCGCATCGAGGGTGCGGGAAAGCGTGGCAAGGCGCTGACCGCCGACTATGTGCTGGAGTACCGCAACACCAAGCTGGCGGTGGTGGAGGCGAAGGCGTGGGACAAGCCGCTGACCGAGGGCGTGGGGCAGGCCAAGGATTACGCGGGCAAGCTGGCGATTCGCTTTACCTACGCCAGCAACGGGCAGGGCATTTACGGCATCGACATGGACACGGGCTTTGAAGCCGAACTGGCGCACTACCCGACGCCGGACGAACTGTGGAACCGCACCTTTGCCGCCCATGACGTCTGGCGCGACCGCTTTGCCGCGGTGCCGTTCGAGGATCGCGGCGGATTTTTTCAGGGTCGTTACTATCAGGACATCGCCGTCGAGCGGGTGCTGGCGGCCATCGCCGACCACAAACAGCGCATCCTGCTGACGCTGGCGACCGGCACGGGCAAGACCTTCGTCGCTTTCCAGATTGCGTGGAAGCTGTTTCACAGCCGCTGGAACCTGGGCGACTGGAAGACGGAAAGCGAACCTGCCCGGCGGCCGCGCATCCTGTTTCTGGCCGACCGCAATATTCTCGCCAATCAGGCATTCAATGCTTTTTCGGCTTTTCCCGAAGACGCATTGGTGCGCATCGAGCCGGCCGACATCCGCAAGAAGGGCAAGGTGCCGAAGAACGGCAGCCTGTTCTTCACGATCTTCCAGACCTTCATGAGCGGGCCGGAAAAAGAGGGCCAGCCTTCGCCCTACTTCGGCAAGTACCCGCCGGACTTCTTCGACTTCATCGTCATCGATGAATGCCATCGCGGCGGCGCCAACGACGAAAGCAACTGGCGCGGCATCCTCGATTACTTTGCCCCGGCGGTGCAGCTTGGCCTGACCGCCACGCCCAAGCGCCGCGACAACGTGGACACCTACGCCTATTTCGGCGAGCCGGTGTACGTCTACTCGCTGAAGGACGGCATCAACGATGGTTTCCTGACGCCGTTCCGGGTCAAGCAGATCGCCACCACGCTCGACGATTACGTTTTTACACCCGACGACACGCTGGTGGAGGGCGAGATCGAGGCGGGCAAGCGCTACGAGGAAGCCGACTTCAACCGCATCATCGAGATCCGGGCGCGCGAGCAGAAGCGGGTTGAAATCTTCATGGCGCAGATCGACCCGCGCGAGAAGACGCTGGTGTTCTGCGCGAACCAGGCGCACGCGCTGGTGGTGCGCGACCTCATCAACCAGATCAAAACCAGCAGCGACCCGCTCTACTGTGTGCGCGTGACGGCCAACGACGGCGCGCTGGGCGAACAGCACCTGCGCGACTTTCAGGACAACGAGAAGAGCATCCCGACCATCCTCACCACGTCGCAGAAACTGTCGACCGGGGTGGATGCGCGCAATGTGCGCAACATCGTGCTGCTGCGGCCGATCAATTCGATGATCGAGTTCAAGCAGATCATCGGGCGCGGCACGCGGCTGTACGACGGCAAGGACTATTTCACGATCTACGACTTTGTGCGGGCACACCATCATTTCAGCGACCCGGAGTGGGACGGCGAACCGCTAGAGCTGGAGCCGGAGCCACCGCAACCCCGTCCGGCGTTACCGTCCACGCCGCAGCCCGACGAGGTGCGCGAGCCGCCGGCGGAATACGCCAAACGTCAGACCATCAAGATAAAGCTGGCCGACGGCAAGGTGCGCGCGATCCAGCACATGACGGCAACCAGCTTCTGGCATCCGGACGGCACGCCGATGTCGGCGCAGCAGTTCATGGAATCGCTGTTCGGCAGGTTGCCTGAGTTCTTTCACGATGAGGACGAGTTGCGCGCGTTGTGGAGCGCGCCGGACACGCGCAGGAAGCTGCTGGATGGGCTGGCCGAACAAGGCTTCGGCAGGGATCAGCTGGCCGAAATGCAGAAGCTGATCGAGGCCGAGAAAAGCGACCTGTTCGATGTGCTGGCGCATGTGGCGTATGCGCTGGTTCCGCTTACCCGCGAGGCGCGTGCCGCCCGGGCGATGGCGAGCGTCCGCACCCATTTCAACGACAAGCAACAGGGCTTCCTCGACTTTGTGTTGTCGCACTACGTCAGTGCCGGCGTGGAGGAACTTGACCAGGCCAAGCTGACGCCGCTGCTGCGGCTGAAATATCACGATTCCATTGCGGACGCCGTGGCCGACCTCGGCCGGCCGGATGAGATAGGCAAGGTGTTCAGTGGTTTCCAGCAGTATCTTTACCCGCCATCCGCGTGAGCGCGGCGCATCCGCATCCGATATTGCCCGGCTAAAATTCAGCCATGCCCACTTACGACGCCATCCTCCCTGCCCCGATGTGCCGCCTGGGCGCGCGCTTTGACGGCGACGCGCTGACGCGGCTGGACTTTTTGCCGCTGGATACGCCGGTATCAAAGCAGCTGGATGCGCGCGCCGAACCGCTTGCGCGCGAGCTGGCGGCTTACTGGAGCGATCCCGCGCATGTTTTCGACCTGCACTTTGCGCTGGCCGGCACGCCGTTCCAGCAGCGGGTATGGCAGGCGCTGCGGGCGATTCCGCCGGGCCAGCCGACGACCTACGGCGCGCTGGCCAAACAGTTGGGCACCGCGGCGCGCGCGGTGGGTCAGGCGTGCGGTTCGAACCCGTTGCCGATACTGGTGCCCTGCCATCGCGTGGTGGCGGCCCATGG
>JAJXUA010000140.1 GCA_021783275.1 Pseudomonadota bacterium
GAATGACGCCCAAGCCCGGGATACGCATGCCCAGCCAGGCATGCGGCTGCCACGCCGCGGGCAGCACGGTGAGCGTCTGGTCCATGCTGCCGATCAGCAGGTCGAGCACCCACAGCGTGATGCCCAGGGGCACCCAGATCAGCAGGCCGGTAATGAAATAGCGTTTCATGGAAAGAGTGGTTATACAAACAAAGAAGCGGGCGGCACCTGCCGCCCGCTTCCAGGATCGCGGCTCGGCCTCAGTTACAGGCCGGGCATGCGCCGGTGCCGCACGCGGGGGACGGCGCCTCGGACTTGGTTTCCGCAGGCTTGCTGCCGTTGCCCTTGAAATCCGTGGCGTACCAGCCATTGCCCTTGAGCGCGAACCCGGCGGCGGTCACCTGCTTGGCGTAATCCGCCTTGCCGCACGACGGGCACACGCTCAGGGGCGCATCCGCAATTTTTTGCATTTCATCCTGGGTAAAACCGCAGGACGTACATTTGTAAGCGTAAATCGGCATAAAAATTCTCCGACAATCAAGAAGTTGCGTGATTATACCTCTGCGGGGCACACGTACCCAATAGAGCCGGGCACAAGTACCCACTCCGGGGCACAAGTACCCAATAGAACCGGGGGCAAGTACCCAATAAAGCAGGCGCGGCGCCCAGACAGCCCGATGCCCGTTCCAGCCCCCTCACCAAGCCATACTGAAACTGCCATATACCCGGCTGCTGTAGACATTGGTATCGCGGAACTCGGTGTACGCATCGCCCATATTCTGTCCGACGATTGCCATTTCAACGTCGCGGCCTTCCCATTTCCAGCGGCGCGCCAGACGTGCATCCACGCGGGTGAACATTTGCGTCAAATCCCCCTCGGACAGCCACTTCATTTCGTCGTAGTGCCAGGCGCCCAGACTGACCATCCAGCCATGGCCCATGCGGTAGCTGGTCAGTATCTGCCAGCTGTTACGCGGCGAGGAGACGGGAATATCCTTGTTGAAACTGGCCGCAGTAGAGGATGGGATATCCGAGCGCATGAATACCCGGGCGAAATAGGCGGCCACGTCCAGCGACTCCGTCGGTCGCCAGCGCAACTGGAGTTCGCCGCCCTGGGTGTCGACCGTACCGATATTGCCCGACTTCAGCTCCTTCGGCCGGATGCCGGCATCGTCGGAGGGGTCGAAAAAATCGTTGCTCTGGCCAATAAACTGATCGATATGATCCTTGAACAGGCGCACATCCAGTTCCAGCCGGGCCGGCTTGAACTGGCCCACATAGCCGATCTCACGCGACAGCAAACGTTCGGGCTCGAGCCCGTCCGAAGGTACGGTCACCACGTCGCCGATTGCCCCGGACTCCAACAGAAAGACCTGGTTGCCCTCTTCTTCGAAAAAAGTCGGCGAGCGGTACGCCCGCGAGATGCCCATGCGAAGCGTGTGTCCCGGCGCCAGGCTAAAGTTGACGGCGGCACGCGGCGAAACGTCTGCGCCGGTGTAGTAATGATGCTCCAGCATGGCGCCCGCCTGCAGCAGCATCCAGTCGTTGGCCCGCCACTCGATGTTGGCCGAGGCGCGCGCGAGTTCACCGCGCAGGGTCCGGTCCGAATTGTAGTTTTGCGGGCTGCGCACGGTTTCCTGCCTGACCTCGCCGCCCCAAACGGCGCGCAGATCAGGCGCCCACTGGTCATTGACCTGCAGCTCGACGCTGCTGCGGGTTTGCTGCAGATATTGGTCCACGTTGACCGTGACGGGCGGCACGATCAAATCCGCCACTTTGTTGGCGTCGAAGCGGTTCTGGCTGAAATAGGCCTGCACCCGCCACTCGCGCAGGGCGGATTCCACCTTGTGATAAGCCAGCTGCAGATACTGCGCCCGCGAATCCTGCTCGTTCGGCTCGACCAGGGAACCCAGTTCCCCGGTGAGCTTGCCCGCATCCCAGTTGCCCTGCGACACGCCAAATTGCGCCATCGCGTCCGAGTCCGGGGTGAGTTGCCAATCCATGCGGCCATTGACGAAGTAGGTATCGCTCGCTTCAAAATACTGTCCGTTCGCATTGCTGGCAGCGGATTTAAAGGTCACATCGCGCTCAAAGCGGTCACGCTGCTGCGCCGATGCAGTAATGCGATAGCGCATGACCTCGTCGCCGCCGCCATGGCGCAGCGTCAGTCCGCCCATGCCCTGTTCGCCCGCCTGCATCGAGACGAACTCGCCCGGCACCTGCGCCGCAGTTTTGGAAATGATGTTGATCACCGCTGCAAACGCATTGGCGCCATACACCGCAGCATCGGGACCGCGCACCACTTCGATGCGTTCGATGTCGTCGATGGAAAGCGGCAAATCCGCCCAGTTCACCGCGCCGTAATGCGCGCTATAGATCGAACGGCCGTCGACCAGCACCTGAAAACGCCGCGAATAGGCATCGCCCAGCCCGTGATAACCCGCTGCCCAGGTGTTGTCGCGGGTATACGACACCGCAAAACCCGGCACCAGCCGCAACAATTCGGGGATATCGCGAAAGCCCGACGCCCGGATCATGTCCTGGTCGATGATGGTGACGGCAGCAGGCGCTTCATTGACCGGCTGCGACAGGCGAGCTGCCGACAGCACCACCGGCAGCTCGTCGAGAAAGTCCGCCTCCGACTCGGCCGCTGCGGCGGGCAGCGACAGTCCGGCAAGCACGGCCATGACGTACCTGCGCAGCAGGGTGTTGACGGCAGGGAGGAAAATGCTGCGCAAAGGGAGGGGGCAGGAGTATCAAGGACACCCGGATTTTGCAGCAATTCAGCCGCGCTGGCTCAAAATCCCGCGCGGAATTGCACCAATGCCTGCGATTCCGTTTCGCGTTCCGGATTGAACTCTGCACCGCCGCCCAGCAGGCGGCGACCGATCAGCGCCAGTTCGAGCGGGACATCCGAAGACTTGCCGCGCCAGGCGAGTTTCAGGTCAAGCAAATTAGTCCCTTCGACCTGCCCCCCCGCCCCCAGCCAGGTGGTCGGACCACTTTTGTTCCACAAACCGCTGACCCACCACGCCTGACTCAAGCCATGCTCGGCCAGCAGGTTAAACGAGTATGACGGTGCGGAATCATTCCAGTCCGGGTTGTCGCTTTTGATGCGCACCCAGGCCGGCGCAAAGCGGAGGCGCGTACGTTGGGCAGGCTTCCATTCGATCTCGAATTCAAGGCCTTTCACCGTGGCATCGCCCGCGTTGAAAAACTGGTAGGCCAGATCGTCCTGCCCATCGATATAAGAGACTTCGGCAAAATCGATCAGATCGGAGTAGCGATCATAGTAGGCCCGCATGTCGAGCGTCAGCCCCGCATCGGGCCAGGCCTGCCACCAGCCGATCTCGCGCGACACGATGCGCTCGGATTGAAGATCGTCAGGCAGGATCAGCAAAGTATCGGGGCCATAACCAAAATCCGCCACGATCTGGCCGGATAGTTCGTAATACGTTGGCACCCGGTAGCCCATGTTGTAGCCGATCCGGAATGACTGGGTGGCGCGCGGCTGATAATGCAAGGTGAGTCGGGGCGAAAACTCCTGTTGCCCGGCTTGCGTCGACTCCAGCATGGCGCCGGCATTCACCAGCCATCGCGGCGCCAGACGGAACTCGCCGTTACCGTACACGCGCCAGGAGTTCTCCTTGATCGAGTCCGGCTGGTTGTAATAAAACTGCGACTGCACTTCGTCCATGCGATATTCCGCGCCCAGCGCGGCACGCGCGGCGGGGGTCAGGGCAAAGTTCCAGGCTGCAGTGACATTCTGCCGCCGGGTCGAGAACCCGACATCCAGAGGCGGGGGAAATCCACCCAGATCCAGCGTGTCGCCGAAGCTCTGCTGCGTGAAGTTGTAGAACAATCGGGTTTCGGCGCCGTCCTCATACACACGCTGCCAGATGGCCTGCCCGTAGGCCGAGTGCAGATTGACCGGAAAAATCTGGCCGGCGGCTGCATCCGCGTCCAGCCGGGTATGGGCAAGGCCGCCCATCAGCGTCAGGGTATCCCGATTGCCGATGCGCCAGTCTCCGCGCCCATCGACAAAGCGATCCCGAACGTCGTCCGCTATGGATTCGTAGTAGTCGTCAGCGAGTTGCGAAACCGAAATACGCCATTGTCCGGATTCAGTCACGCCGCCTATCCGTGCGCTGAGTTCCCGGTAACCGCCCTCGCCCGCCCCGACCTTGACGCCCGGGCGAGTACCGCCGACGTCCGCGCGGGTCAGAAAATTGATCACCCCCAGGAAAGCATTCGCGCCATAGCTGGCCGCTGCCGGCCCGCGTATGACTTCAACACGGTCGATGTCTTCCAGCGAAAGCGGCAGATTGCGCCAGTAAACCTGGCCAAAGTCG
>JAJXUA010000141.1 GCA_021783275.1 Pseudomonadota bacterium
GGCCTGCTGCTGACCGGCGTCGAGCCGACCGAAACCCTGCTGGCGCAAATGATCTTTGCAGCGGGCTTCTCCACGGCCGAAAACGTGACCCAGGTGGCCGGGCGCGGCGTCGGCATGGACGTGGTCAAAAGCGAAATCTCGGCACTCGGCGGCCGCATCGACATCAGTTCGGAAGCCGGCGTCGGCACCAGTTTCCATATCTTCCTGCCGCTGACGCTGGCGATGACGCAGGCCGTGATGATTCAGGCCGCCAAGCGCGACTTTGCCCTGCCCGCACCGCTGGTGCGCCAGGTGCTGGAGCTCAAGCCGCACGAGCTGGAAGAAGCGATGGCAGCGGGCGAAATCAACTGGCGCGGCGGCAAGTACCCGCTGTCGTACCTGCCGCACCTGCTGGGCGAAACCGATGCCGTGCACGAAGTGTTGCGCTACAACCCGGTGGTGCTGCTGGCCAGCGGCTCCAGCCAGGCGGCCGTGCTGGTCGACACCATCGAGGGCACGCGCGAAATCGTGGTCAAGAACATCGGCCCGCAAATGGCGCGCATCACCGGCGTGGCCGGCGCAACCGTGCGCGGCGATGGACGCGTGGTGCTGATTCTCAACCCGGTGCCGCTCGCCCTGCGCTGGGCCAGCATGCCGCGCAGCGCCGCCGAACGCGCCGCGCCGGTTGCCCCGGCCGAGACCCGCGTGGAAGCGCAACCGCCGATGGTGCTGGTGGTCGACGACTCGCTCACCGTGCGGAAAATCACCACGCGTCTACTGACGCGCGAAGGCTTCCGCGTCGACAGCGCCAAAGACGGCGTCGACGCGCTGGAAAAAATGCGCGACCTGATTCCCGACATCGTGCTGCTCGACGTCGAAATGCCGCGCATGGACGGCTTCGAGCTGGCACGTGTGATGCGGGCCGACGAACGCATGAAGTCGGTGCCGATCATCATGATCACCTCGCGCACCGCCGACAAGCACCGCAATCTTGCGCTGGAAATCGGGGTGAACGTCTACCTCGGTAAGCCGTATCAGGAGCACCAGCTGCTCGAACATATCGCCGGGCAGCTGGGACAGGAAGTCGCCCAGCCGGCATAACCGGGAAAGGGAATGGCATAAAAAACGGGCGTTTAATGCCCGTTTTTTATTGGCTTGATTGGAAGGATAAAGCCCTGGGTAGCAGGCAAAATCATCCCGCGTTACCGCATGATTAAGTGGCGTGTTTCGGCTAACTGCGGTCAAAACATTACAGAAGAATTGGATGCCGTGAATGGCTGGTAACTGATCAAGAACCCGGCAATCGACTTTATAAAGCCTCAGTCTGCTCGTCGGCCAGAAGAGACGGTCGAGGCATGTTCATCGTAAGTCTGTTTAGTGGCGGACAGCGGTCATCCTTAAAGGTGGCGGCTATTTTCAAGCGCTAGAATGCATGCTGTACCGCCGGTTTTATTCCGAACCTGGCCCCTTTGATTTCTCGCTGTTTATTGGCCGTGCGCCATGGTTGCGTAGGCCTCATCCGGACGGACTACTGTCCTACCCGACAAGCCATGTTAGGATTTTTGCCTTACCCCCCTCCCTTTTTCGTGAGGCTCATATGGCTACGTTTTACACATACTTCAAAGAGAACATGGAAGGCCTGGGCCTCCCAGCACCTGAGACGCTGTTTGGCAATCTTCAGGCTGCCGTGGGCACGGCCGTCGTCATCCTTAGTCAGATAGACAAGTTCGGCAAAGCCGTCACCGTGCGCGAAATCATCGGCGCCGGCACAAAGCTCGAAGGCCTCACCGTGATCGCAGGGTTATCGGCCGCGTTTTATGTCGGGGCTGTTATTGGCAGCATCGCCGTGGCGCTGGGCCGCACGCTGTCGGGTGGCACCACCATGCTCGACGTACTGACGACTGCAACCCAATACAACTTACATCGCCCCTGGTTGGTCGCAGAGTTACAAAGAAAGCCCGGGCTATACCAGCCCAACACACCGTTTAGAGACCAATACCGTTTTCAGGCGGTATACGCATGAAAGATTCCATCCAACTCATCGTCGTTGCGCTGCTGTTTGCTGCGGTCGCCTGGGGTTTTTGGTATTACCTGGGTCAAAACGGCTTCGGCGTCATCACGCTGATTGCCCTGGTTGCGCTCTTTGCTGACAATGTGCGGCTTAGGCGCAAACTGAGGTCCGCGCGCCCCAGCATTGATAACACCCCCTGATGCGGCCGCCGATTCAACACCCAAGCCGACGTCGGGTCGGGGGCCCGAAAATGGGGTCACCCATTAGCCGACCGTAGTCAAGCGCGAACAGCTTACCGCCCGCCATTATTGATGGCGGGTTTTTTTACATCTAGCCCTGCCTTGTTGTTCTGGTCGAACCCGTTTCCTCATTACTGGCTACGACCGAATCGTGCCTGCCACCCATATGAGGAATCAAAGGGGCCAGGTTCGGAATAAAACCGGCGGTACAGCATGCATTCTAGCTCTTTAAAATAGCCGCCACCTTTAAGGATGACCGCTGTCCGCCACTAACCAGACTTACGATGAACATGCCTCGACCGTCTCTTCTGGTCGAGGACTTGTCACTGAGAAGTCGCTTGGAGCGACCGCTGTACTTTGTAACCTGCCGCTCAACTGGTGACAGCACGAAGGTCAGCAACGGGTCGACAACTGAAGTTTACTGCCCGATGTTGTCGGCTATTTAGGCCTGTGCTTTCAAATCAGGAATCAATGCACACGCCTTGCCGCACCAGCTGCCAGAGCAGAAAATCGACACGCTGTGCCCGCTGCTCGGGCGGCAGTGCGATGCCGGCTTCAGTCAGATACGTCCCCATCTCCGCGACCAGCGCGGCCTGATCGCGGCTGCCATCCATCCGCTGCAGCAGTTCGCGTGCGGGCGCATCGAGATCGATGGCCACGTGCCGTATCCCGCTGACCACCCAGCCGGGCGTGGCCGCCTGCAGGCGGGCCAGCGCATGGGCGTGCGGGTGGCTGCCGGGTTCATCGGCGATCTCCGCTGCGGCTTGCGCTGGCAGGGTCGGCATCACGCAGTGCAGCACGACCTGGCTGAACCAGGCATTTCTAAAATGCGCTGCATCGCCTTCGCCCGTCACACCGAATGCATCGCGTACCGCATGGAGCGCCGTGACCAGGTCGGAATAGCGCAACGCGCGCGGGTAGGCGGATGACAGCGCGATCAAGGCAGCTTTGGCCAGCGCATTCTCGACGGGGAATGTATTGCCGGCCGGGTTGACGAAACCTTGCTCGCTATCGTGTTCCAGATCGAGTTCTTCGTCGCAGGCAAGGTCGGCGTAAAAAGCCAGTTCGTCCAGGGCGTCTGCTTTGGGCGGCTGGGCGCAGGGTGCGTCGGCGCGGGCGATGAGTGCACGGCGAAAGCGGGTGCCGAGCGCGTCGTCCAGTGCGCACTCCGCGTCGAGCCAGCGTCCGGCCATGCTTTCGGGAATCAGTCCCCAGGCATCTTCCAGTTCGACCACAGCGCGGCGCGGCCCAGCCTCGCCGACGTAGCGCAGGCTGTACGCATCGAGTTGCGCGGCGAATTCGCCAAACGACATCGGTGCGTTGCAGTCGGCCAGATATTCGTGAAACAGGTAGGACGGCGCGGCTGTTTTGAGATAGGCGATTTCATCCAGCAGCACGGGATCGTCCCACTCACGGGACAGTTGATCCAGCACGGCGCGGGCGGCGGCATAGCGTTGCGGCGCATGCGCCACGCCAGCGGTGCGCGCCAGCAAGGCTGCGCGCAGGGGCAGCAAGGTGGCCCAGCCTGCGGCCACGTTGAAGCTGACATAAGCCACGCCCTGTGGCGACAAATGGCGGCGGCAGACATCGAGCAGCGCCTGCTGCACCGTGGGCGGCACCCAGGAAAAGACGCCGTGGGCGATGATGTAATCGAATGCGCCGAGATCGTCCGGCAGTGCGGCGAGATCGCCATGCACGATGCGCACATTGGGCAGGCCCAGGCGCTGGATGAACGCGGCGCCGGATTCCGCCTGTACCCGCGACAGCTCCACGCCCACGCAGTCGGATTCGGGCCAGCGCCAGGCCAGCGGGATCAGGTTGCCGCCCTGCGCGCAGCCCAATTCCAGGATGCGCGCGCGGCGCGGGTCGGGGCTATCGAAGCCGTGCAGCTTCGCCACCGCCGCCAGAAAGTCTGGCTGGGTTTCCGGCAGCGGCAGGCTGTCGTAGGGGAGTTCGTCGTAACTGGCGAGCGTATCCATGGCGCGGATTCTAAGCCTCGCGGGATGACAGGTGGAAAGCGGTAAGCGGGTTATCCTTTCCGCTCACCGCTCACCGCTCACCGCTCACCGCTCACCGCTCACCGCTCAATGTCCG
>JAJXUA010000048.1 GCA_021783275.1 Pseudomonadota bacterium
TTTCGGTCACGATGTGCATCAGGTTGGCATGCCGCCATTCCCCCATCACCAGTTCCCAGTAGCCGGTCAATGACAGGCTGCGCGGCCTGGACGAGGAATTACGCAGCTTGATCACAACGAACTTCACCGGTGCATCCATCGCCACATAGGTGTACAGCTCTGAAGCGATGCCCGCCTCGTAATGCTCGAAGGCGCTGTACCCAAAACCATGCCGGCAGACATAACCGGAACGGCCACCGGCGGGTTGCGGGGTGGGCGACCAGAACGCACCACTCATTTCGTCGCGCAGGTAGAACGCCTCGCCACTGGTGTCGGAAAGCGGATCGTTGTGCCAGGGCGTGAGGCGGAATTCGTGTGCGTTTTCCACCCAGGTGTAGGCACTGCCACGCTCGCTGACCACCGTGCCGATATGCGGACTGGCGATGACGTTGACCCACGGCGCAGGGGTGGTTTGGCCCGGTTCCAGGGTAATGACATATTCGTTGCCGTCCGGCGTGAAGCCGCCCAGGCCGTTGCTGAAAATCCGCTCGCGCGCCGCCAGCGGATACACCGGCTCCTGGGCCACCTGCTGCGTAAACTCCAGCTGCCCGACAGCCCGGTCTGTTGCCGTACGGCGTTCGATCTGTCCGAGCAGGGAGTCGGCCGTGTCACGGAACACGATGCGCGCCACGGTCTGCAGCAGCACCCGCTCGTCTTCCGTCAGTTCTTCGGCACGGCGCACGAAAACCCCGCCGGGCTTGTCGATCACCTGCGCTTCCGGCCCGGCGTTGATCAGCCCCATGATCTGATCCTGCAACTCGGCGCGATAACCGGAAAAGTCCTCGTTCACGATCACCAGATCGGCGGTCAGTCCTTTCATGCGCCAATACGCATGCGCCTGCAGAACCTGCTTGACGAGATCGATCCGGTCCAGATCGCCGATGTTCAGCAGCACGATGGGCACATCGCCCGAGATCCCGAAACGCCACAAGCCAGACTGGCCCAGCCGGTTACGGGCAATGATGGCGGACGGTGCACGGCGCAGCACATTGCCATACACCACGGCACTGGCGAGCCGTCCGAACACCTGGGCATCCGCCTCGACGGCGTTGAGATGGCGCAGCACTTCCTGGCTCTGGAACCAGGCCATTTCAAATGCGCGTTCGACAAAGTGCCGGTCACAATATTTGGCCACCAGTGCCAGCGCCGCCTCGCGCGTGTCGGCCACGCCGGAGATGATCTGCACAGACGCCGATTCATCAGGCGACAGGGTGAGGGTTCGGCGAATCGAGACGATGGGATCGAGCACCGAGCCTGCGGTATTGGATAAATCCGCTGCGCCGGATACATCGGGAGCTGTCGGTTTCGACGCGTGTGTTTCGTGATCCATCACCTGCGGATTGGCTGCACTGCGGCCGCGTCCGATAAAACGCGCACGATCGGTTTCGTAGGACGGTTCATCGGCCACCACGCCGGGCGCGGCCAGCAGATGAAACATCCACGGCACCTGCTCGCCGGGCGTGCGAGGACGCCGGGTGCAGAGTATTGCCTGACGTTCGGGCAAGATTTCAGTCTGCACGAACAGATTGCTGAAGGCCCGATGTGCGAGGTCGGCATTGAGCGGTGCGAGTACGACTTCGGCATAACTCGTCACTTCGATATGACGGATCCGAGACGACTGGTTGGTCAGGGTAACGCGGCGGATTTCCACGTCGTCTTCCGGCGAAACGGTAATTTCGGTATGCGCCTCGATCGCCTGATCGCGCCGCCGGTATTCGGCACGCGCCTGCACGAAAATCGCTTCGTAGTGGTCGGCCCGGCGCAGCGTGGGCTGGTGCGCGGCCGACCAGTATTTGCCGCTGTCGCGATCCCGCAGGTAGATGAAGGTGCCCCAGTTGTCACTGGTAGCGTCCTCGCGCCAGCGGGTAATCGCCAGATTGCGCCAGTGGCTGCTGCTGCCCCCCGTGTGGGTCGCCATGACGTGATAGCGCCCATTCGACAGCAAATGCACTTCCGGAACAGCCGTATCCAGTTCGGTAAACACACGCATGATCGCGCCCGCATCGGCACTGGACGGGTGGGCTGCTGCACTCACTTCGGCCGCATGCGGATGGAGGATGGCGCCCTGTCTCGGCACTTTTTCCTGCAACAGCAACTCGGTTGCGCGCACCAGCGGGTCGGACATGAAACGCCGCTGCATCGGCTGCTGCAGCAGCACATGCGCATAGGCCAGCAGGCTCATGCCCTGATGGTGCGCCATGAACGCGCGCACCGTGACGTGCGTCTTGCCGTGCGGCACACGGGTGCGGGTGTAATCGACGGCCTCATAAAAACCATGGGTTCCCATGAATCCCTGATCGTTCAGGGTTTGCAGATTGCGGCACGCTTCGTGTGGCAGCACCATCAGCGCGAGCGCGCTGGCATAGGGTGCAATGACCAGATCGTCGCCGAGGCCGCGTTTGAAACCCAGGCCGGGCACACCGAATGCGCGGTACTGATAGACCTGATGCAGATCGGTGGCGCTATAACAGGACTCGGAAATACCCCAGGGCACCGCGCGCTGCCGGCCATATTCAATCTGGCGCGAGACTGCCGCCTTGCAGGTCTGCTCCAGCAGCGTATTCGCGTAGCTCGGCATGAGGAGCTGCGGCATCAGATACTCAAACATCGAGCCGCTCCAGGAAATCAGGCTTACATCGCCGCCCTGCCGGGTGAGCAGACGGCCCAGCGCAAACCAGTGCTTCTGGGGAAGCTGACCCTGCGCGATGAGGAGAAAGCTGGCCAGACGCGCTTCCGAGGCCAGCAGGTCATAACAGGACGGATCGCGACGGCGTTCGCTCACGTCGTAGCCTATGCTCAGCAGGCAGCTTGTCGTGTCGTAGAGAAACTCGAAGTCCATCTTCGCCATCTGACGGCAGCGCTCGGCCAGCTGCTCGATGTGGGCGATGCGCTGGCGCGCATGCAGGATCGCCGGCGTCATGGCGTGACTTGTCTGTGCCAGTGCCGACAGCGTGGGGATGGGGCTGGCGGGGATGGGCAGCAGCGCATACAGCTCATCCTGCAGCATGCGCATTTGCCGGTCGAACGCCTGTGCCCAGTAATGGAGTTCGCGCTCGGTTTCGGCATGGATGGCCAACCGTGACGTCAGCCCGCCGCTACGCTGTGATTCGCTCAGCAGCCGGGTAATCGCAGCGAGCGTATCTGAGGGTTCGGCTGTACTGATGGCATGCAGTGACGCCTGCAGGGTGCGGACGAGCGACATCCGGTCCGAATCTGCGGTGGTTTCGACCTGCCCGGCCAGAATGTGCAGAGTATCCTGCAGCCCCGGGATGGCGGTGGGCGACAGCACCGGCTGATGCTTCAACTCTTCCAGCCCGGCCTGCAGGGTGAGCAGGCAGCCCGCCAGATTGCCGCTGTCCACCGATGACACGTAGCGCGGATGGAGCGGTTGCAGGGTACGGGTGTCGTACCAGTTGTAAAAATGGCCGCGATAGCGCTCCAGCTTGTCCATGCTGTCCAGCGTCAGCGCGGTCAGGCGCAGCAATTCGCCTGCGGGGATGTAGCCAAAATCACAGGCCGCCAGATTGGCGAGCAAACCCATGCCCAGGTTGGTGGGCGAGGTGCGCGAGGCGATCAGCGGCGCGGGATATTCCTGGAAATTATCGGGCGCCAGATGGTGGTCTTCGGCGCTGACAAAATCGTCAAAATAGCGCCAGGTTCGCCGGGCTGACGTACGTAGAAAAGCCAGTTGATCCTGACTCAATGCCGGCACGCGGGATTTCAGCGGACGGCTGATCCACCAGCCGATACCCGGTGCCATCAGCCACAGCAGCAGCACCGGCGCAGCGATGCGCCATGCCCCCGTACCACTCCAGGCCACACCCGCACCCAGCGCCACGGCCAGCACCGGCACCAGCGCCATTTCCTGATAGAAACCGGCCAGGGTGCGGCGCGCATTGCGGCGGGCATACGCGGGCAAATGCCACAACAGCAGACCGCGTTGGGTAAACACCCTGCGTCCGGCCGAGCGCAGGATCGCCCCCACCACGATCAACGTGTCATAGGGCAGCATGATGAGATTGAGCCAAGCCAGCGCAAACGGGCGTTGCACTGCCTGACCCGTGAGCCGCACATGCAGTGCCCAGGGTCGGTCTTCCGGCTTGCGGAAAAGCTGGATCGCACTGCCGAGCAAGGCAGGCCCTCCCAGCACGGCCACCACCAGCAGGAACCCTCCCCCGGCCCATCCGGGTGTCAGCAGCCAGCCGCCGACCAGCAAGGCCAGGAGCGCAGGCGACACCAGGCTGCGGCGCAGGTTGTCGAACAGTTTCCAGCGCGACAAGGCAGAAAGCGGGTTGGCCTGCCGCTTGACCGGTTTGCCGGATTCACCTGCGGCACCCGGCACGCTGGGCAACAGCCAGCCTGCAAGCTGCCAGTCGCCGCGTATCCAGCGATGACGCCGACTCGCCTCGATGACATAACTGGCGGGATGTTCTTCGATCAGATCGACATCCGTCACCAGTGCAGAACGGGCATAGCCGCTTTCAAGTAGGTCATGACTGAGAATGAGATGTTCCGGAAAGCGCCCGTCAACGGCCAGGCGGAAAGCATCCACATCGTAGATGCCCTTGCCGACAAACGAGCCTTCGCCGAACAGGTCCTGATAGACATCCGACACTTCACGCGTGTACGGATCGAGCCCGGCCTCGCCGGCGAACAGCTGGGTGAAGCGCGACTGGTTTGCACTCGTCAGGCTGATCGAGGCACGTGGCTGCAGGATCGCGTAGCCTTCGACCACACGGCCCCGGTCACGGTCATAAACCGGACGGTTGAGCGGATGCGCCAGATTGCCGATTAGGGTCTGCGCCGCATCCCGGGGCAACTGGGTGTCGGTGTCCAGCGTGATGACATAGCGGATCGAGCCGAGGCGTGAAGGATCGCCGACGATGTCGGAAAAAGCCGTTACGGCTTCGCCCCGCAGGTAGGCGTTGAACTGCTCCAGTTTGCCGCGCTTGCGCTCGTAGCCCATCCACACTCGTTCAACCGGATTCCACAAACGGGGGCGATGAAACAGATAAAAAATGTCGGCACGGTCTTCACGATAGGTGGCATTGAGCGCCTCCACGCCGGCGCGGATGCGTGCGACCTGAGCCACATCGCCCGGCAGTGTCTGCGCGGGCGCATCGCGAAAATCCGTCAGCAGCGCAAAGAACAGGTTGGGGTCGCGATTACCGAGATAGCGGACTTCCAGCGCCTCAAGCAGTTGATCGATCTCGTCATCGTTACCCAGCAAGGTGGGAACGATCACCATGGTGCGGTGCGCATCGGGAATGCCCCTGGAAAAATCCAGACGGGGCAGGACGCGCGGCGGCAGCGTCAGCGTGACCAGCAGGTTCACCACAGACACTGCCAGCGCCGAAGCCGCGATCAGACTACAGAGGGCAAAAAACCCGTCGCGCAGATTCGTCGGCAGCATGCCTGCATAAGCCACCCATACGCCCGCTGTGAGCAGCAGGGTCAGCAAGCCGATGGCGCCGAGGTAAAGCGGCAGAGGGAATTGATGAACGAAGCGCCCGGCGCGCTGACGCCATGGCAGGCGACAGCCAACAGTCTGCTCCAGTTCGTCGCGCCCCTGGTCTATCAGGAAATAGCCGACATGCCCACTGCGGTCGTGCGGGCCGCAACGCCTGGCCGCCTCGTTTGCCAGTTGAATGGCTGCGCGTGCCACGCTCTGCTCGCTGCCGGGACTACGGCGCGCGATGTCTTCGATGACATGCCGATAGCGATCGCGGGTGGCGAAATCCTGGCTCGCGTACATCCCTGCCGGGTCATCGCGCAGAATCTGCTCGACTCCGCTGAGCGATTCGACATAGGTCTGCCAGTCCATGGTGCCGATGAAACGCAGGCTGCCGATGCTGTTGGCAATGGAAATCTGGTTGGCAGCGGCGGTGCGCCCCGCCATTTCCGACAGCTGTGTGGCGGTCACGCCCTGTTCAAGCAGCTTGTGCTCGACCCAGGTTTGCACGAATGCCATCGCAGAGCCCTGCGACTGGAGGCGGGCATAGAACTCTTCGACAAACGGCGCGGTCAGCGGCACATCGGCATGGGCAAACTCGGCCAGCAGCTGAATCAGCTGGTTCGAATCGGTTTCAGCCATGGCCAGCATGCGGTCGGCCCAGATGATGGCTGCATCCTGTTCCTTGCGCCGCTGGGCGATGCGCACCCCCACGCGGCGCAGGTTTTCCAGCAATGCCAGTTGCAACATGATCGGAAAAGCCCATAACTCACCGAGCTTCAGCGGCTCAACCCACTGGTAGGCGGTAATGAACTGGGTGACATTGTCACTGTCGACGCGGCCGTCCATGTGCGAAATCAATTCCAGCGCCAGATCATAAATGCGCGGAAAACCGGCCGACAGCCCGCTGGCCAGACGCGGCAATTGCCGACTGTAGCCACGTGGCAGATGCCGGTGCGCCTGGATGATTTGCTGCTCGATGAGATAAAAATTGTCCAGCAGCCAGGCTTCGGCCGGCACGATGCGCTGCTCTGCGGAAACGGCGGCGGTCACCACGTCATAAGCTGCCCGCAACACCCGCGCATTGTCAGCCAGTCGCGGCAACAAACGATCCGGACCCGGTGTCGGATCGATACGATGTCCGCCCGCCAGTACCAGCGCATGCCGTTTCAACTGTTCAATGCTGAACAGTTCTGACCGCAACAATTCGGTATCGGGATCGTGTTGCAGGGCGTTCCACATGCGTGCAGACAATCCGAACTCCTTGATGACCCTGGCACGCCCTGCCAAAGCCTGTGATGTCGTTCTGAAGGTGATGCGATCCGGTTTCCGGAAAGCCAAGTTTTTACAGCCTGCTGGCCTGACACGCTGAGTCAGTCACGTGGCCTGGTCATGTCTGGCCATAAATCGGCAGTCACGCACCGGCTATGCAGTCGGCCTGATACTAAGCGTGTATGTCAGCATTGGCTGTAGTCCGATTCTGAATACCGACCAGAAATGCCCGTACCCCAGCTGACTGCGCTGGGGCGGGTGGGACTGCTTCGGGTAATTTAGCGACAACCCGGCATGGAATAGCGCGCGGCCGGGCGTAATGTCAGGATTTGAGTACCCGCTGACGGATCCAGTGATCGATCGACAGCTTGCCCGGTCCCGACAGCACCAGCGGAATCAGCATGGCCAGGTACATGAGCGGCAGCTTGTAGCCGTTGTCGCAGACGTTGTAGCCGTTGCCACCATGTACCGATACCCAGGCGACAATATCCAGAATGATGAGCGAGGCCGCCCAGTAGCGGGTGCCGAGTCCGATGACGAGGGCGGCGGCACCGATCAGTTCGCTCCAGGTGGCGAGAAACCAGCTGATGTCCACCGGGATGACACTGAACGGAAAGGGAAAGGCATCCTGGATGTCGGCAAACCAGTTGTCGCCGCGCAGTTTTTCCAGACCGGCAACGCCGAATTCATAGGCGAGCAGCAGGCGGATGGCGAGCAGGCCGAACCAGGCCCCTGCCCCATCCAGAATACGCAATCCGCGCGCAGCGCATGTTGATGTACAGCTCATGGTGTCTCCTTGGTTGTGGTATCCCTGCTGTCGGCCGGGTCGCACGATCCTTACAAACCCGTAAAATCCCGCCATGCCTGCGCTTCGATCCCTGATGTTTGATAACGGCTTTGCCCGCCTGCCCGATGCATTCTATACGCGGGTGCAGGCCACACCGGTACCCGATCCCTACTGGGTGGCACATAGCGCGTCGGCGCTGGCGCTGCTGGGGCTGGACGCGGCTGCGCTCGATGATCCGGCGTGGCTGGCGGCGCTGGCGGGCAACCAGCCGCTGCCGGGGATGGATCCGCTGGCGGCACTGTATGCAGGGCATCAGTTCGGACATTTTGTGCCGCAGCTGGGCGACGGCCGGGCGATCCTGCTGGGCGAGCTGAACGGCTGGGAAATCCAGATCAAGGGAGGCGGACGTACGCCCTACTCGCGCGGCGGCGACGGGCGGGCGGTGCTGCGTTCCAGCATCCGCGAATTCCTGTGTTCCGAGGCGATGCATGCGCTGGGCATCCCCACGACGCGGGCGCTGGCGATCGTCGGCAGCGATCTGCCGGTGTATCGCGAGGACGAGGAAACCGCTGCGCTGGTCACCCGGCTAGCGCCGAGTTTTGTGCGCTTCGGTTCGTTCGAGGTGTTCTATCACCGCAACCAGATCGAGCCAATCCGCCAGCTGGCCGATTATGTGATTGCGCGCTACTACCCTGAGCTTGCCGCGCACGATGAACCCTACGCGGCACTGATCGCCGAGGTGTCGAAGCGCACCGCGCATCTGATGGCGGACTGGCAGGCGGTGGGCTTTGCGCACGGGGTGATGAATACCGACAACATGTCGATACTGGGGCTGACGCTCGACTATGGCCCCTTCGGTTTTCTCGATGCGTTCGATCCCGGCTACATCTGCAACCATTCGGATACGCACGGCCGCTATGCCTTCGACCAGCAGCCCGACATCGGCGCGTGGAACGTGACGCGGTTTGCGCAGACGCTGGTGCCGCTGATGTCGGTGGACGCGGCAACGCAGGCGATCAGCGACTATCCGATGCAGTTCGGCCAGCGCTATCTCGAATTGATGGCGGCCAAGTTCGGCCTTGCGCTGGACACACACACGCCGGGGCTGATCATGGATGCGCTGCAACTGCTGGCGGCCAACCACGTGGATTACACGATTTTCATGCGCCGTCTGTGCGACTTCGACGCCACGCCGGGGGCGATCAATGCGCCGCTGCGCGACCTGTTTCTCGACCGTCCCGCGTTCGACGCCTGGGCGCAGCGTTACGCCACCGCGCTGGCCGGTCCGGCCGACGCGCGCCGTGCCGCGATGCAGCGCGTCAATCCCAAATACATCCTGCGCAATCATCTGGCCGAAACGGCGATCCGGCGCGCAACCGACCAGCGCGACTACAGCGAGGTCACGCGCCTGCACGCGCTGCTGACCCGGCCCTACGACGACCAGCCTGCGTTCGACGCCTACGCCGCCGAGCCGCCCGACTGGGCGCGGCAGATCGAGGTCAGCTGTTCGTCATGAGGCCGCTCGTCCATCTGACCATTTTCCTGCTCGCCATGGCGCTGCTGGACGGCTGTGCCGGTCCGCCCATCCAGCGCAGTGACGGCAGCAATAGCGCGCGCAGCTTCAGCCTCAAGCATCTGGCCAAGGGCGATGTCGATACCGTGGTCGAGATCACCCAGCAAGAAATCCTCGCCAGCCTGCAAACCCTCACGCTCAAGCTCTATCGTCGCAACCCAGCCGAATGGCGCAAGTCCGGGCACACCAGCGCCGACGCCGCGACGGCCGCGCTGTTCCGGGCCGTGCCGCACTGGCATCTGGGCACGCAAAAAAATATCGCCTGGGACACCCAGCTGGGCGACACCTGGCAGGCGGATTACGCAGGCGACCGGGTGCGCGCCCTGATGGGTGGCCTGCTCACCATGCACATGGCGGCGTTCAATCACCAGACCGAGTTTTATGTGCTGAGCGAAATCGACGCGCAAAAACTCTACAACGCCGCCCGCAATACCGAAGCCGTGGTGTGGAAGCTGTCGAATACACGCAACGCCTCGGGTGACCCCCTGCTGCTGTCAAACGGGCTCGACGCGCAGGGTGTGGCCAACTACAGCTTCGAACGCGAATTCGGCAAACTGATCGGCCTGCAGGACACGCTGGCCAAAATCATCGAGGACAAGACCAACCGCGTCATCCGCTTTGGCATGGTCAATGTGGCCAGCATGGTGTTTCTGCCGATCTGATTCCGTTTCCAAATCAATACTGACTTTGTCGCCTTCGCCTCACCCGCAAGGGGTGGGCCGGATTCGTAAGCCGCTGTAGCGGCAACGACTCCGCTCTGCCGTGCTACAGCACTGTCTGCGGCTCGGCTTCGTGTCATCATTGATTTGGAAACGGAATGAAAGTGGCACGGCCCGCCGCGCATGACGCGCAGCGGGCCGTGGCGGCCGGTGCTGAAAACCTTGATTCAGGACTAAGCCGGACTTAACTCAGTTGCTTACGCAAATCCGGATTAACCGAGTTGCTTACGCAAAGCCGGATCAACCGAGTTGCTTCCGCAAATGCCGGAATTAACCGAAATTTGCTTCCGCAAATTTCCAGTTCACCAGGTTCGCGAGGAAGGTCTCGACATACTTGGGGCGCATATTGCGGTAGTCGACGTAGTACGCGTGTTCCCACACGTCCACGCACAGGAGGGCCTTGTCGCCGGTGGTCAGCGGGGTACCGGCGGCACCCATGTTGACGATATCGACCGAACCGTCGGCTTTTTTCACCAGCCAGGTCCAGCCCGAACCGAAGTTGCCGACGGCGCTGGTCTGGAAGGCTTTCTTGAATTCGTCAAAGCTGCCCCACTTGGCATTGATCGCAGCAGCCAGCGCGCCACTCGGTGCGCCGCCACCGTTCGGCGTCAGGCAGTTCCAGAAGAAGCTGTGGTTCCACACCTGGGCGGCGTTGTTGTACACGCCGCCAGCGGGGGCTGACTTGACAATGTCTTCGAGCGATTTGGCTTCGAAGTCGGTGCCCTTGATGAGGTTGTTCAGGTTGGTGACGTACGCCTGATGGTGCTTGGCGTAGTGGTATTCGAAGGTCTCTTTCGACATATGGGGCGCGAGGGCGTCCATGGCGAAGGGCAGTGCGGGCAAAGTATGTTCCATCGCTGTATTCCTGTGATTAAAAAGGCAATGTGATGCAGCACGTGTGCTGTCAGCCGGGTTAAGCCTACTACGCTCCAGATAGCCGGGCTGTAGGCCGCCAGACTACGAGTCTGTAGGAAAGTGGTTACGTTTTTTACGTCCTGCGCGCAGCAGAGACTGTGCAATCGATTGGTCGGGACGAGAGGATTTGAACCTCCGACCACTTGACCCCCAGTCAAGTGCGCTACCAGGCTGCGCTACGCCCCGACGAAGCCCGAGATTCTAGCAGAGGAGCGGCATCCGGCGGAAGCCTGTCAGCCCAATATTTTGAGGATGGCGGCAATTTCGGCGCGCAGGTTCGCCGAAGATTTTGGCTGTGCTGCCGTGGCGGTGACCGCAACCGGCGTCACGTCGTTATCGTGTTCCAGACGCTGGCGCGCGCCGCTGATGGTGAAGCCTTCTTCGTACAGCAGTTCGCGGATACGGCGAATCAGCAGGACTTCGTGATGCTGGTAGTAGCGGCGGTTGCCGCGCCGCTTGACCGGTCGCAGCTGGGTGAATTCCTGTTCCCAGTAACGCAGCACATGCGCCTTGACGGCACACAGCTCCGACACTTCACCAATGGTGAAATAGCGTTTGGCCGGAATCGGCGGCAGTTCACTCCGGACTGGGCGTTCCAATTTGGGCGCCTTCGACCTGCGATTTGAGTTTCTGGCTGGCGTGGAAGGTCACCACGCGACGCGCGGAGATGGGCATTTCCTCACCGGTTTTGGGATTGCGTCCGGGACGCTGGGGTTTTTCGCGGCACTGAAAATTGCCGAAGCCGGAGAGTTTGACGATGTCGCCTTTTTCCAGCGCGAGACGGATTTCATCAAAGAAGGATTCGACGACGTCTTTGGCTTCGCGTTTGTTCAAACCCACTTTTTCAAACAGGAGTTCGGCCAGATCAGCTTTGGTCAGGGTGGTCATGGTCTTGTGGTGAGAGGGCTCGTGAAACAGGCGTCACGCACGCAAACTGGCATTGCACTGACGCAACGCTGCCTTGATCAGGATGTGTACCGCCTCCTCAACTTCCTGATCCGTCAATGTGCGTTCAGTATCTTGCATAACTACCCGTATAGCAAGGCTTTTTTGGCTTTGATCCATGCCTTTTCCACGGTAGTCATCAAACACTTCAATGGCCCGTATCTGTGGCGGGGCCACCTCACGCAAGACTGCGATCAACTCGCCCGCCGGGGTGTGGGCATCCAGCACAAAAGCCAGGTCGCGACGCACCTGCGGAAAACGCGAAATGCCGGTATGACGCGGCAAATCACGCCAGGCCAGGGCGCGGCTGTCGAGTTCGAACAGCAGCGGTGCCATGGGCAGGCCCAGCGACTGCACCAGACGCGGATGTAATGCGCCGATCCAGCCGATGGCCTGGCCGTCTGCCCACAGCATGGCCGACTGGCCGGGATGCAGGGCGCTGTGCTCTCCCCGTCTGGCGTCGAGGTCGCCGCCGAACAGTCGTTCCAGATCGCCCTTGAGGTCGAAAAAATCCACCGGCCGGGCGGGACTGCCCCATTGTTCCGGCAGGACATGGCCGTAGATCAGGCCGCCCAGCTTCATCGGTTGCTCGGCCAGCGAGGCATAGACCCGGCCCAGCTCGAAAATCCGTACCCGTTCCTGCTGCCGGTTGAGGTTGTGGCGCAGGGTTTCAATCAGTCCGCTCCACAGGCTGGTGCGCATCGCCGACAATTGACTGGAAATGGGATTGGCCAGCGGCAGCGGCCGGGCATCCGGGCGCAAAGCCGTTTCCCAGGCCGGATCGACAAAGCTGTAGGTAATGACTTCCTGGTAATCCAGATCCACCATCATCTGGCGCAGGCTGTCGTCGGCACGCAGCGTTTCGTCCTGCGGCAGCATGCGCGAAGGCGCGGCGGGCGGCTGCGCAGGGATCTGGTCATAGCCATGCAGACGCAGCGCTTCTTCGATCAGGTCTTCCTCGATGGCGAGATCAAAACGGAAGCTGGGCGGTGTCACGATCAGACTGTCCTGCTCGCGTTGAACCTGCGCGCCCAGTGCGATCAGGCCGTCCATCACCTGTGCGGGGTCGAGTTCTACGCCGGTCACACGGTTCAGTCGCGCCAGCCGCAGGGTGATCGGCGCGCGCGTCGGCAACACGGCCACCTGTTCAACCACCGGCCCCGGCTGGCCACCACAAATATCGAGCAGCAGGCGGGTGGCACGCTCCATGGCGCGCCGCGTCGCGCCGTAATCCACACCGCGTTCAAAACGATGCGAAGAATCGGTGGAAAGCCCGAGACGGCGGGCGCGACCGGCAATGGCAGCGGGCGCAAAAAACGCGGCTTCCAGCAGCACATCCACGGTCACCCGCTCCACACTGGTGGCCTGGCCACCCATGATGCCGGCCAGCGCCACCGGCCCGTTGCGGTCGGCAATCACCAGCATGTCCGGAGCCAGTTCGGCGCGCTGCCCGTTCAGCAACGTCAGGGTTTCGCCCGCACGCGCCAGCCGGACTTCCAGCCCGCCCTGGATCCGCGACAGGGCAAAGGCATGCATCGGCTGCCCCAGCTCAAGCATGACGTAATTGGTGATGTCCACCGGGGCCAGCAGCGGCCGGATGCCACTGCGCTCCAGGCGCTCGGCCATCCAGCGGGGAGTCGTTGCCTGCGCGTTCAGCCCGCGCACCACCCGGCCAAGATACAGCGGGCAGGCCAGTGGGTCGGCGACGCTGACAGCCACCGTATCCTGGATACGGTCTGCGACCGGGTCGATATGCGGCAGTCGCACGTCGGCCCCGGTCACCGCGCCGACTTCGCGCGCCAACCCCTGAACCGACAGGCAGTCGGCGCGGTTCGGCGTCAGCTTAAGGGTCATCAGGGTATCGTCGAGATTGCGCCAGGCGCGGAAATCCTCGCCCACCGGCGCGTCGGCATCGAGCACCATCAAGCCGTCGGCTTCGCCTTCCAGACCCAGCTCTTTGGTTGAACACAACATGCCGAAGGATTCGACACCGCGCACTTTGGCAACCTTGATCTCGATCCCGGGCAGTTTTGCGCCCGGCCGGGCGCAGGGGACTTTGAGTCCAGCCGCGGCATTGGGCGCACCGCAGACGATAGTCACTGGCGTCGCTTCGCCCACGTCCACCTGACACACCCGCAGGCGATCCGCGTCGGGATGTTTGCCGACCGAGAGGATTTCGGCGACCACCACCTGGCTGAATGACGGAGCCGCAGGCTCCAGCGCTTCGACTTCGAGTCCGGCCATCGTCAGCACGTGCGCAAGCTGGGCAGTATCCAGTGCGGGATTGACCAGACTGCGTAACCAGGCTTCGGAAAATTGCATGATGAAGCGCTCTTAATTAATTGAATTGTTTGAGAAAACGAAGATCATTTTCAAAGAACAGCCGCAGGTCGTCCACCCCGTAGCGCAGCATCGCCAGACGCTCGACCCCCAGACCAAAAGCAAAGCCGATATAACGTTCGGTGTCGATGTTCACGTGCTGAAACACATTGGGATGGACCATGCCGCAGCCCAGCACTTCCAGCCAGCCGGTGTGCGAACACACGCGGCAACCTGCGCCGCCACACATGACGCAGCCGATATCCATTTCTGCCGAAGGCTCGGTGAACGGAAAAAACGAGGGCCGGAAACGCACCGGCAGATCGTCGCGCTCGAAGAAGTTGCGCATGAAATCGGCCAGCACGCCTTTCAGATCGGCAAACGAAACCTGCTCGTCCACCCACAATCCCTCGACCTGATGAAACATCGGGGTGTGCGTCACGTCCGAATCGCAGCGATACACCCGGCCCGGCGCGATGATGCGCAGCGGGGGCTGGTGGGTCTGCATGTAGCGTATCTGTACCGGTGAGGTGTGGGTACGCAGCAGTTCGCCGCCATGACCTTCTTCATCCTGGCGCAGGTAGAAGGTGTCGTGCATCGCCCGCGCCGGATGGTCTTCGGGAATATTGAGCGCAGTGAAGTTATAGAAATCGGTTTCGATCTCGGGGCCGGTGGCCACTTCGAAGCCGATCGAATGAAACAGTGCCTGGATCCGCGACAGGGTTTTTGACACCGGATGCAGGCCGCCGCGAGCCAGCCCGCGTCCCGGCAGGGTGACGTCCAGGGTTTCTGCGGCCAGCTGGCGCGCCAGTTCAGCCTGTTGCAGGACATCGCGCCGCGCTTTGAACGCCGACTCCAGCGCCTGCTTGGCTTCATTGATCCGCGCACCGGCAGCTTTGCGTTCATCGGCCGACAGGCTGCCCAGTCCTTTCAGCAATTCGGTCAGCGAACCACTCTTGCCCAGGAACACGGCTTTGGCTTGTTCCAGCGCGGGCAAATCACCCGCCTGATGGATGGCAGCCAGCGCTTCAACAACGATTTCGTTCGGATTACGCATGTTGTCTGAATTCTTTAAGGTGGCGGGGCCTGCGAAAGACGGCTGGATGACGACCCGCCATTAACTCACCAACTAACTCACCCACAAAAAAAGGCCTTGCGGCCTTTTCTTGTTGCTATTCAACCCTTCAAGCGGCCAATTTGGCTTTCACCTGATCAACGATCTTGGCGAATGCGTCCTTGTCGAAAATCGCGATATCGGACAGGACTTTGCGGTCGATACCGATTTCGGCACGGGTCAGGCCGTTCATGAACACGCTGTAGGTCAGACCATGCTGACGCGAAGCAGCATTGATCCGGGCGATCCACAGTGCACGGAACTGGCGCTTGCGCTGACGGCGGTCACGGTACTGATACTGACCGGCTTTCATCACCGCTTCATTGGCGACCCGGAAGACGTTTTTACGACGGCCGCGATAGCCTTTGGCGGCGTCGAGTACTCGTTTGTGGCTGGCGCGGGCGGTTACACCCCGTTTGACGCGTGGCATCTGATCTCTCCTTTAAGCGTAGGGCAACATGCGGGCGATCGATTTGTGATCGCTGGCGTTGACGGTTTCCATGCCGCGCAACTGGCGCTTACGCTTGGTGCTCTTTTTGGTGAGGATGTGACGCATGAACGCGTGCGAGCGCTTGAAGCCGCCGCCGCCCAGCGCGCGAAACCGCTTGGCGGCACCGCTTTTGCTTTTCATCTTAGGCATGATGTTTCCTTTTATTTCATGCGATCAGGTGATTCCGCGACGCGGAATGCTTCACCTACCCGACCCCACTTATCTGTACTGCTTGTCTGGCGTATGAACCCGTTTGGGTCGAGAAACGCCGGTCTCGTTCAAATCTAATGCCTGGCAAATCTCATGCCTTGGTCAGCACTTTCTTCTTCGGTGCCAGCATCATCACGAGCTGGCGGCCTTCCATTTTGGGAAACTGCTCGACGACGCCATGCTCGATCAGATCGGCTTCGACCCGCTTCAACTGCGCCATGCCGATTTCCTGGTGGGCCATCTCGCGACCCCGAAAACGCAATGTAATCTTGGTCTTATCGCCTTCTTCCAGAAACTTGATCAGGTTACGCAGCTTGATCTGGTAGTCGCCTTCGTCGGTACCCGGACGAAACTTGATTTCCTTGATCTGCACCTGCTTCTGCTTGAGCTTGGCTTCGTGCTGCTTCTTGCTTTCCTGGTACTTGAACTTGCCGTAGTCCATGATCTTGGCCACGGGCGGCTGCGCAGTTGGAGCAATTTCCACCAGATCCAGGTCTGCTTCCTCTGCCTGCCGCAACGCATCTGCAATTTTCGCGATGCCGAGCTGTTCACCTTCCACTCCGACCAAACGCACCTCTGGGGCTGTAATTTCACCATTGATGCGTGTCTGCTTCTTTTCTGTCGCGATGAGTTCTACTCCAAGTCATCCCCCGTCCATCGGGGTAAAAATGCAAACAAGGCGCGGGAACAACCCCTGCGCCTTGTTTGACCCACTTTATTGCCGCGCGCCGATGTCGGCCTGCATACGTGCAATCAAGTCATCCAAACCGATCTGCCCCAAATCCTGATTGCCCCGTGCCCGGACAGAAACCGCACCGGTTTCCATTTCCTTGTCACCGACGACCAGCAGATACGGCAGCTTTTGTAAGCTATGTTCGCGGATTTTATAGGTAATTTTGTTATTACTCAAGTCCGAACTGGCGCGGATACCTGCCGCGCGTAGTTTCGCAACAACGTCGTTCACATACTCGCCCTGCTTGTCGCTGATGTTGAGCACCATCGCCTGCACCGGCGCGAGCCACAGCGGGAAGTTGCCGGCGTGATGCTCGATCAGGATGCCGATAAAACGCTCCATCGAACCGAGGATCGCGCGGTGCAGCATCACCGGTACCTTGCGGCTGTTGTCTTCGGCGACGAATTCCGCGCCAAGCCGCACCGGCAGATTGAAATCGAGCTGGATCGTGCCGCACTGCCACAGGCGGCCGAGCGTGTCCTTCAAGGTGAATTCGATCTTGGGGCCGTAGAACGCGCCTTCGCCGGGTTGCAGATCGAACGGCAGGCCGTTCTTTTCCAGCGCAGCCGCGAGCGCGGTCTCGGCCTTGTCCCACGATTCGTCCGAGCCGACGCGTTTTTCCGGGCGAGTCGAGAGCTTGACCAGCACGTCATTGAATCCGAAATCGGCGTAGCACTTTTGCAGCATGACAATGAAGTCGGCGACTTCCTGCTCGACCTGTTCTTCCATGCAGAAGATGTGCGCGTCGTCCTGCGTAAAGCCGCGCACGCGCATGATGCCGTGCAGCGCGCCCGACGGTTCGTTGCGGTGGCACGAGCCGAACTCGGCGAGCCGCAGCGGCAGCTCGCGGTACGAATGCAGGCCGGAATTGAAAATCTGCACGTGGCCCGGGCAGTTCATCGGCTTGACCGCGTAATCGCGGTTCTCCGACGACGTCGTGAACATGTTGTCGCGGTAGTTATCCCAGTGGCCGGATTTTTCCCACAGGCTGCGATCCATCACCGCCGGCGTGCGCACTTCCTGATAGCCGTATTCGACGAATTTCTGCCGCATGTACTGCTCGATCTGCTGCCACACGATCCAGCCCTTGGGGTGCCAGAACACCATCCCCGGCGCTTCTTCCTGCATGTGCAGGAGATCGAGCTGCTTGCACAGTTTGCGGTGGTCACGCTTCTCGGCTTCTTCGAGGCGGAAAAGATAGGCTTCGAGGTCTTCCTTCTTCGCCCACGCCGTGCCGTAGATGCGTTGCAGCATCGGGTTTTTCGAGTCGCCGCGCCAGTACGCGCCGGCGAGTTTCATCAGCTTGTAGGCTTTTGGCAGTTTGCCGGTGGAGGGTAAATGCGGGCCGCGACACATGTCGAACCAGTCGCCCTGCCGGTAGATCGAGAGTTCTTCACCGGGCGCGATGATGTCGTCGATGATCTGGACCTTGTAGTCCTCGCCCATGGCGGCGAAGGTCTTTTTCGCCGCCTCGCGTTCCCACACCTCGCGCACAATCGGCAGATCGCGCTTAACGATCTCGTCCATGCGCTTTTCGATGGCGGTGAGGTCTTCCGGCGTAAACGGCGTCTCGCGCGCGAAGTCGTAATAAAAGCCGTCTTCAATCGACGGCCCGATGGTGACCTGCGTCCCCGGATACAGCTCCTGCACCGCCTGCGCCATGACGTGCGCGGCGTCGTGGCGTATGAGGTCGAGCGCGTCGGCGTCCTTGGCGGTGACGATAGCCAGCGCCGCGTCGGCGGCTATGACATGGCTGGTATCGACCAGCTTGCCGTCGACCTTGCCCGCGAGCGCGGCTTTCGCCAGCCCGGCACCAATGCTGGCAGCAACCTGCGCGACCGTGACTGCGGCATCGAACTGCCGGACGGAACCATCGGGAAGCGTGACATTGACCATGAACCCAACTCCAGAATGAAAAAAGCGCGGACCGGCCGCGCTTTTGAATATTACTTGTTTAAGACCGCAGAACGTCTGCGAACAGCAATGCGCCGGGGTTTATCCAATCGCTTCCTGGCTAGTTCGCGGTGACATTTCGCAACCTCCGTGGGCAGTTCAGCCCCTCTTGATACCTGGTCATCCCGACCCGTTAAATATTGGTAGGCGCGATTGGACTCGAACCAACGACCCCCACCATGTCAAGGTGGTGCTCTAACCAGCTGAGCTACGCGCCTGCAAAGGATTACAGAGCAATCCTCAAAATCGTGAAACG
>JAJXUA010000142.1 GCA_021783275.1 Pseudomonadota bacterium
CGATGGACTTGCACTGGGTGGCCGACGAAACCGGGCATTATCAGGACAACCTGTGCCGCGCCTGGACCGACGCGCTGGACAATTTCAACTACTTGCCGCATGCGCCGACCGATGACCTGGATGCCCTGCTGAAAAGCATCGTGGTGGATTACCCGGATCTGCACCGCTTCGACGTGTATGCCGCAGGCACCGCGGCGCAGCTTGAACGGGCACGCCGGTATTTCGTGGGCGCGGGCTTGCACGGGGTACGCTGGTTTGCGGATGCGCTGGATGCCTGATGCTACGGGCCCTACTCTATTTGTGGGCGCTGCCGGTCACGTTGTTGGGCGTGTTGGTCGCGCTCGTGTCACGGGGAAGCGGCGGCACGCTGCGGCGGGTGGAAGGGGTGTTGGAAGTTGCGGGCGGCTGGCCGGCGTGGGTGCTGCGGCGCGGTTTCCCTTTCAGCGGGGCGGTCGCGGCGATCACGCTGGGGCACGTCGTGGTGGGCGTGTCATTGAACGCATTGACGGCAACGCGTGCCCACGAGCGTGCACACGTGAGGCAGTTCGAGCGATGGGGGGTGTTGCTGCTGGTGTTGTATCCGCTGGCCGGCCTGCTTGCATGGGTGCGCGGCGGCAATCCGTATCGCGATAATCTGTTCGAGCGGGAGGCGCGGGCTGCAGAATCTGCTGCCCGGCCAAGCTCGTGTATGACTCACTCTCCCGGTCGGTGAGACTCCTCACCGGGGTCGCCGGTGTCGGGGTCGATCCAGTCGGAAATGCCGATTTCATCTTCAGCCTCTGCCACGGTTTCACCTGGTTCGTAGTCGCTGTCGGCGTTGTATTCCATGTCCTGCACCGCGTCCAGCAGACTTGGGAAGGGACCGTATTCCTCGCCGCTCTCGGCGTCGGTCCAGTAGAAACCATCGGGCCGCTCGATGATGCGCGTGTGGTCATAGTCTGGTGGGGTTTCGGGTATGGGGTGTTTCATGATGCGTCCTCCGTGCCTTGACTATAGGGCGTCAAGTCATGCAGGGCAAGCGGTGCTCAGGTCGTGGGCCCGACAAGCACCAGCCCGAGCAGCGCGCCCATCATCAGCACCAGATGCGCCCAGCTCCATACGCGAAAATGCCGCACCAGCGCGGTGACTTCGCGGTTGGCGATGAGAAATGGGCGGCTGTGCGAAGGCTTGCGCACGAGGTGGATGCCATCCTTCAGTCGGATGTCGAGATGGGCGCGGTCGACTTCGTCCGATGCGGCCTGGCGCGCACGTTCCCATTCGTCGAGGCTGATTTCGCCGTCGCGATCGGCGTCGAATCGCGCCAGCAGCGCGGCCTTGTCCTGCTTCCATTCGGCCAGCAGCGTGGTGAGGTCGGTCTTCTTGTCGAGCATGGCGTTGGGGCCGCCGAGGGTGACGTGCTCGCCGATGACGTAAATCGGTTCGCCTTCGATCAGCGTCCACTCCGTCTTGCGGTAGCCCCCGGCGTTTGAAACCTGTCTGTGAGAGGTCAGGATTTCCGCGCCTTCAGGGTCGACCAGCACGTGGCCGCTGCCGTCGTCCACGCCAAAGGTGTCATGCGACACGCCGGATTCGACATACTCCCAGCGGTCGCCGTTCTTGCGTTCGACGCGGTAGCGGTACCACAGGCAGGGCAGGCCGCTTATCGGGCTCACCAGGCCGTCTCCGGGGGGCTGGCGGCCGCGCCCGACGAGTTCGATGTAGCCTTGCGGTGCCGAGGCAATGCGCGAGGTCGGCGTATCCGCCACGGTGCGATAGCGTTTGAGGTTGGCAAACCACGCCCAGAAGCTGGTCAGGCCGATCAGCGCGAAGGTGATTTGCCAGCCGATGCCCGATTGCAGCTTGAATCCGAGCAGCAGGACGAGCAGATTGCCGCCGCCCAGCACGAGATTGGCGTGGTCATGCCGCCATTCGTCGGTCCAGCGCGCGGGGAGCATCAGCTATTGAATAGCTGCTTCAGGTCGACGTCTTTCTTCTCTTCGGCCGCAAACCGCAGCAGCGGAAACTGGCGGAATGCGAAGAGGCGCGCCACGACAGTGTCGGGGAACTGCTCCACGCGCACGTTGTTGACGTTGACCGAATCGTTGTAGAACTCGCGGCGGTCGGCGATCGCGTTCTCCAGCCCGGTGATGCGCGCCTGCAGATGCTGGAAGGTTTCGTTGGTTTTCAGCTCGGGATAGGCCTCGGCAACCGCAAACAGATTGCCGAGCCCGGCCCGCAGCTCGCCTTCCGCCTGCCCCAGCGCGGGGATGTTCTGCAATTCGCGTGCGCTGGCGACCAGGCTGCGCGCCTGCATCACCTTTTCCAGCGTGTCCTGTTCGAACTGCATGTATTGCTTGCAGGTCTCGACCAGCTTCGGCAGCTCATCGTGGCGCTGCTTGAGCAGGATGTCGATATTCGACCAAGCCTTGCAGACGTTGTGTTTCAGCGTCACCAGCTGGTTGAAGATGAATACGCCATAGATGGCCGGGACAGCGAGCACGACAAAGAAAACGGGGAGGCCGGACATGAATGCGTTCCAGATAATGGAGTCGCAAAAATAGCGGACGCCAGCACCCTAACTTGAGCGCGTTGCCGTCAAATCCGCGCAGAGACAATGGCTGCGATTTCGCCGTCATCGAGGTGCAGCGGGTTGGTCTTCATGCTGCTGCCGCGGCTGTTGGCGACGATGCGCGGGATGTCGGCGTGTGTCACGCCGTAGTGCGCCAGCGTCGGCAGCTTGAGTGCTTGTGTCCAGGCCTCCAGCGTGTCGATCAGGGCAGCGTGTGCTGTAGCCTGGTCCAACTGCCCCTGCCTGCTCAGCAGGCGTCCAACCTGAGCGTATTTCTCCAGCGCAGGGCGATTCGCCTCGCGCGCGCGTAGCACTTCGATATTGACGCGCGTGGCCGTCGCCACCAGGGTGCCGCATGCTACGCCGTGCGGAATCGGGAAGAACGCACCCAGCGGCGCCGCCAGCCCGTGCACCGAGCCGAGCCCGACCTGCGCCAGCGTGATGCCCGAGACCAGCGCTGCATAGGCCATCCGCTTGCGTGCTTCCGCGTTGCCGGCGTCCGTATACAGGGCCAACAGGCCGTCGCGCGCAGCCTTCATGCCGCCCCAGGCGAGTGAATCGGTCAGCGGCGCGGCTCGGCTGGATACATAGGACTCCAGCAACTGGGTGAACGCATCCATGCCGTTCGCCGCAATCACGGCGGGGGGACAGGTGGCCAACAGGTCGGGGTCGACCAGCGCATATTCGGCCACCAGCCTTTCATCGCGGAAGGATTTCTTGAAGCCATCCGGGCCTTGAACGCTCAACACGGCGTTCTTGGTCGCCTCCGAGCCGGTGCCTGCCGTGGTCGGTACGGCAATGAACGGCGTAGACGGGCCGGCATAAACGCGTTCCGGCCCCACACCTTCCAGGTGATCCATCACCGAATTGCCGGGCTTGAGCAACCCGGCAATGGCCTTGGCAGCGTCCAGCGCGCTGCCGCCGCCGATGCCTATCACCACGTCAATGGTCTCTGATTGCAAGGCACGCACGGCTTCGTCAACTATCTGCGGCGACGGTTCGCCAGGGACGGCAAGATGCAGCCACGTAATCGCTTGGGCCCTCAGTCCACCCGTTACGACAGGCCAGAACGGCGAGATTTTCAGCGACCCTGCGCCGGTCACGAGCAGGGCATGGGTGCCGTAGCTGCGGGCGATGGCCGGCAATTTGGCAAGCGCGCCCGCACCGAACTCGATGCGCGGCAGGTGCGACAGGGAAAAATCGGAAATGTGCACAGAGGACCTTCAATCAACAGAGACGCAGAATGGTAGCGAGTTTGCCAAGGCGCTGTCTGCACAATAAGTGTGCATGATTTCCGGCTGGGGTCTTCGCCGTCCGCGGTTTTGATGTGGTGTGTATGTCAGGCTGGTTTCGTCAGCCATTTGAAAACATTGGGAATATTGTAAAAGCGGCGCGTGGGCCTGTTCGAAAAGGTCGGTAAGTGTTGACGGGGCGGAACACGCTTTGCTATAGTTCCGCTTCTCGATTGACGATTGACGCGGTTTCATTTGCGACAGGCGCGGGGTGGAGCAGTCTGGCAGCTCGTCGGGCTCATAACCCGAAGGTCGTAGGTTCAAATCCTGCCCCCGCAACCATTTCGAAATAAGTGTTGACGTTTTATGTGAACTACGTAGAATGCGCACCTCTCGAAACGGCGATGCTGTGAAGGCGGAGTTGATAAGAGGTTGATCTTTAACAATTTACAGCCGATAGGTGTGGGTGTTGTTGCGGTAGTTGTTCTGGCTTTGGCTGGGATG
>JAJXUA010000143.1 GCA_021783275.1 Pseudomonadota bacterium
CGGCCCGCACTTCTGCTCGATGAAGATAACCCAGGACGTGCGCGAGTACGCGGCGAAGGAAGGTCTCAACGAAGCCGACGCGCTGGCCAGGGGGATGGAAGTGAAGGCGGTGGAATTCGTCAAGCAGGGCGCCGAGGTGTATCGCAAGGTTTGAGCGCGACAAGCCGATGCGCCAGCTTCGCTTGAACAGCATGCGTTTCAGGTGGGTCGCCCAACTCATCGGCATGCTGGTCATGTTGTTCGGCGCGCCAGCCGTTGCCGCGCCGCTGTCGGTGTTTGCGGATCACGGCGCTGCAATAGGTCGTTCCACCGAAATCTTTCAGGAAACGGACGGCCGCCTCACGCTGGCCGAGGCGGCGGCGGCTTATCGCGCCGGCAGGTTCGCGCCTGGCGACAGTCCGGTGCTGAATTTCGGCATCGGCGCAAAGCCGGTGTGGATCCGTTTTGCGGTGGTCAACCCGACTTCGACCCCAGCGCCGATGCGGCTGTCGATCGAAACCGCCTGGCTCGATCAGGTCGACGTTTATTTCCAGCGCAACGGCCAGACCGTCGCCACGGTCCAGATCGGCGATGTGAAGCCTTACGCGCAGCGTCCGCTTGCGAGCCGTTTTTTTGTGGTTCCGCAGCACTTCGATCCGGGTGTCAGCGAGGTGTTCATGCGCGTTGAAACACCCGATCCCATGGTGCTGCCGATCTATCTGCTGAGCCCGGATGCCCTGCGGGTGCGGCAGACGCAGCAGGAACTCAGCTACGGCATCGTGTACGGCTTTCTGCTCGCCCTGATGGCGTACAACGCCATCCTCTATTTCAGCCTGCGCAGTTCGCGCTATCTGCGATATTCACTCTATCTGGCGATGTTCGTCGCCATGAACGTGGCCTACACCGGCCATGGTTTCGCCTGGTTGTGGCCCGAATCGGTGCAGTGGCAGCAATGGTCCAACCCTCTACTGATGCTGCTTTTCGGTGTCAGCGGCTTGTTGTTCGCCATCCGGTTTCTGGATTTGCGGGTCTATTTTCCGCGCGTTCGCCGTGGCGTCCTCGGCTTCTGCATGACATTCGGCGTCCTGCTCGGCGCGGCCATCCTCGCAGGCAGCCAGAAATATGCGCTGCTGGTGGCCTTCAGCTTTGCCTTCCTGTTCTCCGGACTCATGCTGTTCCTCGGCATCATCTCGGTTCGCAGTGGCCAGAAGCCGGCGAAGTATTTCCTGATCGCCGCCCTCGCTGCCATGGTCGGCGCGATGCTGACGACCCTGTCGGTCTGGGGCTTCATCCCGCACAACACCTGGACTTTCCGTGCGGTGGAAATCGGCATGCTGGTCGACGCCACCCTGCTTGCCCTGGCGCTCGCTTACCAGATGCGTATCGGCCAGGAAGAACGGCTGCGCGCTGAACGTCTGGCGCAGCTCGACCCGCTCACCGGCCTCAACAACCGCCGTGCCTTTTACGACAAGACCAGCCCGTTGTGGGCGCATGCGATTCGCCATGCACACGTCAGCTCGGTCATGCTGCTCGACATCGACCACTTCAAGCAGGTCAACGACGCCCATGGCCACGCCCACGGCGACGACGTGCTGAAGGCGCTGGCGAATATCCTCAGACACTCCGTTCGGCAAGGCGATGTTCTGGCCCGCTGGGGCGGCGAGGAATTCATCGTGTTCCTGCCCGAAACCGGCCAGCACGATGCGATCGCGCTGGCGGAGCGGCTGCGTGCGGAAATCGCGGACATTCGCATCTCGCATGCAACCGGCGCAATCGCTGTCACCGCAAGCTTCGGCATCGCCCAGAAGCAAGATCGCCACGCTACGCTGGACGCGCTGATCGCCGCAGCCGACGAGTGTCTGTATCAATCCAAGCAGCAGGGCCGGAACCGGGTGACAGGGAATCCGGACCTGGAGTATGCGCCGCAGTAGGCTTTTGGGCAGTTTCAGCGCCGTGGCCAACTGGAGTCGATCTGGTTCTTGCTTGTGATTGGATGACGTATATACTTGACGTGTATATTTAATTCGGGAGACCGGACATGGCGATTACCAAAGTCTTTCAAAGCGGCAATTCGCAGGCGGTTCGTATTCCGCGCGAATTCCAGTTCGATGTCGCCGAAGTTGAAATCGAGCGGCATGGCGATGAAATTGTCCTGCGTCCACCCGCGCGCAATCTGTCGGCCGCTTTCGCTGCTTTGGCGGATATGCCGGAAGGCTTTTTTGCCGAAGGCCGCCAGGACACCCCGCCGCAAACGCGCGAAGGCCTGTAATGGCGCTGCAAGCACTGCTCGACACCCATATCTGTATCTACATTGCCCGCAACCGGCCGCCTTCAGTGGCCGAACGGTTTGCCCGGGCCGCACCCGGCAGCCTGGGCATTTCCCTCATCACCTGGGGCGAGCTGTGTTTTGGCGCGGACAAAAGCAACGATCCCAAACGCGCCCATGAGCGCCTTGCCCGTTTCGTCGCCGACGTACCCGTCCATATTCCGGGGTCGGACACAGGGCTGCACTACGGCGAGATCCGCGCCATGCTGGAGCGTGCGGGTACGCCCATCGGCAATAACGACCTGTGGATCGCCGCCCACGCCCGCGCGCTGGGTGTCACACTGATCAGCAACAATGTCGGCGAGTTTGAGCGAGTGCCGGGGTTGAGGTTGGAGAACTGGGTGTAGGAGGCGGGTCAAAACAGTCCGGCCTGCAACGATGCATTAGCCACCGGCCGTACCCGCGAAAATTCCAGCAGATCGCCAAGGCGTGCGCCTTTACTGCGCCAGTCCCGGAATAAGGTTTCCCCCAGCAGCACGTAATGCCACGGCAGGCCGCCGCGTTGTTCGGATGGCAGGCCGCCGCGTTGTTCGGATGGCAGGCCGTTGATGCGTTCGCACCAAGCTGTAGCCGATTTCAGCTTGCGCTGCACATTGGGATGGGTGGTCTGCTGCTGCGCCTTGGTTTCCACCAGATAAATTGCGGTCTCGGTGCGCACCAGAAAGTCCGGCGAGTAGAACGCGGGTAGGCCATCTTCCTTCACGTAACGCAGCCGAGCAAAGGTGTGGCGGTTCTCGCTGATTTTGCAAAAGGCCTGCACGCCCGCATCCGCCTGCGCCCATTCCATGAAGGCACGCTCCAGCCCGCCGCTACGCGTAGGGAATGCCAGCCGTTCGTAAATACATTTGATCACCGGCAGCGAACTGCTCTCACGCATCATCAGCTTTGGCACTTCGGACAGGCGGCGGTGCAGCACTTCGGTTTGCCCTGTCACCTGCGGCGCTTCGGCTTCGATCAGCGCAACCGCGAACACCTTGGTGATGTGATCGACCACCGGCTGCAACAGCAACACGCGCCAGTTTTCGCCGTCCATCGGATTGAACGGGCTACTGAATAGCTGCGTCCAGATGTAATCATCAAGCGCGCCGGTGAGGTCGGCTGTATTGACCTGCAAGTACGGGTTGGCAAGATGCGCGGCGATCTTGTTGCCTTTTGGCAGCGGCTGACTCAACGCCTGACTGATGCGTCGGGTCAGCCGTGCCAGAAAGTCGTTGTAGCCGGAAACATTCATGATCGCGCCGTCCACGCGGTAGTCGCCGAACAGCGTGTTGCTCTGCAGATCCTGCGACACGAACACATCGCCTCGCCCCAGCATCGCGGTCAGCTGTTCCGGACTCATGGCGGTGAAGGCGGGCAGCTTCGCCACATCCAACGCGGCGTGATCCATGGTTTCGTCGGCTTCGCGCAGGATGAAGGGAATCGCGAAGTCGAATGCCTCAAATCCCTCGCGCAGTTCCGCCGCGATCACGTCGCCCGTGCTGCTGGTGCTGTCGCTGTCCTCGGTGGATTCGCCCGCCAGCCCTTCACTGATCAGCTCGTCGTAAAACGACTGGAAGGCTGGGTGCTCGACGATGGACAGCACGTCGATCAGGCTGCCCGGTTCCTGTCCGGATTTCAGGCGCTCGCGGTTGTCGCGCTTGATCTCGTCGTATTCCGGGTCGCGCCACATCAGCCGCAGTCCGCGCCCGATGGTCTGCTCCAGCAGAATCTGCGCCTGGCTCGCGCGCAGCGGCACGATCACGCAGATATTATTCACGTCGAAGCCTTCGCGCAGCATCAGCACGCTGACGATCACGCGCGGCGTGGCGTGTTTGTCCACGTTGAACAGCCGCTCGCGCACCGGCGTCCAGTCCTTTTCACCCAGTTCGGCCTTCTTGCCGGAATCGATGGTCATCACTTCATCGTCACTCAAGCCTTCCTGCTGCATGAAGGCCGCCACCAGCGGCGACACGGTGGTGTCCTCGCACACCAC
>JAJXUA010000144.1 GCA_021783275.1 Pseudomonadota bacterium
CAAAGGGTCGAATGACTCAAATCACCCACGCCGCCGTGCGCGCCACCCGATCAGCCCCAACCCGGCCAGCATCAGGGCATACGTCTGCGCCTCCGGAACTGCGGCGACATCGCCGGGGCTGACAGCTAACGCGTAGAAATCATTGTATAAAGTCACGGTCGAGCCTTGGCGGCCATCGCTGAAGTCGAAAAACCACGCGACGCCAAAAAAGTCCGGGGGCTTCGTAGCGGACCAGTAGACGCTGGCCTGAAGATTGGTGAATTTGGCAAAATCGGGGTCAGTGCTCATTAGGATGGATTGAACTGTCGTGCCGCCCAGTTCGGCGTAGAACAGATGCCCCATTTCACTGCCGGTGCATTTGTAACCAAGCTGATCGCAGCTGGCGTCGGGATCCGTGGTGGTGGGCAGGCGCCAGTCGGCATAGGTCTGGTTGGTGAGCGGGTTGAAAAAGCTGAGGTTGGCGGCCCAGCTGGTGGCGGCACCCCAGGTCATTATGCCGTCGTCATCGGCGCCACTGGTCTGGGCGTAGTTGGCATCAGCCAGCCAGGTGATGTCTAGGTCGGTATCGTAATAGGCTTCGAAGCTGTCGATGCTGCCATTGAGGTCGCGGCCTTGCAATTCAGCGTGTGCGCTGCCGGATGCCAGTACTACGGCGACAAGGCTGGATGCGATCAGGGTGCTGCGAATGGTGCGATGGTTCATGATGTTGTTCTCCTCGGGTTTGGTGTAAGTACTGTTCCATTCGATGCATGCGTGTCGTCGATCTTCGTCTTTTTTTACTTTGCGAAAAGTGGGCTGGCGACGCTGCCAGTTAGCCGGAAATAAAGCGAGCAGTCGTAATGTAGGCGCCCCCCTGCTTTCACAACATCGGCCAAGCGCATTAAATCAGCGCGGCATTCGGCCTAGGCCAGATGGGGGAGGCCGTTAACGCGGCGATACATGGGGCGGGTTTGACACGGGTTGGGTTTGACTAGCAGCGTGGTTCCGAGACCAGGTTGCGCTTCGCGCGGGGCAGGTGGGGAAACCGCGTGGGCACTTGTGCCCTCTGGGTACAAAGACGTGCCCACCCTACTGGCTCGCTGGGCAATGCGGTATCCGCCTGACAAGGCGTCAATAAAGCGCTACAGCCCAGGAACAGACTCAGCCGCAACAATCGTATTTTCATGGTCGTGTTTGATGAATGCGTGATGGGGTGTTTATTCCGGGTGTCGCGCCTTCCTGCTCAGCGCACGACCTGATCCCGAAACCGCAGCATCGTGGCAACCCCGGCTCGTGTATCGCCACGTTATTGATACGGCCTGATGAGGTTTGAATTGGCAAGAAAATTCAGTTTGGCACGGCGGTTCGCCAACATAAGCAGGCTGTATCAATAAGCCATTAAAAGCGGCGCCTTATTGAGACGGCACAACAAACCATCCCTGCATCGGATCGCTTCGAGAACAGCCACAGTCTCAAACTTTTTCGAGCCGTCTCAATAACGACTTCATCCATATGGCTTAGGCCGAATGTCGCGCTGATTTCATGCGCCTGGCCGATGCCGTGAAAGCCGGGAGGAGCCTACATTGCGGTTGCCGGTGTGCATCCGGCTAACGGGCAGCATCGCCAGCCCACTTTTCGAAAAGGAAAAAAGATGAAAAATCGTTCTAACGCCTTGTTGTTGGCCATGCTGACTAGTATCAGCTTCAATGCACATGCTCTGTGCGTCAATCCAGACGGATCCCTGGATGATGCGAGCATGTCTCCCTCGACCGTCGCTGTAGAGATGTTGCCCGCCTGTGTGGATTCGTCACCCGAGACAGTGAATGCCCCTGTGCCTGAATCACGCACCGCAATGTCATCCGAGGCGAAAACCGTTCAGCCGACCCGCGAGGCGAAGATCGCCGAATAGCGAATGTCGGTATGGATATCTTGGCGCTACCGAGATGTTGCTGGAATGCAAATTCTGACCCTGCCGACACGCAGGAGTGGCCGTATATAACAATCCCGAAAATGGAGAGCCGGCTGCAAAAGTCTGCGGTCGCTCAAGCTGCAAGGCTCTGGCTTACTTTATGGATTGATTCTTTGAAGGTTTTGAAGGTTTCTGACCGTAACGGTGGCGGACTCACGTATCAATAAATGCTGTTGCGCGGGCCGTGCGCGCAGATGACGCTTTGCCGGGTTAAGCTTCGGCTGACATGACTTCAGCAGCCTCGACCGACGCTTCGGCTTCGCAAAGCGACTTTTCCGCACGCATCAACCTGATGGAGACGCTGCGGGCATCGGGCTTGCCCCGTGAGCAGCAGATCACCGCCTACGCCATCGACAGTTTGTTCCGGGGCTTGTCCAGTGTCATGGGCAATCTGCTTGTTTTTCCGGTGGCGATGGTTGCGCTGATGTGGGGCCACGTGAATCAAGAGCAGCTGCTGGGCTGGCTGGGCGCGAACTTGCTGCTCGGCGCGGGTCGCCACTGGCTGCTGCACGCTTATGCTCGCCAAATGCCCACCAGCCCTCTGGATTTACGGCGCTGGGCGTATTACTTCACGCTGACTTCCCTGGTGTCCGGGACGCTCTGGGGGATAGGCGGGATCATCTTTTTCGTCCCGGACTCGGTGGTGCATCAGGTCATTCTTTACGTGACCATTATGGGCGTGGTAGCAGGCACGCTGATTCTTGTCGCGTACTGGGTGCCGATTTTCTATGCCTATTCACTGCCCTCCGTGGGGCTGAGCGCATGGCAGCTGTTCAATCAGCCGGATATGGGTCAAGTGGGGTTGGGCATCCTCATGCTACTGGGGCTGGCCATCATGGCCAACACGGCGCGACAACAGAACCGTGACGTGCTGGAGGGCATCGCCCTGCGTTTCGAAAACCTCGATCTGATCGCCCAGCTGCGGGATCAAACCGTGGTGGCAGAAGAAGCCAATGCAGCCAAATCGCGTTTTCTCGCGGCGGCTAGCCACGACCTGCGGCAGCCGCTCCACGCCCTGCAACTGTTTGTGGGCAGCCTCACGCCGGGTATGCCGGCTGGCGACCAGCAGGCCGTGATCGCTGGTATTGAGCGTACCGTGGGTTCGCTCGATGGCCTGTTCAATGCGCTGCTCGATATTTCGCGCCTCGATGCAGGATTGCTGCGTCCGGACGTGCGCGATTTCAGGCTCGCCGATCTGGTGGAATCCTTTGATGCCGAGTTCAGGATTCAGGCCGCAGGCCAAGGGCTAGTCTGGCATGTCGATGTGGGCGATGTCGCCGTGCGCAGCGACCCGGTGCTGCTGGAAACCATCCTGCGTAACCTGATCAGCAATGCGCTGCGCTATACGCACTCCGGCCGTGTCGAGCTGATGGCGCAGCTTATCGAAGGCGCGCCAGCCAATGAGCGCATCCGGATCAGCGTGTGCGATACCGGCATCGGCATTCCGCCCGCGTTTCATCAGGCTATTTTTACCGAGTATTACCAGGTGGGTAATCCCGAGCGCGACCGGACCAAGGGGCTGGGGCTGGGGCTGGCCATCGTGGATCGTCTGGTGCGCCTGCTCGGGCATGAACTCACTGTGGATTCGGAAGCTGGAAAAGGGAGCCGTTTCATGCTTGACGTGCCGGCTGGCCGAATGGTAGCGGGGCTGCCTGCCGCCGGGCAGATGCTCCCGGAAGTCGGGGAACTGCGCGACATGCACGTCATCGTCATCGACGACGAGCAGCTTGTGCGCGAGGGCATGGACAAGCTGCTCCAGACCTGGGGCTGCACCACCGTCCTGGCGGGCGATGCTGAAGAGGCGCTTGCGTTGATAGCCGATACCGGCAGGGTGCCCGACGTCATCGTGGCGGATTATCGCCTGCGTGAGCACCGCACCGGTGCCGAGGCGATTGCCTTGGTGCGCGCGCGTTGCGGGCAGACGATCCCCGCCTTGCTGATTACCGGCGATACGGCACCCGAGCGCCTGCGGGAGGCACAGGCAACCGATTTGCCCCTGATGCACAAACCCGTTTCCCCCGTGCGCTTGCGGGGGTATCTGCGGCAGGTGCGCGCGCAATCCAGCGCCGACTGACGCGGCGTTCCACCCCCCAGGGCAGATGAAACGCGGATAAATCCGCGATAATGACGGCTTGTTTATCCGCCTGCGCCTGCCCCATGACCCCCGCCGAACTCAAGAAAAAAGCTCTCGATTACCACCGCCTGCCCAAGCCGGGCAAACTCTCGGTGGAATCCTCCAAACCCTGTTCGACCCAGGAAGACCTGTCGCTCGCGTATACCCCGGGCGTGGCGCAGCCGGTGCTGGAAATCG
>JAJXUA010000145.1 GCA_021783275.1 Pseudomonadota bacterium
GCAGGAACTGTGCACCGATGCCCATGCCGCACTCGAACCGCTGGGCCCCCGGGCCGACCGCCTGCGCCAGTTGGCGGACTTTGTCGTCGAGCGCTCATTCTGAAATGAACACGCCGCTGCTCGACGCCCTGCATAGTCCCGCCGATCTGCGCGCGCTGCCCGTTGCCGACCTGCCGCGCGTGGCGGAAGAACTGCGCGCGTTTCTGCTGGACTCAGTCGCCCACACCGGTGGCCACCTGTCGTCCAACCTGGGCTCGGTGGAACTGACGCTGGCCCTGCACTACGTCTTCGACACCCCGCACGACCGCATCGTGTGGGATGTGGGGCATCAAAGCTATGCGCACAAAATCCTCACCGGCCGTCGCGCGGCGATGAGTGGATTGCGCCAGAGCGGCGGCATTGCCGGGTTCCCACGCCGCCAGGAAAGCGAATATGACGCGTTCGGCACTGGCCACTCCAGCACGTCGATTTCGGCGGCACTCGGTATGACCGAAGCGTTTCGTCAGACCGGCTCCGCCCGGCGTGCGGTCGCCGTCATCGGCGATGGCGCGATGACGGCCGGGATGGCGTTCGAAGCGCTCAACAACGCCGGCGCCACCGATCTGCCGCTGCTGGTGGTGCTGAACGACAACGACATGTCGATCTCCCCCAACGTCGGCGCGCTCAGCACCTATCTGGCGCGGCTGATGTCGGGGCGGTTTTATGCTGCGGCGCGGCGCGCAGGGGAAAAAGTCCTGTCGGTCGCCCCGCCCATCCGCGAACTCGCACGCCGTGCCGAAGAACACATGAAAGGCATGGTCATGCCGGGCACGCTGTTTGAGGAATTCGGTTTCAATTACATCGGCCCCATCGACGGCCATGATCTCGATGTCCTGCTGGAAACGCTGCGCAATATCAAGCAGCTCAGCGGTCCGCAGTTTCTGCACGTCGTCACCCGTAAAGGCAAGGGCTACGAGCCGGCCGAGGCCAATCCCTGTCTGTATCACGGGGTATCGCGCTTTGATCCGGCACAGGGCATCGCTGAATCCTCCGGCGGCAAACCCACCTATACCCGCATTTTCGGCGACTGGCTGTGCGACATGGCTGCGGCCGACGCCCGGCTGGTCGGCATCACCCCGGCCATGCGTGAAGGCTCCGGACTGGTGCGGTTTTCGCAGACCTACCCCAAGCGCTATCACGATGTCGGCATCGCCGAACAGCACGCCCTGACATATGCCGCCGGTCTGGCATGCGAAGGCGTCAAGCCCGTGGTGGCGATTTATTCCACCTTTCTGCAGCGCGCATATGATCAGCTGGTTCACGATATCGCCCTGCAGAATCTGCCGGTGATGCTGGCCATCGACCGCGCCGGGCTGGTGGGTGCTGACGGCCCGACCCACGCCGGCAGTTTTGACCTGAGTTTTCTGCGCTGCATTCCCAACATGCTGATCGCCGCGCCCTCGGACGAAAACGAATGCCGCCGTCTGCTGACCACCGCCTTCCTGCACAACGGCCCGTCCGCCGTGCGCTATCCACGCGGCAGCGGGGTGGGCGCAGTACTCGAACCGGGACTGGAACCGCTCGCCATCGGCAAAGGCATTGTGCGGCGACGCGGCCACGATATTGCCCTGATTGCTTTTGGCAGCCTGGTTCATCCGGCGCTGCGGGCGGCAGAACAGCTCGACGCCAGCGTCGCCGACATGCGCTTTGTCAAACCGCTCGACCTGGACTTGCTGCGTGAACTTGCCCTGCGCCACAGCCTGCTGGTTACGCTGGAAGAAAACGCCATCGCCGGAGGGGCAGGCAGTGCGGTGGCCGAGGCGCTGACCGCCATGGGCTTTGCCATCCCGCTGCTGCATCTGGGTCTGCCCGATCGGTTTATCGAGCACGGCGACCCTGCGCAAATGCTGGCGGATTGCGGGCTCGACGCGGCGGGGATCGAAACCCGCATCCGGGCACGCTACGTGTTGCAGCAACGCACGATGATGCCCATCGCGCAGGAACGCTGAGCCGCGTTCACGCACACCGGCAATGCCCGAGTCGTTTACTCAACTATTTCAGCGGTTTATACTCAGTCTAAACTGAACCAGCCATCAGGCTGGACGAACACCAGGAGCCTGCCATGAACCAGATCTGCGAGTCCGCCCTTTGCATGCCCGACGTACAGAGCTCGGTCGATACGCGTGAAATCGCCATCAACAAAGTCGGCATCAAGAGCATCCGCCATCCGGTCCGTGTGGCGGACAAGTCCGACGGGGTGCAGCACACCATCGCCAGTTTCAGCATGTATGTGTACCTGCCGCATAATTTCAAGGGCACGCACATGTCGCGTTTCATCGAAATCCTCAACACGCGTGAGCGCGAGATTTCGATTGAAAATTTCGAGGACATGCTGCGCCAGATGGTCGAGCGTCTGGAAGCCGACTCCGGCTACATCGAAATGAGCTTTCCGTATTTCGTCAACAAGACCGCACCGATTTCCGGGGTACAAAGCCTGCTCGATTACGAAGTCACCTTCATCGGCGCAATCGAACACGGGCAGTACACCCACACCACCAAAATCGTCGTGCCCGTCACCTCGCTATGCCCGTGTTCGAAGAAAATTTCCGACTACGGCGCACACAATCAGCGCTCGCACGTCACCGTCACGGCCAGAACCAACGGTTTCCTGTGGATCGAAGACCTTATCCGCAAGGTTGAAGATCAGGCGTCTTGTGAGCTGTTCGGCCTGCTGAAACGCCCCGACGAAAAATACGTCACCGAACGCGCCTACGACAATCCGAAATTTGTCGAAGACATCGTGCGCGATGTTGCCGCCGCCATGAACGCCGAATCCATGATTGACGCCTATGTCGTCGAGGCCGAAAACTTCGAGTCAATTCACAATCACAGCGCCTATGCGCTGATCGAGCGGGACAACACCCGCACCTGACGCCCGTGGCAGCGCCCGTTAAAAAGCCCGCAATGCGGGCTTTTTAACGGGTCGGTATTGCACACTGTCCTTCAGTAGCGCTGGATCAGCGTCATGGTCTGCCCATCCCGCTTCATTTCCATGCGGTTGAGGAAACTCATGCCCAGCAGGGGCATCGACAGTCCCGCCTCGACCACCATGCCCTCCACCTGATTGAGCGCAATCCCGCCCACCTTGACGGTATTGAACTTGACGCGCCAGGCCGGTACCACCCCCGCAGCGGTTTGGACCCCCATGGCCTGACCCGCGCGATAATCGACACCGATGCGACGGGCTTCGGCCGCACTGATGGCGATCGCCGTCGCGCCGGTGTCAACCAGAAACGTCACAGGATAGCCATTCAAAGAACCGGCTGCTGCAAAATGACCGCGTGCGTCCGCCGTGAGCGACACGGTTTGCCGACTGTCCTGCGTGCCACCGGCAAACGATTGCCCCATCCCCAGGGTGCGGCGCGAGCCGCTGACATCGAAATTCGCCCTGTCCGAGTCGGCTGAAATCAGGCGCACCCCCTGGATGGTCTGGCCCGCGCTGAGGGTACGCGGCTTGCCGCCGTCGATGCTGACGATGGCCTTGTCCTTGAACAAGCCCATCACCGAGACGCTGGTGGCGCCTGCCGGGATGCACGTGAGGCCGCTGGCCGTTATGATGAGCGCGAGTGTGTTTCGTTTGAAAGCCATCATGCATCCTGTTCTGATTTTTCGACATTCGGAGACCGAAGGGCCGGGCTATTTCAGCACCTTTCTGGATCGCCACGACATTCCCTGGCAGATGATCCGCATCGATGCGGATGAGGCCGTCCCCGCCAATCTTAACGGTATTTCCGGCGTGTGCTTGATGGGCGGTCCGATGAGCGTGAATGACGATCTGCCATGGATCCCGCCCTTGTTGTCGCTGATCCGGGAAGCCATGGCCGCAGGCAAGCCGGTCATCGGTCATTGTCTGGGCGGGCAATTGCTGTCGAAAGCACTGGGCGCAGCCGTCACCGCCAACCCGGTCAAGGAAATCGGCTGGGGCGACGTGCGCATCACCGACCCCGATCTCGCCCGGACCTGGCTCGGCGGAAACACCCGCCCCCAGCTCGCGTTTCACTGGCACGGCGAAACCTTCAGCCTGCCGCCCGGTGCCGTCCGCCTGCTCGACAGCGCGTATTGCGCGAATCAGGCCTGGGTGCTGGATGAGCGCCATATTGCCATGCAGTGTCATGTGGAAATGACACCCGAGCTCGTCGCCCGCTGGTGCGACCACGGCGCAGCCGAAATCGCCGCCAGCGACAGCCCCGCCGTACAGCCCCCCG
>JAJXUA010000146.1 GCA_021783275.1 Pseudomonadota bacterium
CTGGTGGATTCGATGAGTTTTCAGTACCTGGTGGGTGCGGAAATCGATTACAGCGAAGGGCTGGAAGGCGCGCAGTTCGTGATCAAGAACCCGAACGCCACGACAACCTGTGGCTGCGGGTCATCGTTTTCGGCGTAAATCACATTGATTACCTTGTGTGGCGCAATAAAAAAGCGGCTTCGGCCGCTTTTTTATTGCCGTTTATTCTTGCATCCGGGCAAGCATCAGGCGGGATACACCGCGCCCAGTACTCGCTCACCCCGCGCCCCGGTAACCGAGGGCAAGTTGCCCGGCGCATGATGCAGGGTCTGCCGTGCCAGCCAGGCAAACGCCAGTGCCTCTACCCAATCGGGATCAATTCCCAGTGCGTGTGTGGTCTCTACGTGCAATCCAGGAAGCCGGTCAGCCAGGCGCTGTAGCAAGGCGAGGTTATGTGCGCCGCCGCCGCATACATAAAGTGCCTGCGCACCGATGCATTCGCGTTTGACGGCATCGCCCAGACTGGCGGCGGTGAATTCGAGCAGTGTGGCCTGCACCGCTGCAGGCGGGATGGCGGGAAGGAATGCCAGGATTTGATCCAGCCAGGCTAGATTGAACTGCTCGCGCCCGGCGCTTTTGGGTGGGGGGGGATTTAGGTAAGGGTGCTGCATGAGCGCCCTGAACAAATCGGGCTGAAGCGTACCGCTGGCTGCCCACGCACCCTGCGCGTCAAAATCGGTATTGCAATGCCGTTTAACCCAGCCATCCATGAGCATGTTGCCAGGCCCGGTATCCCAGCCACGCAGGGCTCCCGATGCGGGCAGGTCAGTGAGATTTGCGATCCCGCCGATGTTTGCAATGACGCGATGCTGATGCGGGTGACGCAAGGTCTGGGCGTGAAAAGCGGGCACGAGCGGTGCGCCTTCGCCCCCCGCCGCGATATCGCGGCTACGGAAGTCGGAAACAACCGCTATTCGGGTGAGTTCGGCCAGCAGGGCGGCATTGCCGATTTGCAGGGTATAGCCGTCAGCGGGACGATGCCGCAGGGTTTGGCCGTGGCAGCCAATGGCCTTGATCGGGCGGCTGGGTTGGGCTGTGTCGAGCAGGGCGCTGACCGCCTCGGCATAGAGTCGCGCCAGGGTATTGGCAGCGGTGGCTGCCAGATGGATTTCATTGGGTTGCGGCGTATGCAGCGCGAGCAGATCCTGCCGCAGGCTGTCGGGATAAGGCTGGTAATGTGTTGCCGTCAGGTGGACCTGGCCTGAAGGATCGATTTCGGCAAGCGCCGCATCAATTCCGTCCAGACTGGTGCCGGACATGAGGCCGACATACAGCTCGGACTCATGCGCTGGGGGAGGGCTCAATCGAGCGCGGCGAGATTGGTGCCGCGCAGCAGGGTGAGTTTGTCTGACCAGTTTGCGGTTTGTTCGAGGAAGCGCACACGCTGAGCGGCGACCAGCGGCGGCGCGCCAGGCAGTTTGATGGCCATGGGATTGTGCGGTTTGCCGCCGATGCGCACTTCATAGTGCAGATGGGGACCCGTGGACGCGCCGGTGGAACCAACATAAGCCACAACCTGACCCTGGCTGACAGAGCGGCCGGCACGGATGCCGGAAGCAAACGCACTCAGGTGCGCATAGTAGGTTTCATAACCGTTGTTATGACGCAGGATCACCAGATTGCCGTATCCGCCGCGACGACCGGCAAACTTGACGACGGCGTCTCCTGTGGCCTTGACCCGTGTACCCGTGGGCGCGCCAAAGTCAACGCCGGTATGTGCGCGGTGGAAACCGTAAACAGGGTGTTTGCGCGAGTTGCTGAAACTGGACGTGACACGCGAAAACTCGAGCGGTGAACGCAAAAATCCTTTTTTGAGCGACTCCCCGTTCGGCGTGTAATAGTCGTCACGGCCAAACGGATCGCTGTACAGCACAGCACGATAGGGTTTGCCCGCGTTGACGAACTCGGCGGCGAGCATTTTGCCGGTGGAAACGGGTTCGCCATTGCGATAGTTCACGGTGTAAATCACCGAAAATGTGTCGCCCCGGCGGAGGTCTTCGCGAAAATCCAGACTGGTGGAAAAGGTCTCGGCCATCTGATCGGCGATCCGGTCGGGGATGCCTGCGCTGTCCGTTGCGCCAAACAGCGAGGAGAGTATGCGACCCGAGCGCATGACGACCCGTGTTTCGAGGACATCTGCACTTGCTTCGGCGATAAAGTCTTCGCCTTGCTGGCGCACCACCAGATCAGGCGCGTCTTTGCGCTCGAATTGCACGGACAGCAGTTGGCCGTCCTGCGCGGTGACCGCCTGAATCCGTTTGCCTGCACGAATACCCGAAGCGAGTTGGCGTACTGCATCGGTCGCCAGCAGGCGCTGGATATCCAGATCGTCAATTTTGAGTCGTGACAGCGCGCTGGCCAGCGTATCACCAGGCTGCACCAGGCTTTCACGTTCAAACGAGCCTGTCGAGCTACTGGCGGCCAGTGCTGGAAGCGCAATCGCCTGAATGACGGTTTCTGTAGGGACATCTAATGCCTGTGTGCCTGGTGCCAGGCCAAAAGCCGCAACGACGCCAAAAAGGGGCAGGCTGGAGAGGACAACCAGGGTGCGCAGGCTGAAGCGGCGTTCCGCTCCTGTCATGCGATCGGTTAAGATTCTCAGTTTGGTGAGCGGCATGAACCGGTTCCCTTCCGTAATCGAGTCCCGAGTCTAACACAGAATTTTCGGGCATTTCCCAATCCAAACAGCAGCTTGTGTGTATTGATCGGGGCGTTCCAGACTAACGGCCATGTTCAGGAAAACTTGACTGGTATAGAAAGGTTGTTGATGCAAGACGTTTTGCAGGAAATCAAACGCGGGGCCGACGAGTTGCTGGTCGAAAGCGAGTTGATCGACAAGCTTAAATCAGGCCGCCCCCTGCGGATCAAGGCCGGATTTGACCCTACTGCCCCGGATTTGCATCTGGGGCATACCGTGCTGCTGAATAAACTGCGGCGGTTTCAGCTGCTGGGCCATCAAGTTGTGTTCCTGATCGGGGATTTTACCGGCATGATCGGCGATCCTACCGGCAAAAACACGACCCGCCCGCCATTGACGCGCGAGGCGGTAGAAGCCAATGCGCGCACCTATCAGGAGCAGGTATTCAAAATCCTGGATCCGGCATTGACTGAGGTGCGCTTCAATTCGGAATGGATGGAGGGATTGGGGTCGGTGGGTATGATCCGTCTGGCAGCGTCGCATACCGTGGCCCGGATGCTGGAGCGGGACGATTTTCACAAACGTTACACGGGCCAGCAACCCATTGCTATCCACGAATTTCTGTATCCGCTGATTCAGGGCTACGACTCGGTTGCGCTGAAAGCAGACGTGGAACTGGGCGGAACAGACCAGAAATTCAACCTTTTGATGGGCCGCGAGCTACAGAAACAGCATGGTCAGCCGACGCAATGCATCCTCACCATGCCCCTGCTCGAAGGTTTGGATGGTGTCAACAAAATGTCCAAATCACTGGGCAACTACATCGGTATCAACGAGCCGCCGCAGGAAATTTTCGGCAAGATCATGTCGGTGTCCGACGTGCTGATGTGGCGATATATCCATTTGTTGTCATTCGAGTCGCTGTCCACGATCGAAAACTGGAAGCAGCAAGTTGACGAAGGCGCCAACCCGCGCGACACCAAGGTGCGCTTTGCGCAGGAAATCGTTGCCCGGTTCCACGGGGAAGCGGCGGCCAGGCAGGCGCTGGCGGATTTCGAGGCGCGCTTTCAAAAAGGTGTTTTGCCGGATGACATGCCGGAAATCAGCGTGCCGGCGAACGCAGGCGTGCTCGCCGTGCCGCAGCTTCTCAAACTGGCGGGATTGGTTTCCAGCACCTCGGATGCCATTCGCCAGATTGCGGGTGGCGGGGTCAAGCTGGACGGTGAGCGCGTCGTCGATAAAGGGGCGAGCGTCCCTGTTGGCGCGACTGTCGTGGCACAAGTGGGCAAGCGGAAATTTGCGCGCGTCACAATTATTTAAAATTAAATCCGGGAAAGTGTTGACGGATTCTTTTGGCTCTGTAGAATGCGCACCTTCTCGAAACGCGGCGTGATTTGCAAACTGCAAAAAACAAAGCTAATCGATTGATCTTTAACAATTAACAGCCGATAGGTGTGGGTGTTTTTGCGGTAGTGGGATGGGTTTGCTGTTAAAGGCGGGCTTATTCTGCACTAGCATAAATGCTCACACTTGAAGTAAACGATTCTGGCTG
>JAJXUA010000147.1 GCA_021783275.1 Pseudomonadota bacterium
GTGCGTTTTCTTTGGTTACTTTCTTTGTCGCATTGACAAAGAAAGTGACTAGCCGCCGGGCTACCCCCGGCCAACGGACGGTAGTCAGGTAAAAAACCCAATCACTCCAAGCGCTTCAACCCTCCAACCCCCGCACCCGTCCCCACTCAAAACACACTCCCGGATCAGTCTTGCGCCCCGGTGCAATCTCGCTATGCCCCACCACCGCCCGAATCGGATAGGCCTCTTTAATCGATTGCAGCAGAGGAAGCAGGCTGGCGTACTGGGCCTCGGTGAACGGCAAATCATCCGTCCCTTCGAGCTCGATACCGATGGAAAAATCGTTGCAGCGTTCGCGCTCGCACCAGCTCGATACCCCAGCATGCCAGGCGCGCAGACTGCACGGCACAAACTGGATCAGGCTGCCGTCACGGCGGATGAAGAAGTGCGAGGATACCTTGATGCCGCGAATTCCCTGGTAATACGGGTGTGTGTCCCAGTCGAGCTGGTTGGTAAACAGATCGATGACCGCGTCGCCGTCGAACACGCCGGGCGGCAGCGAGATGTTGTGGATGACGATAAGCTCGATGGCCGTGCCGTCAGGACGGGCGTCGCAGTTGGGCGAAGGCAGCTGGCGGGCGCCGGCCAGCCAGCCAGTGGCATCGAAATGGTCAGGTGCGGAAGGAGGAGCAGGCATGGCTCAAGCTTACCCGACCCGCGCATGCCCCGGAAACTTCGCTTAGACTTCCGGCTTTCGTCGAATTACGAGTCCGTCATGTCCCCGCTTGAAGCGCAACAACTGCTGGAGGGTGCTGAATGCATCGTGCCGGAATCGGACGTGCAGGCTGCGCTGAATCGTCTGGCGGGCGAAATCGCCCTGGCCCTGGGTGAGGCGTTTCCGCTGGTGCTGCCGGTGATGGGCGGCGCCATCGTATTCGCCGGGCAGTTGCTGCCGAAGCTGGGCTTTCCGCTGGAGTTCGATTACCTGCATGTCACCCGCTATCGCGGCAAGACCCACGGCGGCGAGATCGAATGGAAGGTGCTGCCGGGGCAGAGCGTGGCGGGCCGCCATGTGCTGGTGCTCGACGATATTCTGGACGAGGGCGAAACGCTGGCGGCGATCCGCGACAAGCTGCTGGAAATGGGCGCCGCCCGGGTGTGGTCGGCGGTGCTGACCGATAAAATCAATGGCCTGGACAAACCGATCCGGGCCGATTTCGTGGGACTGGAAGTGCCCAACCGCTACGTGTTCGGCTGCGGGATGGACGCTTACGGGATGTGGCGCAATCTGCCCGCCATTTACGCTTTAAAGGATAAATAAAATGCTGGGAATCATCGGGGGAACCGGGCTGACGCAGCTCGCCAATCTGGAAATCACTCACCGCAAGGTGGGCCGTACGCCCTACGGCGAGCCGTCCGGCGCGCTGACTTTCGGCCATATTTGCGACCAGGAAGTGATTTTTCTGGCACGCCATGGCTACGGTCACACGATCCCGCCGCATGAGGTGAACTACCGCGCCAATCTGTGGGCCTTGAAGGAGCATGGGGTGGACCGCGTGGTGTCGGTGGCGACGGTGGGCGGGATTCACCCCGAACTGATCCCCGGCATGCTGGTGATCCCGGACCAGATCATCGACTACACGCATGGCCGCGCCACGACTTATTTTGTTGGCGGCGACAAGCCGGTGACGCACCTCGACTTCACTTTCCCCTATTGCGAAACGATGCGCGCCGCCCTGTTGCGGGCCGCGACCGATTCCGGCATCCGGCTGCGCGACGGCGGTGTGTACGGCGCGGTGCAGGGCCCGCGTCTGGAAACAGCCGCCGAAATCAACCGCATGGAGCGCGACGGCGCCGACATGGTGGGGATGACCGGCATGCCGGAGGCCTACCTCGCGCGTGAACTCGATCTCTGCTATGCCGCAGTGGGCGTGGTGGTCAACTATGCGGCCGGGCGCGGTTTGTCGGCCGACGGTATCCAGATGGAAGAAATCCAGGCGGTGCTGGGCGAATCGATGCTGCAGGTGCGGCACCTGCTTGAGCAGGTGGTGACCAACGATGCCGCATCTGCGTGTGCGGTCTGAATCATGTGGCTGGCGCGCGCGTTGCAATCGCAGGGGTTTGGTTCACGCAAAGGCTGTGTGTTGCGGGTGCGCTCGGGCGCTGTCTCGATCAACGGCGTGGTGTGCGACGACCCTGAACATGAAGTGGATCCGGCCGGTCTGGAACTGACCATAGACGGCGTGACCTGGCCGTATCGTGAAAAGGCTTACGTGTTGCTGCACAAACCGGCTGGCTACGAGTGTTCGCAAAAGCCCAAGCATCATCCCAGCGTGTATTCCCTGTTGCCGTCGCCGCTGATCGAGCGCGACGTGCAATGCGTGGGGCGGCTGGATCAGGACACCACGGGCCTGCTGCTGCTGTCCGACGATGGCCAGTTCATTCACCGCATGACTTCGCCGAAGAAAGGCGTCGCCAAGGTCTATCGCGCCACCTGTGCAGACCCGGTGACCGATGCCGCGCTGGACGCCTTGCGCAACGGCGTGCTGCTCAACGACGAGCCCGCGCCGATTGCGGCGCTGGCGTGCGAGGCGCTGGATACGCACACCCTGCAGCTGACCCTGGCGGAAGGCAAATACCATCAGGTCAAACGCATGATCGCCGCCACCGGCAACCGGGTGGAGCGCCTGCACCGCGTCGCCATCGGCGCGTTTTCCCTGCCCGCGACACTTGCGCCCGGCAGCTGGTGCTGGCTGGAAGCCGCCGACCTGCAGCAACTGGAGACCCCATGGCCATCCGCGAAGTCCTGAAAATGGGCGATCCGCGCCTGCTGACCCCGGCTTTGCCGGTGGAGGACTTTGCGTCCCTCGAACTCGCACAGCTGATCGTCGACATGCACGACACCATGCGCGCGTTGAACGGCGCGGGGCTGGCTGCACCGCAAATCGGGGTGGGGCTGCAGGTGGTGATATTCGAAGTGGCGGCGAATCCCCGTTACCCGGATGCGGAAAGCGTGCCGTATACCGTGCTGATCAATCCGCTGCTGACGCCGCTGTCGGACGAACTGGAAGACGGCTGGGAAGGCTGCCTGTCGGTTCCCGGCATGCGCGGCCTGGTACCGCGCCACACGGCCTTGCGCTATCAGGGATTCGACGCCGCGGGACAGCCCGTCGACCGCAGCGTCAGCGCGTTTCATGCGCGCGTGGTGCAGCACGAGGTCGATCATCTGCACGGCGTGCTGTACCCCATGCGGATACGCGATCTGCGCTATTTCGGCTTCACCGATACCCTGTTTCCCGGACAGAACCTGCAGGACGATTGACCCGGTTTTGTGTGTGCTGGCACGCATTTAGCATGCCTAAAGTTGTATAGGGCATTGCCGCTAACTTGAAGCGTAACCGTGGGCAAGGTGCCCCGGCGCAAGCAGCAAGGACAATAATGAGCGCGCAAAATTCGACCGCACAAGCTCGGCATCGTGTTCACCCATATGAGGGGATGATCAGCGAGGTGGCGCAGCTGGACAGCATCGCGATCCGGCTGCTCAAAGTGCAGCAGCAATGGAACGATCCCAACCGTGTCAGCCAGCTTGCCGATGTTCTGGCGGCCAGTCGCGAAGTCTGGCATGGCATTCAAACCGCGCTTGCGGAAAACGCCTTGGCGGTTCCGCTGGAAGTGCAGCACAACCTCCTGATTCTCTCGGTCTATGCCGACGGCAAGATCAGCGCCTGCGAAGCCGAACCCAGCACCGAGGGGGTAGGCAGCCTGGCCGCGCTGACGCGCACGCTGGCCGGGAGCCTCAAGGAATGGCGGGTAGCAGCATGAAAGCGACCCAATCGAATGAAATGAAGCGGGAAATCAGTCTGGCCGATGCGACCGTGGGCGGCGGAGTGCGACCGGGGCGCAGCGGTACCCGCGTGAAAACCGGGCTGGACCCGAAAGTCAAAAAACCGGCCGAAGGCACGCGCAAGAAAGCCCCCCCGGCGCGCAAGGCGCCGACGCGTGGCCGCTATGTGGATGAGTACGCCAGTCCTGCGCCGTAATTCTGCCGCGGTCGCCTGACCCCGCATTACTGCAAGGTATTACTGCAACACGCCGAGTATTTCCGCTTCCAGCGCCTGCACGCTGGCAGGCGCCTGCAACGCCTCCCCCCGCACCAGAAACGTATCTTCGACGCGCTCGCCCAGCGT
>JAJXUA010000148.1 GCA_021783275.1 Pseudomonadota bacterium
GGTGTAACGGTGGCGCTGCTGACCATTTACGACATGTGCAAGGCGCTGGATCGTGGCATGACCATCAGCGAAATCGCCTTGCTGGAAAAACAGGGTGGCCGCTCGGGACACTGGCGCAAGGGCATTACGGAAAAAGCGTAAGCAGCCAGTCGGGCTTCGGTGTCTGGGCTGCTGGCGGCAGACTACGGGATTAGTCTTCCTAATCGGGGTATCAGGCTAATTGCTTGCCAGACATCGGGGCGAGCGTGCAAAATAACGGTATATTCGAAATGTTTAATATACAAAGCTCACCCCGGACAGCAACGTTGTTGTGCTGGTGTGCCAGCACTTAGTCCCCTAGAGTACCTAATCCAGCTTGCAATCCAGCGGTTAATCGGAAAACCGCGCGGGCCAGTTTTGAATCTTGAGACCGCATGAACGCCAAAATCAAACTCGAAAACCACGACAAACAGGAAATCAAGTTCACCACCTGTTACATGTGCGCCTGCCGCTGCGGCATCAAGGTGACGCTCGAAGACAACAAGGTGCGCTTCATCCAGGGCAACCGCAATCACCCGACCAACCAGGGCGTGCTCTGCGCCAAGGGTTCGGCGGGGATCATGAAGCAGTACTCGACCGCGAAGCTCACCCAGCCGCTGATCCGCAAGCCGGGCACCGAGCGTGGCGAAGGCATCTATGAGCCGATTTCGTGGGAGCAGGCGATTGATCTTCTGGGCGACCGCCTTGAAGAAATTCGCTCGACCGACCCGTCGAAGCTCGCGTACTTCACCGGCCGCGATCAGATGCAGGCGCTGACCGGCCTGTGGGCGCAGCAGTTCGGCACGCCGAACTGGGCGGCGCACGGCGGTTTCTGCTCGGTGAACATGGCCGCCGCGGGTCTGTACACCATCGGTTTCTCGTTCTGGGAATTCGGCGCGCCGGACTGGGATTACGCCAAATATTTCATCATGTGGGGCGTGGCCGAAGACCATAGCTCCAACCCGATCAAGATCGGCCTGGAGAAATTGAAGCGCAAGGGCGGCAAGTTCGTCACGGTCAACCCGGTGCGCACCGGCTACTCGGCCATCGCCGACGAATGGCTGCCGATCAAGCCGGGCATGGACGGCCTCTTGGCGATGTCGATGATTCACGTTCTGTTGAAGAACGAGCTGTTCGACTACGAGTTCCTCGTCAAATACACCAATGCTTCGTGGCTGGTGGTGCAGACGCCGGGGCAGGTCGGCGACGGTCTTTTCTTGCGCGACGACAAGAATCACCCGCTGGTCTGGGACATCGAGAAGGAAGCCTTCTGCAACGGCGAAGACGGCGACATCGCGCCCGCGCTATTCGGCGAATTCGTCGCGCCCGACGGACGGCGTGTGAAAACCACGTTCGCGATGATGGCTGAACGCTATCTCGATTCGCGCTACGCACCGGAAAACGTCGCGCTCGAATGCGGCCTGCCGGCTGAATCGATTGAACGCATCGCGCTGGAAATGGCGCACGTCGCGTTCAAGGAAACGGTCGAGCTCGACATCGAATGGACCGACGTGTGGGGCCGCAAGCACGACAAAGTAGTGGGCCGTCCGGTCGGTATGTACGCGATGCGCGGAATCGCCGCGCACTCGAACGGCTTCCATGCCTGCCGCGCGATCCACTTCATCCAGATGTTGTTGGGCGCGCTCGACGGCCCGGGCAACTTCCGTGCGCGTGCGCCGTACCCGAAGCCGATCCCGCCGCACCAGCTGCCGGAAAACAATATCGACATCATCAACGCGCCGAACACGCCGTTGTCGCGCCCGCCGCTGGGTTTCCCGACGCGTCCGGAAGATCTCGTCATCGACGAATTCGGCAACCCGCTGCGCATCGACAAAGCCTACTCGTGGGAAGTGCCGATTGCCTCGCACGGCATGATGCACATGGTCATCACCAACGCGTGCAACCATGACCCGTACGCGATCGACACGCTGATGCTCTTCATGGCGAACATGGCGTGGAACTCGACCATGAACACCAAGAATGTGCAGGACATGCTGCGCATGAAAGACCCCGAGGAACCCGGCGAATACAAGATTCCGTTCCTGGTCGTGATCGACGCGTTCCATTCGGAGATGACCAACTTCGCCGACCTGATCCTGCCGGACACGACGTATCTCGAACGCTACGACACGATCTCGCTGCTCGATCGGCCGATTTCCGAGCCGGATGCCGCCGCCGACGCGATCCGCCACCCGCTGGTCACGCTCGACCGCGACGTGCGGCCGTGGCAGGAAGTGATGGTCGAACTCGCATCGCGCCTCAAATTCCCGGCGTTCACCAACAAAGACGGCACACGCAAGTTTTCCGGCTACAAGGACTTCATCGTCAACTTCGAACGTTCACCGGGCATCGGCTTCCTTGCCGGCTATCGCGGTGTGGACGGCACCAAGTCCTTGAAGGGCGAACCGAACCCCAAGCAGTGGGAAGCGTATATCGAGAACGAAAGTTTCTTCGCCCACCACTGGCCGGACAACCAGAAGTATGTGCGCTACGCCAACCGCGATTATCTGGAAGTCGCAGCGGACGCGGGTTTCGTCGGCAAGGTCGAGCCGATCATCATGCAGTTCTATTCCGAGCCGCTGCAGAAATTCCGCTTGGCCGGGATGGGCTTGTACGACGGCCCACAGCCGAATAATCAAGTGGACCGCGAGCGTCTGGTCAAGTATTTCGACCCGCTCCCTATGTGGTACGAGCCGCTCGAACAGCAGCGCGTCGACGCGAACGAATACCCGTTCTTCGCGCTCACCCAGCGGCCGATGTTCATGTACCACTCGTGGGATTCGCAGAACGTCTGGCTGCGGCAGATTCTGGCGCAGAACTATATGTACATGAACGCCCGCAAGGCGGCGGAAATGGGCATTGCCGACTTCGACTGGATCTGGGTCGAGTCGCACAACGGCAAGATTCGCTGCCAGGTCAAGACCATGGAAGGCACGCAGGAAGATACGGTGTGGACCTGGAACGCCATCGGCAAGCAGAAGGGCGCGTGGGGTCTGAAGGACGATGCGTCGGAAGCGACCAAGGGCTTCCTGCTCAATCACCTGATTTCGGAACTGCTGCCCGAGAAAAACGGCGAGCGCCGCGTCACCAACTCCGACCCGATCACCGGTCAGGCGGCGTGGTTCGACCTGCGCGTGAAAATCTGGAAAGCCGCACCGGGTGAGACCGGTTCGTGGCCGCAGTTCGACACGCTGAAGGCGCTGCCGGGTGACGAGCGCTATGACCGCCCGGATGTGTTGCGCTACGACGCACGCACCCACGAAAAGAATTAACAGGAACCGACCATGAGACTTGGCCTCGTCATCGACCTCGACGTTTGCGTGGGCTGCCACGCCTGCGCGATCGCCTGCAAGGAATGGAACGCCTCGGGTACCACCGGGCCGCTATCCGACTACCAGCCCTACGGCGCGGAGCCGTCCGGCGTGTGGTTCAACCGGATTCGCCATTACGAAATGGACGAATACCCGAACAACAAGACGATCAATTTTCCGATGTCGTGCAACCACTGCGAGGATGCGGCGTGCGTCACCGTGTGCCCGACCGGCGCGTCGTACAAGCGCGCCGAAGACGGCATCGTGCTGGTCGATCAGGAAAAGTGCATGGGCTGCAATTACTGCTCGTGGGCGTGCCCGTACGGCGCGCGCGAGCTCGATCGTTCCAGCGGCACGATGAAAAAATGCACCCTGTGCGTCGATCGCATCTACGACGAAAAATTGCCGGTCGAAGAACGTCAGCCGTCGTGTGTGCTCACCTGCCCGGCGCACGCGCGGATGTTCGGCGACTTCGACGATCCGGATTCGGCGGTGTCGCGCACCGTGCGTGAGCGCAGCGGTTATGGCCTCATGCCTGAGCTCGGTTATCAGCCGACCAACCAGTATCTGCCGCCGCGCCGCGCCCCAGCCATTCCGGTTGACGGCAAACCGAAAGGTGGCTTGAAAGAAAGCATCAAGCAATTTACCAACAGGCTGGTCCGTCGCTAAACCCGTTCAGCGGCCCAGGATTCACCATGCATCCCGCTTTTTGGCCTCGCCGAAACGCAGGATGCCGATTCGAGTAGGTACACCATGCATCCAGCATTTTCTGTCATTTTTTTCACCGTTGCGTCAGGCGCAGGCTTCGGCTTGTTCTCGCTGCTGTTCAAGATC
>JAJXUA010000149.1 GCA_021783275.1 Pseudomonadota bacterium
TGTCGTAGGGCATTCCCGGTCGCCACTGGTCGTGTGGCTTGAACTGGATAGTGGTCTCGAACATCTCAAGCGGTGCCGGGTCGGTGGCGGTCTCGGCGCGACCTGCCTTGCCGAACACACGCGCTACTTCGGGCACGGTCTTGATCATCCTGTCCGTCTGTTGCAACAGTTCGCTGGCTTTTTGCGCCGATAGCCCTGGCAGCGCCGATGGCATATAGAGCAGATCGCCCTCGTCCAGCGGCGGCAGAAACTCGCCGCCGAGCCGGCTGATCGGCCAGGCCGCGGTGAAAAACAGCAATGCGGCCACCGCGAGCGTCGTCTTCGGCCGCGCCAGCACGGCATCCAGCAGTGGCCGGTAGGCCGCGATGAGCCAGCGATTGAGCGGATTCTTCGCTTCATCCGGCAGCTTGCCTCGTATCCAGTACCCCATCAGCACGGGAACCAGGGTCACCGACAGGCCGGCGGCGGCGGCCATGGAGTATGTTTTGGTGATCGCGAGCGGACCGAACAGCCGGCCTTCCTGCGCTTCCAGCATGAACACCGGCACGAAGGAAATGGTGATGATCAGGAGCGAGAAGAAGAGCGCAGGCCCGACCTCGACAGCGGACTCGGTCATGACCCGCCAGTGCGCCTCGCCCTGGAGAGGCTGGCCGGGATGTTCTCGCTTCCACGCCTCGACATGTTTGTGGGCATTCTCGATCATCACGATGGCCGCATCCACCATCGCACCGATAGCGATTGCAATACCGCCCAGCGACATGATGTTCGCGTTCACGTTCTGGTAGCGCATGGCAATGAACGCCATCAGCACGCCCAGCGGCAGCGACACGATGGCCACCAGCGACGAACGCACATGCCACAGGAACAGGGCGCATACCAGCGCGACGACAATAAACTCTTCGATGAGTTTATGGGTAAGGTTTTCCACCGCCCGGTCGATCAGCTTGCTGCGGTCGTAGGTCGTGACGATTTCCACGCCCTTGGGCAGGCTGGCCTTGAGTTGTTCCAGCTTCGCGTGCACCGCCGCGATAGTCTCACGCGCGTTCTTGCCACTACGCAGAATGACCACGCCGCCGACCGTTTCGCCTTGGCCATCCAGTTCCGCGATGCCACGCCGCATTTCCGGACCTAGCTGGATGGCCGCCACGTCGCCGAGAAGGACCGGCACGCTGTTCACGAGTTTGAGCGGAATGGACCGGAAATCGGCAAGCGATTTCAGGTAGCCGCTGGCGCGTACCATCAGTTCGGCTTCGCCGAGCGTCAGCACCGATCCGCCGCTCTCCTGGTTTGCCTTGGTAATGGCATCCTTCACTTCGGCCTGCGTAATACCGAGGCCGGCAAGTTTGACGGGGTCGAGCACGACCTGATACTGCTTGACCATGCCGCCCACCGTGGCCACTTCGGCCACGTTCGGCAGGGCCTTCAGCTCGAATTTCAGGAACCAGTCCTGCAAGGCGCGCAACTGTGCCAGATCATGGTGCCCGGTCCTGTCGACGAGCGCATATTCGTAGATCCAGCCCACACCGGTGGCGTCGGGTCCCAGCGCCGGTTTAGCCGTTGCGGGTAGGCGAGCCTGCACTTGGCTGAGATATTCCAGCACCCGCGACCGCGCCCAGTACAGATCGGTGCCGTCCTCGAAAATGACATAGACAAAACTGTCGCCAAAGAAGGAAAACCCGCGCACCGTCTTCGCCCCCGGCACCGACAACATGGTGGTGGCAAGCGGATAGGTGACCTGGTTCTCCACGATCTGCGGTGCCTGGCCGGGATAAGTGGTACGGACGATGACCTGCACATCGGACAGATCGGGCAGTGCGTCGATCGGCGTGGTTTTCACCGACCAAATCCCCCACGCCACGGCAAACAGGGTCGCCAGCAGAACCAGAAAACGGTTGGCGACAGACCAATGAATCAGGCGCGCGATCATTTGGCGCCCCCTGTCTTGTCGAGTTTCTCGACCAGCAGGCCGTCGTCGGTTTCACGCACGCCAACCCGCACCCGATCCCCCACCTTCAAACCCTGGACGAGTTGGGGATTGGCAAGCGGGAACGCCATGGTCATGCCGGGCATCGATAGCGTCTTGAAGGGGCCATGCGCCAGTGTCACGCTCGTGTCGGACAATTCCTTGATGACGGCATCGGCTTCGTGTAGCGCAACCGGTGCCGGCATCGCGTCGGCCGACCCGGAAGTGCTTGAGACAATCCCCTGCAGACTCGCTTCTGAATCAATCAGAAACTGGCCGCTGGCGACAATTTTCTGGCCTTCGTCGAGGCCGGACACAATCACCGTGTCGGCGCCGGACTCAGGGCCAAGGACAACTTCGACCGGGCGATAGCGTCCTTCCGCTTCGGCCACGATAACCAGCGCGCGGCGGCCGGTGCGGATCACGGCTTCGGTCGGCACTAGCAACGCCGATTCGCCGCCCGTCCCCTTGAGGCTGACCTGGGCCGTCAATCCCGGCCGCAAGCGCCCATCCTTGTTGGGCAGTTCAACCCGAATCCTGAGCGCACGGGCGACATCGTTCAGCGTCGGCAACAATGCAGTCACGCGACCCTGCACTGGCTTGCCCGGAAACGCAGCGAAATCCGCCTTGGCGCTCTGCCCCACTCTAACCGACCCGGCTTGGGCTTCTGGCACCGCCACATCGAGCCACACTGTGCTGATGCCGTTGATGCGTGCCAGCGTCTGTCCCGCCATCAGCGTCATGCCGGGGCGCACGTCGAGTGTCTGGATCACGCCGCTGCGCGGGGAAGTGATCGAGATGCGGTTCCTGACCTTGCCTGTTTGAGCAATTTCGCGAATCAGGCCCTCCGGCATGCCGCCCAGCCGCATCCGCTCGCGCGCCGCCGCTTCCAGCGACGCGTCGCCCATGGCCTTGAGCGCCAGATACTCCTGCTGCAACGCAGCCCATTCCGGCACCAGCAGTTCGGCGATAAATGTGCCGGATCCGACCACGTCGTTGGGTGCCAGTCTGGCCACATGTTCCACGAATCCACCGGTGCGCGCCTGAATGATGGCGATATCGCGCTCGTTAAAATCGACAGTGCCGGTCGCCACCACGTTCAAATCCAGAGGTGCACGCGTGACCGTGGCCAGGCGTACGCCCAGGCTCTGCACCACGTCTGGACTGATTTTCACGGTTGCGGCGTCGCCCCCCTCGTCGGCATATTTCGGCACCAGTTGCATGTCCATGAAGGGCGACTTGCCGGGCTTGTCGAACCTTTGCGTGGGCACCATCGGGTCGTACCAATACAGCACGGTGCGGCCGTCTTTCGCGGCAGTGGCGGGCATTTCCTTCCCCCCTGCCGGCACATGGTTCCTTTCCCACCACAAGCCCGCCGCCGCACCAATGGCGAGCAGCGCAATCACTGCGAAGAGACCCAGTACTGTTTTCTTAATCGTTTGGCGGCTCATTGTTTTTCTCCGGACAAAGTGGGTTCGCCATAGGCGTAATGAAGACGGGCAGCTACCTTCTTGCGCTCGCCTTCGAGCGCGATGGCCATGAGTTCGGCGTCGACGCGTTCGCGCCGCGCCATCACCAGATTGACGAGTTCGCCTTTGCCACCACGCCAGTCAGCCAAAGCCAGATTCACTTTCTCGCCGGCCAGCGGCAGCAGCACCTCACGCTGTCGCTTGACGGCCTTGTCGAGGCGCTGGTACTCGGCCAAATCCGCTTCCAGCATCGACGCATGTTCGCGCATCATCGCTTCGCGCTCGGCGTCGAGTCCTTCTCGTTCGGCAAGCCTGGCGGCAATTTTCGGGTCCTGGCGGGTGGCGGCAAACACCGGCAGATCAAAACTCACCTGCACCGTGGCCATGTCGCCAAACTGCGAACCACGCTTCTGGTAAGCCAGTTCCAGTGCCCAGTCCGGCTTCTTGTCGGCGCGCGCTTCGGCCACCTCGGCGTCCAGCACCTGTGCTTTGGGGTCAAATATCGCCAGTTCAGGGTGCCGGTGCAGCGCATGGGCAAGCGCGTCATGAACGATAGGCCAGTTGGGTGCGTTGCCCTCTAGCGGAGCTTCCGCGCGTGGGCCCACCCAACGTTTGAGCGCAGCGATGGATTGCTGCCGGCGTGCGATGAGCTCGTCTCGCCGCGCGTCGATCATTGCAGCCTCCTGGCGCGCCGCCACTGCATCCATCGCACTGC
>JAJXUA010000150.1 GCA_021783275.1 Pseudomonadota bacterium
TGCGCAGGTAGCGTCCGTTTATTTTTTGCCCGACAGGCAGGACGACATGAAAGTCTTGCGCGCGTCGCCTTTGAGTTCCTTTGTCGCAGCCTCGGCGTTGCAATCCTTCATGCGCTGCTGCTGCGGAGTGACTGCCGTCGGCTTTGCTTCGGCCTTGCCGGACAAACACGACGACATGAAGGCCTTGCGCGCATCGCCGGCAAGCTGCTGCTTGCCGGCGTCTTCGTTGCAGACTTTCATGCGGTTCTGCTGCGCGGTTTCCGCCCGGACAGCCGGCGCGGCCAGCAGGCCGGCCAGCATGGCCAATACGATCAGCTGTTTCATGCGTTCTCCTCCCGTGCGAAAAAACCGGATTACATCTGCGCGACCATCACCTCGGCAAACGCCGAGCACTTCTCATCGGTCGCGTCCTCCACCAAAGCGAAAAGGGAAGCGAAAAGGAAGCGAAAAGGGGACGCTACCCAATAGCACTCCTTTGATTCACGGCGTTACTCGTAGGGTGCTGATGTTTGTTCAACGAGGCGTAACTGTGCGGAATCAACTTCGATTTCCGCTTTGCTCTGAGAGTGATTGGCATAAGTTGCCCACGTCGGGGAATATTCATCTGCTTGATCCCCCCAAGTCTCCCAGCCTTTTCGAGAGCCACGTGCAAATAGCTCAAGATAAGGGCCGGGACTGCACGATTCGACGATGTTGTAGAACTCGTCCGGCTTCCGGGAATGCTCGCGCTTCTGTGTCGCCAGAAAATTGACCTGACGCCGCCCTGGCGCAAGGGTGCGCGCATTTTTTCCGCGCACGCCAAACAACACCAGTTCAGTGACATTGCGGAAATAGAACCCCACACCTCGACCGTCCGGGCCGCCATCTTTGCGAATCTTGTGCCAGACGACATTGCTCTTGTACTGAAATCCCCACGCTTCCATTACACGCAGCCCTTCCGGCAACAGTGCGTTCGGCACCCACAAATAAAGATGCGCTGTGTCATCGGCAAGCTGCCCGACCGGCAGGCGCATGATGTCCTCTAACTTCATCGTGCCATAGCGCGAGAGCCGCTTGTGCTCGGGCGCCATCTTGCCGGTGCGGTTTTGAAACTGCCAGGGCGGGTCGGCAAGAATGGTTTTAAAACGTTTGTCACCGTGACGCTCAAGGAGGTCGTGCGCCGCGTCGCCCTGCGTCTGTTCCAAACGTTTATTCATGGCTCTTTCCAATCGGTTATCAGCTTCGGGGTCATGCCAAACACCAGCACCGGACAAGCGCCGTGGCGACCCGCATTCAGACGATACAGCAGCTTGCCCATCCAGGTTGTGCTTGCCCCGTATTTCGCTTTAACGGATTTGGGTTGCCCTGCCTTTGGCCCCTTTTCTATGGTTTCAGGGTTACCCGATTTATCCAGTTGCGTCACCGCGTCAAACACCGGATTCATACTCATACTGCGAGTCACCACCACACCCGCACTGATAAGCCCGCATTCGTGGAAAGCACGCATGGCATACAGGTCACGGTCGAAAGTCTGATCCTTGGAGTTCCATTCCAAGTCGCAGGCTACGCGGCCTTTCACATAATCGATCTTGTGGCCATCGATGAAGTTCTCGATCAAATGCGGCTCGCTCTCTGGGCGTTTGAGCTTGCGCGTTTTATCGTTGTCCAGAAACGCCTCGTCAAACTCCTGCATCCTCACCAGCAAATCACCCTGAATCCGCGTTTCCACCCAACCCATCGGACGCAATATCCGCGAATATTTTTTTGGGATAACCGACTCATTACCACCCGGCATCCCGATGTCGTGCGTCGTCATATTGAAGTCGAGCAGCGCCTGTTCGATTTCAGCTAACTCGGCAGGGAACGAGGTCGCAAGAATCGCCGCCGCGTGGCGGTAACTATGCACCTCGTAGCGGGCCCTCACCTCCGCACTGATATAACGCGCCACGTCTGCGGAATTGTCGGCGTTGGGGCCGGGACGCAGCGCAACGTCGTCGCCCAATTCTTCTTCAGGCGGGAGTGCGTCAGTTTGTTCTTGATCGGGCATAAAGGCTGCTTGAGAGTTGAAGTGTAAAAAGACGTAAACAAGGGGACGCCACCCTTCTATTACATCTGCGCGACCATCACCTCGGCAAACGCCGAGCACTTCACCTCGGTTGCGCCTTCCATCAGGCGCGCGAAGTCGTAGGTCACCTGCTTCGACGCAATGGCTTTTTCCATGCTGGCGACGATGAGGTCGGCGGCTTCGAGCCAGCCGAGGTGACGCAACATCATCTCGGCCGACAGGATCAGCGAACCCGGATTGACGTAATCCTTGCCTGCATATTTCGGTGCGGTGCCGTGGGTGGCCTCGAACATCGCCACGGTGTCCGACAGGTTCGCGCCGGGCGCGATGCCGATGCCGCCGACCTCGGCGGCCAGCGCGTCGGAAATGTAGTCGCCGTTGAGGTTGAGCGTGGCGACCACGTCGTATTCGTCCGGGCGCAGCAGGATCTGCTGCAGGAACGCATCGGCGATCACGTCCTTGATGATGATGCCGTCCGGCAGTTCCATCCACGGGCCTTCGCCGATCAAGCGGGCGCCGAATTCGCGCGCGGCGAGTTCGTAGCCCCATTTCTTGAAGCCGCCCTCGGTGAACTTCATGATGTTGCCCTTGTGCACCAGGGTCACGGAACGGCGGTTGTTGTCGATCGCGTATTGAATGGCCTTGCGGATCAGGCGCTCGGAGCCTTCGACCGACACCGGCTTGATGCCGATGGCCGACGATTCGGGGAAGCGGATTTTGCTGACGCCCATTTCGTTCTGCAGGAAGGCGATGACTTTCTTGACTGCATCGGTGCCCACTTCCCATTCGACGCCGGCGTAGATGTCTTCGGTGTTCTCGCGGAAGATCACCATGTCGACTTTTTCCGGCGCCTTCACCGGGCTGGGCACGCCGGTGTAGTAGCGCACCGGGCGCAGGCACACGTACAGGTCGAGCATCTGGCGCAGCGCCACGTTGAGCGAGCGGATGCCGCCCGAGGTAGGCGTGGTGAGCGGACCCTTGATCGAAATCACGTAGTCCTTCACCGCCTGCACGGTTTCTTCCGGCAGCCATTGGTCGTCGCCGTAGACCTTGAGCGCTTTTTCGCCGGCATACACTTCCATCCAGGCGATTTGCTTCTTGCCTGCGTAGGCCTTGGCGACGGCGGCATCGACCACGCGACGCATCGCCGGGGTGATGTCGACGCCGGTGCCGTCGCCCTCGATGAAGGGAATGATCGGCATGTCCGGCACGTTCAGACTGTTGTCGGCGTTGACGGTGATTTTTTGGCCTGCGGCGGGGATCTGGATATGTGTGGTCATGAAGGTCTCGAAACGTTGTTCCCTTAAATGGGTAAAATTGGGACTTTGCCCCCCACCGAAGTGTCGCGTCTTATTGTGTTCAACAAACCCTACGGCGTTCTGAGCCAGTTCACAGCCGAAGGCCGCTGGCAGGGTTTATCGGATTACCTCGCGCTGCCGGGTGTGTACGCAGCCGGACGCCTGGATGCGGACAGCGAAGGCGTGCTGATTTTAACCGATGACGGCGCACTGCAGAGCCGCATCGCCGACCCCAGGCACAAACTGCCCAAAACCTACTGGGCGCAAGTCGAAGGCATCCCCGACGAAGCCGCGCTGGCCGCGCTGCGCCAGGGCGTCGATCTTGGCGATTTCGTCACCCGGCCGGCAGCCGCGCACATCATCGACGAGCCCGCCGGCCTGTGGCCGCGCAACCCGCCGATCCGCTATCGCGCCGCCCTCCCCACCCACTGGATCGAACTGGTCATCAGCGAAGGCAAGAATCGCCAGGTACGCCGGATGACCGCCAAGGTCGGCTACCCGACGCTGCGCCTGATCCGTGCGGCCGTCGGCGAGTGGACGCTGGGCACGCTGCAGCCCGGCGAATGGAAAGAACTGCATGTCTGAGCCCATCCTCAATACTCCGTGGTTGCCTCACGTCGTGGTGGCCGCGCTGGTTCAACGCGACGGCAAGTTTCTGCTGGTGGAAGAAGAAACCGGAGAAGGCCTGCGCCTCAACCAGCCGGCCGGACACTGGGAACGCGGCGAAACCCTGATCGAAGCCGTGCGCCGCGAAGCGCTGGAAGAATCGGCGCATCACGTCGAGCCCACC
>JAJXUA010000049.1 GCA_021783275.1 Pseudomonadota bacterium
TTCCGATCGGCGCTTAAGTTCCAAACAGAATGGAACACTACACTAGCGCGGTGATTGGTCAGTGTCGGCTGCGGCGGCGGAACGCCAGCACGCCAGCGGCAACGACCAGCAGGCCCGCCGCTGCGATCCAGCCATAAGCCTGCCGGGGACTGGAAGCAGGGGCAGGCGAGGTGATTTCACCGGTGAGCAATTCCTCCACCGACTCGCCCTGCAGGGTCAGCGTGACGGCATGGCGGCCGGGCAGACTGAGCTGGCTGGCCGGGACGCGGTAGACGCCGCTGGCCTGTTCCACCGCCTGGAGGGATTGCCCGCCGCTTTCCAGTTCTACCCGCAGCCCGGGCCACGGGGCCGCGGTGGCAATGTGGCTGGCAAAAATCCAGAGCTGGCCTGCGTTGAGGATGCCGGTGACTTCTGCCAGACTGCCCTGGGCTTCAAAGCGGGGTTCCAGCGTTTGCCCCACGATTTCGGCGGTCACGCCATGATCCTCGCCATCGTGTGCGGCAACGGGCAGGGCGAACAGCGGGCCAAGCAGGAAGAGGCAAAACGTGAGCGAGCGCATCCCCGCTATTTTACTGAACTGTGCAGGCGAAAGCCCGCGAAAATTGCAGGTGATTGAATGATCGAGAAGACAGGAAACCCGCCATGCTGAAACAGCTGTACGACCAGCCCCGTGTATTGAAGCAGAGACTGCCGCTGAGCCTGCTGGCAGCCGCATTGTGGGCGGGCGGGCTGGCGTCTGTTCCCCTGCACGCCGAAGCGCCCCCGGCAAAAGGTTTCCCCTATGCCCTGGCGGCAACGGCTGCGCGCCTGCCCGACGGCGGCGTCTTCCTCCCCGTGCCGGCCCAGTTTCAGCTGGGCCTGCGCACTGCGATTGCCGAGGACAAGGCGGCGCAGGAAACCTTCCGGCTGTCGGGGCGCGTGCTGCGTGACCCCAATTTCAGTGGCGCGGTGCAGGCGACCCAGCCCGGGGTGGTGAGTGCGCCGCCCGGCGGGTTGCCGACGCTGGGGCAGCGTGTCAGCAAGGGCCAGCTGCTCGGTTATCTCAAACCCGTGCTGTCGAGCCTGGAGCGGGGCGAGCTTGAAGTCCAGTTGGCCACGGCCAGCAAGGACCTGCAGCTGAACCAGCGCTTGCTGGAGCGGGTGCGGGAGCAGGCGGTGACCGGCGGAATCAACATCAGCATTCAGGAAGATGCCGCGCTGATTGAATACAAGGGGATCCAGGCTCGCAAGCGTGCGCTGGAAACCGCCTTGCAGGGTGTGCCGCAGCCGCTGCGTTCCCCTGTCTCCGGCGTCGTCAGCCGCAGCGATATTTTTCTTGGCAAAGTCGTCGCCCAGGGCGACACCCTGTTTGAGGTGGTCGATCCCCGGCGGCTGTGGGTCGAAGCCACGCACTATGATCTGAAGCTGGCCGGGCGCATTCATTCGGCGTACGTGGCGGGTGCCGGAGGGGTCTGGATCGCGCTGACCTACAAGGGGCAAAGCTATCAGCTGCGCAACCAGGCGGTGCAGTTGCAGTTTCAGCTTCCGGCCAGCGAGGAAACCGGGCTGGCGATTGATCAGGGAGTGCAGGTGTTCGTACGGACACGCGAACAGGTGCGCGGCGCGGCCGTACCCCCGCAGGCCGTGACGCAGCGCGGCAGCGGCGAAAACATTGTCTGGGTGCGCCATGCCGCCGAGGTGTTTACGCCGCATCGGGTACGCATCGTCGGCTTTGATGAACGGCAGTATCCGGTGGTCACCGGGATTGCGCCGGGTGACCGGGTCGTCAGTTCGGACAGCCTGGCGCTGGCCCAGGCCCGCTAGTCGGCCGGTGATTCCATCCTGATTGATCCATCACGACAGGAGGCCCGGATCAAGCAGGCCGCATCCCATGGAAAGGACATAAAAAAACGGCTGGGTGCCTGAGCACCCAGCCGTTTCACTTGCCGTTCAACATCCAGTCAGACGCGCTGCGCCTGACTGATGTCTTTACTGCGGCGGCAACAGTGAGCTGCGAATCACCACTTTGCCGGCGTGCGGATCGGTGATGTCGGTTTCAGTCATCGCAGCGCCCGTGGGGGTCGTTGTGACCTTGTTCGAGATCTTGTACACGTTGATCATCCTGCCGGTTTTACCCGACAGACCCAGCGCCATTACGCCCTGGCCCGGAGTGCGGCCGACTTTGCCCGGGGTCAGGTCGATCGCGTTGGCAGCACGTGACGGACAGCCTGCGGCACCCGCGCCATCGGGATCGTCGAAGCGAGCAGCGCCCGACACGGGGCAGTAGCCGCGCAGCGACACGTACATCAACAGCGGGTTGATCGGATCGCGATCCAGCACGTCTGCGGCCGGGTCGGCCAGCGTGACCGATTTGCGGAACAGCTTGTTGTTCTTGATGTCCACGGTGCTGACCACTTTGTAGGTGTCGGTGTCGATGACCTTATAGGTGCCATCGATCCGCATCGTTACCCACAGGTATTTGCCGCCAAACACCATGTTCGGGCCATGGTTGTCACCCCAGCTCGGCGTCGGGTTAGTCGCGCCGTTGGCGAAGGTGTTGCCGACGCCGAGGTCGATGGATGCGATCAGGTCGTCGTTCAGGCCGTTGCCGACGGTTTCCATGTTCCAGGCGTGGTAGTACTCGATGTTGCCGAAAGTCGCGTCAGTGCCGGATTCAGCTGCGCCGGAACCAGTAAAGATGCGCTTGCCGTCAGCATGTTGAATCAGGCCACAGCCTTCTTTCGGGATCAGGCTGGCGGGATAGACTTCGGTCAGCACCGGTGCGGCGGTGTTCTCGACGTTGAAAATCGCCATGCCGCCGTCGCGGAAGGATATGAACAGGTGCTTGCTGTCGGGCGTGAAGTTGGAGCAGATCGGCGCGGCAACGGCGGTACCCAGACCGGCGGTCAGACCCGGCACAGCGGTCAGGTTGGTGCTCGATGCCAGCGTGAAGGTCTCGGTATCGTAGTCGGTGTTGAACATGTGCAGCATCTGGTCGCCGATCGACACAGCCGACATCTTGGTGTCATCAGGAGCCGGGCCGGGCATGTGCAGCATGCCGAGGCCGTACTGCTGGTAGACCACTTTGCGGTCCGACAGGCGGAAGATCGACAGACCACCGTCCGCTGCACCTGCAGACGGGCCGAACCATGACAGCGTCATGTGGGTTTTGCCGAAGTTGGTGCCACCGATGTGGGGGCGCTGACCGATGTTGAAGTTGCCGGACTCGTTGGTCTCGGGGTTCATGATCAGGTCACCCAGATTCACGATGGCCGAAGGCTTCGACTTGATGCCACCCAGCCAGGAACCGTCGAAAATATATAGAGTGCCGCCGTCGGAACGGTTGCCGTTGGCATCGCCGTCGGCGTTGGTGTGGTCGGTACGCGACTGGTCAATGGTCCAGACTTCGAACGGAATTGCAGTATCTAGAGTGGCGTGTGCCTGGCCCATGGCGAGCGAGGCTGCGGCGATGGATGCGGCGAGCAGTGTAGGCTTGAATTTCATAACAATCTCCCTGACGAAAACGGGTTGCTGGTTTTGTGGTGCGCTTATGCAGGATGGCAAGCATGAGTTGCCAACGGTGCGGGAGAGTATTCAGCAAGGCTTGTGCCATTAAAAATGCAGGGTCAGGCAGGCTTTATTCCGTGAAACTGCTACATGAATCTACCAGTTGACCTGACAATCTGTCAGGTGCGCGGCACAGGTCTGCCAAAGTGGCAGCCTGCTGCGACAAAATGTCGCAGACCGGGATGCGCGCGCCAGTTGCACATGCCTGCGCGGCACGTCATCGGTCACCCCTATAATCTGCCGTGCGCCGCTGCGGCGCTTTCTTGTCTGAACTCATGACCGACCTCACCCTGCTGCTGCACGCCCTGATACTTGGATTGATCGAGGGCGTGACGGAATTCCTGCCGATTTCGAGCACGGGCCATTTGATCCTGGCCGGGCAGCTGCTGGGTTTTGGCGGCGAAAAAGCCAAGGTGTTCATGATTGCCATTCAGCTGGCGGCGATCGGGGCGGTGGTGTGGGAGTACCGGGTGCGGCTGGGGCATGTGGTGCTGACCCTGGGCAGCGAGCCCGCGTCGCAGCGGCTGGCGATTAATCTAATGGCAGGGTTTCTGCCCGCCGCCGTACTCGGGTTTTTGTTTTACAAGCAGATCAAGACTTACCTGTTCAACCCCATGGTGGTGGCGTCGGCGCTGATCATCGGCGGGGTGCTGATCCTGTGGGCGGAGCGACGCAAGCACACGATCAGCACCGAAACCGTGGACGATCTGGGCTGGAGGCGGGCGCTGGCGGTGGGGTTTGCGCAGGCGCTGGCGATGATCCCCGGCACCTCGCGTTCGGGCGCGACGATCATCGGCGGCCTGTTTCTCGGACTGTCGCGCAAGGCGGCGGCGGAGTTTTCCTTCCTGCTCGCGATTCCCACCATGTGTGCGGCTACGGCTTACGATCTGTACAAGAACTGGGCGCTGTTTGATGTGCAGGATATTCCGCTGTTTGCCGTGGGTGGCGTCGCCGCCTTCGTCAGCGCGCTGATCGCTGTGCGCACGCTGATCAAGTTTGTCAGCCGTCATGACTACACCGTGTTTGCCTGGTACCGCATCGTGTTTGGCGGTGTGGTGCTGGCCACCGCGTATGCGGGCGTGATCGACTGGGGTGCCGGGCACTAAGGAAACGCTGAATAAGTGGGTTTGCTTTGTGGTTCGACAAGCTCACCACGAACGGAATCAAGCACTTGCCGTTCGTGGTGAGCCTGTCGAAGGACTTGTTCAGCGCGTCCCTAACCGCTAAGAAGGCTTGGGCGGGTGTTTGTCGAGCTTGCGCTGCAAGGTGCGGCGATGCATTTTCAGTGCACGTGCCGTGGTTGAAATATTGCCCTGATGCTCGGCCAGAACCTTCTGGATGTGTTCCCACTCCAGCCGGGCGACTGAGAGCGGCTCGGAGGCGATGTCCAGCGCCGCGTCGGGGGTGTCGCGCAGCAGCGCAGCCAGAATCTCGTCGGCGTTGGCCGGTTTGGCCAGATAGTGCTGCGCCCCCAGCCGCACCGCTTCGACTGCGGTGGCGATGCTGGCATAGCCGGTGAGCACCACGATGGCCAGCGCCGCATCGCGCGCAGCGAGTTCGGCCACCACCTTGAGGCCGGATTCGCCCGGCAGTTTCAGATCGACCACGGCATGGCTGGGCTGGAAACTGTCGGCCAGCGTGCGGGCGCTGGCCGCATCTCCGGCGTGGGCCACCTCGACCCCGCGCCGAGTCATGGCGCGAGCCAGCGCGGCGGCAAAATCGGCGTCATCTTCAACCAGTAACAGTTTCATCTTCATGGGGTGTCCTGCCAGGGGATCGTGATGCGCACACAGGTGCCGCCGCCGCTGCGCTCGGTCAATACCAGGCTGCCGCCCGCCCGCTCCAGCGTGGCATGCGTCAACGCCAGGCCGATGCCCCAGCCGCTGCCCGGTTTGTCGCTGAACAGTACCCGGCCCGCCTGCGCCTGCTGCACCCTCGAGAACCCGGGTCCCCGGTCTGAAATCTCGAGCGTGAGCGTCGCGTCTTGCACGCTTGCCTGGAACTCGACCGGTGACGCCGACACGTCAGCGGCATTGTTGAGGACATTGAGCACAGCCTGCTCGAATCCATCGGGCGGAACAAAGCTGCGGCTATCCGCAGGCCACTCGGTGCGCACCCGGGCATCGGGGCGGAGCAGCTGCCAGCGTTCGATCATGGCGGCAAGCCAGGTGTCTAGCGGCAGGGCAAGCGGGGCACTGTCCTGCGCGCGCGTCGCCAGCCGGGTGAGGATGTCCTTGCAGGCACGGGCCTGCTGTTCGAGCAGACGGCAGTCCGCACCGATGTCGGGATCGTTGGCGAATTCGCGGGCGAGCTCATGCGCGGTGGTCTGGATGGTGGCCAGCGGCGTGGCCAGTTCGTGCGCGGCCAGTGCGGCCTGGGTGCCAAGCGCGAGGATGCGTTCATCGCGCAGCTGCTTTTCGCGCAGGCTGGCGAGTTCATGGTCACGCGTGCGCAGGGCGGCTTGCATCCGGGTGACAAAAAACGCGATCAGCGCGGCGCTGATGAGGAAGCTGAATCCCATGCCGGCCAGATGCATGCCGTAGGCGGCCACCGGGTCGGCCATCGCCAGCGGCTGGTAGAAAAACAGCAGCAGCGCATACAGTCCGGTCGCCAGACCCGCCAGCAGCCAGACCCAGCGCGATTGCAAACTGACCGCCGCAATGACCACGGGCACCAGCATCAGGGAAACAAACGGATTGGTGACGCCACCACTGAAAAACACCAGTACGGCAAACGCCACGAGGTCCGCCAGTAGGTGCGCGGTAAACTCCAGGTGCGTGGCCGGTGCGGCCTGGCGCAGCCGCCACCCCGTAGCCAGACTGAAGATGCCCATCAGGCCAAGCACCGTTGCCATGGGAATCAGCGGCATCGGTATCCGCAGCCCCCAGTGCAGCCAGATCAGCCCCGCCGCCCACCCGGCGATGAGCGACAGACGCAGCGTCAGCAGGCGCCCGAGCAGGGCGCGGGTGGGCAGGGTTGACAAAAGCGGGGTGGCGGCACCGGCAGACATGACGGCATTGTAATGCGCCCGTCCAGGCGGCCTGCAGGGTGCGACAATATGCCTCATTGTCAGCGCCCCGGCCTTGACGGTACTGTCAGACGATTCAATGAAAGTGTGGCCGGGCGGGTCAGCCGGACACCACGCAAACGCATGTGAGGAAACGGATGTCCCCGGTTGTATCAGCCTGCTTGATCACTCTGCTACTGGCCAGTCCGGCGGCACGGGCGGCAGACGTTCAGGTTACCGATGCCTGGGCGCGCGCCACCGTACCGGGACAGCAGGTCAGCGGGGCCTACATGCAGATCGAGGCCGGGGCCGACATGCGTCTGGTGGGCGTAGCCAGCCCGGCTGCCGTGCGTGTGGAAGTGCATGAAATGCGGATGGACGGTGATGTAATGCGGATGCGCAAGGTCGCCACGATCGACCTGCCCCAGGGCAAAGTCGTAGTGCTGAAACCGGGCGGTTATCACATCATGCTGATGAACCTGAAAAAGCCGCTCGCACCCGGCGACATTGTCCCGCTCAAACTCGAACTGGAATCAGACGGAAAATCCAGAACGCTGGAGGTCAACGCCGTGGCGCGCGCACCTGGCAGCCACGCGCCCGCACCGCATCCCTGAACCGATTACTTCAGGCAGCGCAGCCTGCCAGCGCACCCCGCGCGCGCAAGTCTTCCAGCATGGCGCTGCCTGCCTGCATGAACAAGGCCGGATCGGGATGGCGGCTTTCGGCGGCCAGTTGCGTCAGCGCCGCTTGACCGCTGAGTGTGCCCGGCTCCAGCAGGGTCAGCAGGCGTGCCGTAAAGGGATTGATTTCGCTGAACTGTACCCGATCGTCGTGATCGCGAAACACCAGTAAAAAGGTTTCCGCCGGCTGCACTTTGCAGCGTGGCCGGATGCGGTGCACCGGCCAGTCGTAACGCAGATTGGCCAGCACTGGATTCAGGCGGGGAATGCCTGCGAGCAGGTCACCATGGGCATCCACCGGAGTGTCCAGACTGCGGTTGGAGACGGAAAGCACCAGCTCGATCCATTCGTAATGCGCCAGAGCCAGTACATAGGGCGGATAGTCGGCGGGCGCGGTCCATTCGTTCTGCAGAAACTGGATGAACTCGTCGGGAATCTGCCGGAAGTACGGGGTATGGCTGCGGTGAATGGAAAAAAACGCGCGCACCAGCCGGGGCCAGCGCCGCCCACCCAGCATCTGCCGCAATACCGGAAAACACGACAGTAAAAACCCTTCGGTATTGTTGTACAGCAGTTCGTTGTAAATCTTCATGCGCCGCGCTTCCACGCCACGCGGACGCGGGTGCGCCCGGGGATCCCGGATGTGCGCAGCAAACGCAAACTGGTAACGCTGAAATTCAGGAAGCGCGGGCGGTGGGCTGGGCATGGGTTCGATGCCTGGACTGGAGGCGGGCGATATGCTCGATTTCGAGCACCAGATCGTCCAGCGGGGGAATATTGAAGTCGCGCTCCAGCAGTGTTGGCGCGACGCCATGCAGGCGGTAGGTCTGGTCGAGCAGATCCCACACCGGGTCAATCACGTCGGCCCCGTGCGTATCGACGATCAGGTCATCGGCTTCGTTGTAATGCCCCGCCACGTGCAGGTAAACAATGCGCTCAGTCGGCAGGGCACGGATGAATTCAACCGGGTCGTAGCGATGGTTGACGCTGTTGACGTAAACATTGTTGACATCGAGATGCAGCGCGCAATCGGCCGCATCGAGGATTGCCCGGATGAAGGTCGCTTCGTCCATGTCGGCTATCGGGCTGGGTGTGTAGTAGGACGCGTTTTCGATCGCGATGCGCCGCCCGAGTATGTCCTGGGCGCGGCGGATACGCTCCGCCACGTAGTGCACAGCCTCTTCGGTAAACGGAATCGGTAACAGGTCGTACAGATGTCCGTCATCGGAACAGTACGATAAATGTTCGGTGTAAAGCTGAATGCCATGGGCATCCATGAATTGCCGCGTTTTGCGCAGCAGCAGTTCGTCCAGCGGGGAAGGGCCGCCCAGTGACAGCGACAGGCCATGACAGACAAAGGGATAGCGTTCGGTAAAGCTGCGCAGGTCACGGCCATGCGCGCCGCCCATGTCGATCCAGTTTTCTGGCGCGAGTTCGAAAAAATCAATTGCAGCGGGGACCCGGGTTTTCAGCGCGCCCAATAGCTCGCGCCGAAACCCCAGCCCCGCGCCTGATAGGCGCAGGGGGTTCATCATCTAGGACCTTTTACTTCTTGGTGCCGCCGCACTTGCCTTCACCACATTTACCTTCTTTGGCTTTGGCTTTGTCACCACCGCATTTGCCTTCGCCACATTTACCGTCTTTGGCTTTATCACCACCGCATTTGCCTTCGCCGCACTTGCCGTCTTTCATCTTGGCCTTGTCGCCGCCGCACTTGCCTTCGCCACATTTACCTTCTTTGGCTTTGTCGTGACCATCCGCGACCTGGTAGCCGGAGGACAGGGCCGACAGTGCGAAGGGGTTTTCAGCAGCCAGCGCCAGCGGGGCGGCACTCATGCCCGCCACAAAAGCGGTACCTACGGCGGCGGCAATCAGGGTTTTCTTCGACATCATCAATCTCCTTCAGGGTTAACAGACTAAATATCACCGGACATCCGGCTTCTTGCAAAAGGCTCAAGGGTCGAGCGTTTTCTGCACTTCGGTATCGATGCGTTGCCGAGCCTGATTGGACAAGCCCGGTGCATCCGCGTCTGCCGCTGTTTCGTGAAACAGGCGACGTATTTCCTGAATCTGCCGGTGAAACTGCGAGCAGTTCTGGCAGATGGCCAGATGCAAACGCAAGGCAAGCCGGTCTGTGATCCCCAGACGGCTGTCCAGCGCGCGCGAGGCGAGCACACTGGTTTCCCGGCAGCTTGGCATCCATTTCATTTCACATCGGCCTTTGATAAACCGTTCAGCTCCAAACAATGCCGCATGAACAAACGTGCCCGATGCAGCAGTACCCAGCAGTTGGTCGATGTGATGTTCAGTTCCTTACAAATCTCCTCGGTTTCCATTCCGGCCACTTCACGCAGGCTGAACACCTGCGCCATCACCGGTTTGAGCCGGTCGGCACATAAGTCCAGCAAACGCCGCATTTGGTTCAACTCGGTTTCGGCAAGGGGATTGCCCCAGGCGCGCACCGGCTCAGCCCAGTGACCATCCTGATGAAACAGCCGATCCACGGCTTCTTCGCCTTCCTCGTCACGGGGCAGCTCGACCTCACGTACCTGCCGCCGGATCTGGTCAACTATCTTGTGCTTGAGAATGCCGGTGAGCCAGGTACGCGGGCTGGCGTCGCCCGCGTAACGATGCTGTGCCGACAAAGCGGCGAGCAGGGTTTCCTGCACGGCATCCTCAGCCAGCGCGTCCGAGTGCAGCTGACGGCGCGCTACCCGGAACAGATAATCCCCGTGATCGGCCAGCCAGGTGTGTGCTTCGGTCATGCCCATCCAGAATTCCTGTCACACATTACGCGGGTGTCGGCACTTTAGATGCACGTGTACAAAGCGGCAAGCCCTGTGTCATGACAGCCCTGCCCACTTGAAATGCGGACAGGCAACCTTACATGGGATGAACCCCTAAACCTGTTTAACCTGAAGGAGAGACTCATGCCTTACCTGACTTCAATGACCCGCCCCGTAGCCTGTGTTACCCCCGACCCGCTGGACGCCCTGCTGCGCGGATGGTTTTCGCCTCAGGCCGACGGCCAAAGCCGCCCGCAGATACGCATTGATGTAACCGAAGATGCGCGTGGCTATACCGTGCACGCCGACATGCCGGGCGTCGCCAAGGATGCGATCGAGGTGACCGTGGACGGCAATGCCGTATCAATCAGTGCTGAAGTGAAGCGTCAGACCGGGGAAGTCGAAGGCGAGCGCGCACTGCGTCGCGAACGTGTCGTCGGCCGCATGACCCGCAGCTTTACCCTGGAGCACGAGCTGGATGAGGCCGCCGTGACCGCACGCTATCAGGATGGTGTGCTGGAACTGGTGCTGCCGAGAAAGGCTGTGGTCGAGGCGCGGCGTATCACGATCCAGTAAGCCGCAGGTCCTGCCCCGGACCGCCATGCGCTGTCCGGGGATTGGCGTAAAATCCGGCCAGTCTGTTCCGGAGCCGCCATGACCATCGCCCATACTGCCGCCGACAAGGCCAATATCCTGTCGGAAGCCCTGCCGTACATCCAGCGTTTTTACGACAAGACCATCGTCATCAAGTACGGCGGCAACGCCATGACCGAACGGCACCTGATGGAAGCCTTTGCCAAGGATGTGGTGCTGCTCAAACTGGTCGGCATGAACCCGGTGGTGGTGCACGGCGGCGGGCCGCAGATTGCCGACCTGCTGAAAAAAATCGGCAAGCAGTCCGATTTCATCCAGGGCATGCGGGTGACTGACGAGGAAACCCTCGACGTGGTGGAAATGGTGCTGGGCGGCCTCGTGAACCAGGACATCGTGACGCTCATCAACAAGCATGGCGGCAAGGCGGTGGGGCTCACCGGCAAGGACGGCAACTTCATCCATGCCAAGAAAATGCTGGTGGCCAGCAAGGACAACTCGGAAGAAATGGTCGATATCGGCCAGGTGGGCGAAATCACCAGCATTGACCCGGAAATCATTCAGGTGCTGGACGCGCGTGATTTCATTCCGGTGGTGGCGCCGCTCGGCACCGACAAGGAAGGCAATGCCTACAACATCAATGCCGATGTGGCGGCAGGCAAGATCGCGGGCGTATTGCAGGCGGAAAAAGTGATTTTCATGACCAATACCCCGGGCGTGCTCGACAAGCAGATGAAGCTGCTGACAGGCTTGTCACCACGCGAAGTGGATGAGCTGATGGCGGATGGCACGATCTCCGGCGGCATGATTCCCAAGGTCGGCTATGCCGTGGACGCCGTGAACAGCGGGGTGAAGTCGGCGCACATTATTGATGGCCGGGTTGAACATGCCCTGTTGCTGGAAGTGTTGACCCCGGAAGGCGTCGGCACACTGATCCGTCGCGCCTGATCATGCGTTACTGGCTGATGAAATCCGAGCCCGGCGATGTCAGCATCGATGACCTCGCCGGCTTCCCCAACCAGAGCGTCGCCTGGTATGGCATCCGCAATTATCAGGCGCGCAATTTCATGCGCGACCAGATGAAAGTTGGCGACAAGGTGCTGTTTTACCATTCGTCGTGTGCCGAGCCGGGGATCGCCGGACTGGCGGTGGTGAGCACGCTGGCGTACCCCGACGCGTTCCAGTTCGACCCCAAGCATAAATATTACGACCCCAAAGCCACGCCGGAGAATCCGCGCTGGGTCAATGTGGATGTCAAGCTGGTGAAAAAAACCCGCCTGATGCCGCTGTCCGAAATCCGCACCTACCCTGAACTCGCCAATATGCGCATTCTGCAACGCGGCAACCGGCTGTCGATCACGCCCGTGGATCCGGCTGAATACGCGTTCATCGTCAAGCATCTGTGATGCTTGCGCTGCCGCTGCTCGCGGCCTATGTCGCATTGGGGCTGGTGGTGGGGTTTGTGGCCGGACTGCTGGGCGTGGGCGGCGGGCTCATCATCGTGCCGGTGCTGATCGTGATGCTGCACAGCCAGGCACTCGGCAGCGGGCTGGAAACCCAGCTCGCCCTCGGAACCTCGCTCGCGTCCATCCTGTTCACCTCGCTGTCCAGTGTGCGTGCGCATCACCGGCATGGTGCCGTGGACTGGGCACTGGTGCGACGCATCACCCCCGGGATCGTGCTGGGTACCGGGGCGGGCGCCCTGCTGGCGGCGCGGGTTCCCGGTTCTGTGCTGGCAATTTTCTTTGTTGTTTTCCTGTTCTATGCCGCCATCCAGATGTGGTTCGATTTTCGCCCTGCCCCGCATCGCGGCTTGCCCGGATACCCCGGCACGACTCTCGCGGGCGGCGTGATCGGCGCGGTGTCGAGCTGGGTCGGTATCGGCGGGGGTACGCTGTCGGTTCCGTTCATGTTGTGGCACAACGTATCGCTGCACCGTGCGATTGCGACCGCAGCCGCCATCGGCTTTCCCATTGCCGTCGCCGGGGCACTGGGCTATGTGGTCGGCGGCTGGCAACAGCGTGGCTTGCCCGCCGGGAGCCTGGGTTTCGTCTATCTGCCCGCCTTTGGCGGCATCGTGCTGGGCAGCGTGCTGACTGCGCCGCTCGGTGCGCGCACTGCGCACCGGCTTCCGGTGCGCCCACTGAAGCGGATTTTCGCGCTGCTGTTGATTGCGCTGGCGCTGCGCATGTCCTGGACCTTGCTGCAAGTCGTTTGACCCACAGCATCTGGGCCCTGCGGCAGGGACTGGCCACAAAATACAGGGCGCACAAAATTTAACCATCGGACTATTGAATCAGCGTGCGCGGCGCGCTAGTCTCCACTCAGAGTCCTGCAACGGGCTGTCCTCACCTACCCTGTGGAGCATTTGATGGCGCACTTGCAAGCAGTCCGCAACACGCTACCCGCCCAGCACAACGAATATACGCAGCTCACCACGTATTTCGACCCGCATAGCCAGGTGGCCTGGGGCTACATGCACGCAGAGCCGCGTCCCTGTTTTACCCCGACGTTGCTGCGCGAGTTGATCGCCTGGGGTAACAGCATGGTCGGCAAGATCGACGACCCGGCTGAACCCGACGTCAAGTATTTCGTGATTGCGTCCAGCGTGGCTGACACCTTCAGCCTGGGCGGGGATCTCAGTCTGTTCATGAAGCACATCATGGCTAAAGACCGTCAGGCGCTGTATCACTACGCGCTGTCCTGTATCGATTGCTCGTTTGCCGTGCACAGCCATCTGAACCGCCCCGGTGTGACCAGTATTGCGCTGGTGCAGGGTCAGGCGCTGGGGGGCGGTTTCGAAAGTGCGCTGGCGGCCAATGTGCTGATAGCCGAACGGGGGGCGAAGATGGGCTTGCCCGAAATTCTCTTCAACCTGTTTCCGGGCATGGGCGCGATGACTTTTCTCGGACGCCGGGTGGGTTACCACCAGGCGGAAAAAATCATCCGCAGCGGGAAACTCTATCTGGCAGAAGAGCTACACGACCTGGGGGTGCTGGATGTGCTGGCCGAGCCGGGCGAGGGCGAAAGTGCTGTTTATGACTACGTCCGCCGTGAGGACAAATCCCGCAACGGCATACTGGCATTGCGTGCCGCGCGCGAAATCAGCCAGCCGGTGACCTACGATGAACTGATCCGCATTACGGAAATCTGGGTCGATGCGGCTTTGCGGCTGGAGGCCCGGGATTTGCGGATGATGGAGCGGCTGGTGAGTCGCCAGACCGGCAAGTCGGGTTCGCCGGTTGACGATTCACACGCGCTCAGCGCGTAATTTGCTGGCTTGGTAGGCATCCAGCGCGGTATGTGCATCGGCGAAACCGGTGCGTACCGCATCCAGCAGCGCACGCGCCCGGGGCGTGGCCAGTTCGAACGGTTTGACGCGCTCGGCTTCGGCACACAGTTCCGCCAGACGGTGCGCGCCCATGTCACCTGCGCCGCCTTTGAGCATGTGCAGCTGATCATGCCATTGCCCGTAATCTTCAGATTCCAGTGCGCGTTCCACGTCCCGCAGTGAACGGGCGCTGTCCGTTGCAAAACTGGCAAGCAGGTCATCCACAAATGCGACCCCCCCCAGTTTCATCAATTCATCCAGCACGCTCTCGTCCAGGATCTGTTTTCGGGATGGCATGACGGTCGGTGCGACCGGGTTGGGGGTGGCCGGGTTTTGCTGGGTCAGGCGCGAGATGATGTCGATCAGCTCGCGGCTGTTGACCGGTTTGGTCAGGAAAGTATCGACGCCTGCGCTTTCGCACGTCGCCTGGGCATCGGCCCGTGCGTCGGCCGTCAGCATGATGATCGGCAGATGGCCGGTTTCCAGGAAGCGCCAGCGTTGTACCACTTCCGGCCCGGACAGTTGCGGCATGTGCATGTCGATGATCGCCAGATCGTAGGTTTGATCACCGGCGTCGAGCATGGCCAGAGCTTCTTCACCATCGTGCGCCAGCCAGGTTTTGTGCCCCGCGTGCTCCAGCAGGCCGCGTATTACGCGCTGATTGATCGGATTGTCCTCGGCGACCAGGATGTTCAGGCCGCTGGCAGGGGCAGCCTGCGGCTGGAAACGGCTGCCCAGCGAGACCACATTGTCCGGCATGTCCTGACTGACGACCGCGTGGATGGCATTGAACAGCAGGGTCGTATTGACCGGCGTGCGCAAGACCGAGGCAAAGCCTTCGCGAACGAGTTGCGCGTCGCGTGCCAGAGGCGAGCTGGCATCCGACTCCAGCAGGATGATGGGCAGGTTGGCGAGTTGGGGATCGTCGCGCAGCAAGTGGAGAAAGGCGACCGGATCGCCCGGCAACACGCTGCGCTCGACCACGACCGCACCCAGGGGCGTGCCGCCGGACAGGTACGCGGACAACTCGGCTGCCAGTCGATTGGTGTTGTCTACGGTGACGGCTTCCGCGCCCCAGTCATGCACCATGGTCTGCACGCGGGCAGACAGCTCGGCACCCGCCAGTATGCCCACCCGCATAGCGGCATCGAATTGCGTTTCGGTGGACGGCTGCACGCTTTGCAGCACAAAGGGCAATTCGAACCAGAAAGTCGAGCCTTCGCCCTCCCGGCTGTGCAGGCCGATTTCGCCGCCCAGCGCTTCAACCAGCTGACGGGCTATCGTGGTGCCGAGCCCGGTGCCGCCAAAGCGACGGGTGACCGAGGTGTCGGCCTGGGTGAAACTGTCAAAAATACGTGCCTGCGCAGATTCGGCAATGCCGATGCCGGTATCGACGACTTCAAAACGCAAACGCGGCGTGCTGCCATGACCGACCGGGCGGATATAGACATCGACCCGGCCATGTTCGGTGAATTTGATGGCATTGCCGACCAGATTGATCAGCACCTGGCGCACATGCCGGCTATCGCCGTGCAAATGGAAAGGTGTCTGGGGCGCAATGTGTGCGGCCAGGGTCAGACCCTTGCGGTTGGCCTGCGTTTCCAGCATCGCCACCGTGCCGTTCACCAGGCGGTGCAGGTCAAAATCTTCCGTGGCAGTGCTCAGACGGCCTGCTTCGATGCGGGAGATATCCAGTACGTTATCAATCAGCTCAAGCAGGGTGTTGGCCGAAGTGCGAATGATCTGGGCATATTCCTGCTGTTCCTTGTCGAGCCGTGTTTCTGCCAGCAGATCGGTGACGCCGATCACGCCATTGAGCGGCGTGCGCAACTCATGGCTCATGTTGGCGACAAACGACGACTTGGCCTGATTGGCTTCGCGTTCCCGTTTGACCGCACCATGAAGTTGCCGCAACAGACTCGTCGAATACAGTGGCACTACCAGAAGCGTGAGCCAGATTCCCCACCACAGCGCGGTATGCGCGTGCCAGAACGGATTGACCAGATAGACGACGATAAAACCCACACACGACGCCAGGGTTGAAAACAGAAGATACGGGATGCCGTAGCGGAAGCCGTTGCCCAGGGTGACCCAGAGCAGGGTCGCGACCACAGGCGCACCGGTTTCGCCGGAGATGGCGAGCATGTAGGTGGCCACGCTGAAATCGTGCACCATGCCGATGGTGCGGCGGGTGACGGACACCCCGGGGTCGATGAGGCTTCTGACCAGCAAGGCCAGAGAAATGGCGGTCAGGGACAGGCCGATGAAATGCACCTGTTGCGCCATCACGGCACCATGGGAATGTGAATCCAGCGAAAAATACAGGTAGAACCCGACCACCGTGATGAAGCGGAGTCGCGCCTGCTGGAATTCGGTATCCGGTCTTTTCCGTATCCGGGCAAGCAGATCCGTTACGAATCCGATCTGGGGCCAGCGCAATACGGATTTCATTATCAGGTCGGCTGACTGATTATCAGATCAGCTGACTGGCTGATCGCCCAGTTCACGCATGATCGCCGCAACCGCGTCGATACGCATTTCAAACGCACGCACACAGGCCGGGTCGAAATGCTTGCCGCTTTCGGATTGCAGCATGGCGAGTGCCTCCTGAAACGTCCAGGCTTCCTTGTAGGGGCGTTTGGAGGTGAGGGCATCGAATACATCGGCAACCGCCACGATCCGTGCGGGCAGGGGAATGTTTTCACCCGCCAGACCCTGCGGGTAGCCGGTGCCATCATATTTTTCGTGATGCCCCAGCGCGATCACCGCACCCATCTGCAAATAACGCGACGGGCTGTCGGCCAGGATTTCATGACCAATCACCGGATGCCGACGCATGATGACCTGCTCTTCCGGAGTATGCCGTCCGGGTTTGAGCAGAATGTGATCCGGAATGCCGATTTTGCCGATGTCATGCATGGGCGACGCAGCTTCGATCTCGTCGCATTCCATCGCAGTCAGTTTCAGCTCTTCGGCAATCAGCCGGGCATAGCGTGACATGCGGATGATGTGATTGCCGGTTTCCTGATCCCGGTATTCACCGGCTTTCGCCAGCTTCATCAGGGTTTCGCGCTCACGGGTACGAACTTCACGGGTGGCGTGCATCACCTGCTCTTCCAGCCACAGTGCCCGCTCGGCCACCACGCGCTGATTGCGGCGCAGCGCCAGCAGGTTGAGACAGCGGGCACGACATTCCTGTGGGTCAATCGGCCGGGTGAGGAAGTCGGTGGCCCCGTTTTCCAGTGCCTGATAGCGCACCTGGCGGTCTTCCACCACGGTAACAATAATGATGGGCACGTCGGACAGGCGGCGCTCGGCGCGGATGCGGCGGGTAAATTCGATGCCGTCCATCCCGGGCATCCGGTAGTCGGTGATGATCAGGTCGGGCGTGGCGATTTCCATGTGCGCCAGGGCGTCGAGCGGGTCGGCATAGCTTTCGACGATGACCCCCGGCTCCAGTGTACGCGCCAGTCCTTCCAGCAGACTGCGGGCGGTACCACGGTCATCCACAATAATGACACGCGCGCCACTGCGCAGGCGTGTCTCGCGCTCGGGTGTCGTGCTTGAAGTTACGGCCCGCAATGGCATGATCATTTTTTATCCTGGAACAATCGGGAGAGCTCCGGTTTCGAGGTTTATCGGGTTTGCAGGCACAAACTTTAACGCTAAGCACTTCATGTGGAAGAAAAAAGCGGTGAGACCTGCTGTCGGTGGGCGATACAACCGGGTTGACCGGGATGCATCCCGCAAAATGTGGCGGGATCTGTTCAGTTTGTCGAAACCGTGCGTGTCCTCCAGACCTGACGGTCGGCCTCAGCTGCGGTGGCCAGGGTGACGCGTGAACTCGGTTTGCCGTCGAAATCCAGCCAGCGATGCTGCTCGTAATCATAGAGCTTGCAGCGCTGTCGCACCTGGGCGAACCAGGCCAGCGAGAACCGTTCCGAGATTACCGCGGGCCCCACCATGGCATTCAGCTTGGCCTGGGCTTCGGACAGGCGATAACTGGGGATGGCGGGATGCACATGGTGCGCCGGGTGGTCAAAGATGCTGTGCGTCAGCAGCGTAAACCACTTGGGAAATACGAGCTGGATGGCAAGCAGATCCTGCCGGCC
>JAJXUA010000050.1:0-4276 GCA_021783275.1 Pseudomonadota bacterium
GAACGCTTCGGTCATGCCGAGCGCCGCCGAAATCGACGTGCTGGAGTGGCCAGTGCCGAACGCGTCATATTCGCTTTCCTGGCGGCGTGGGAACCCGGCAATGCCGCCGCTCTGGCGCAATCCACTCATCGCCGTGCGACGGCCGGTGAGGATTTTGTGCGCATAGCTTTGATGCCCCACATCCCACACGATGCGGTCGTGCGGGGTGTCGAAGACGTAATGCAGAGCCAGCGTCAGTTCCACCGAGCCCAGGTTGGACGACAGGTGGCCACCGGTGTGGGCGACCGAGTCCAGCAGAAACGCGCGCAGCTCATCCGCCACGCGGGGCAGGTCGGCAACGGGCAGCGCGCGCAGATCGGCGGGGCTATGCAGGGCGTCGAGTAGCGGCGTGTTCATTTCAGAATGAGCGCTCGACGACAAAGTCCGCCAACTGGCGCAGGCGGTCGGCCCGGGGGCCCAGCGGTTCGAGTGCGGCATGGGCATCGGTGCACAGTTCCTGCGCCAGTTCACGGGCACGGGTTACGCCCAGCAGGCTGACGTAGGTGGGCTTGTTCTGCGCTGCGTCCTTGCCGGCCGTTTTGCCGAGGGTGGCCGTGGACGCTTCGGCGTCGAGTACGTCATCGACCACCTGAAACGCAAGCCCGATGCATTTGGCGTAATGGTCCAGCGCAACGGCATCCTGATCGGCCAGCGTTCCGCAGCGCGCGCCCAGCAGCACCGAGGCGCGTATCAGCGCGCCGGTTTTATGGATGTGCATGAATTCCAGTTCAGGAAGATCCAGCGCGGTATTGACGCTATCCAGATCGATGGCCTGACCGCCCGCCATGCCGCGCGATCCGGCAGCCTGAGCCAGCAGCTGCACCATCGCGAGCTGGCTCGCCGCGTCGTCGGCCAGCGGTTCGGTGGACAGCATTTCGAAGGCCAGACTTTGCAGGGCGTCACCCGTCAGCAAGGCAGTGGCTTCATCAAATTCCACATGCACCGTGGGTTTGCCGCGGCGCAGGGCATCATCGTCCATGGCGGGCATGTCATCGTGTATCAGTGAATAGGCGTGGATGAGTTCGACCGCCGCCGCCGCATACTGGACGCGCGAGCGGTCGGCACCGGTGGCTTCGCCCGCCGCAAACGCCAGCAGCGGGCGCACCCGTTTGCCGCCACCCAGCACGGCATAGCGCATGGCATCGTGCAGGCGGCTGGGGGCGATTCCGGCAGCGGGCAGGCTGTCGGCCAGGACGTTTTCCATATGCGTCTGGCAGGTCAGCATCCAGGTGGAAAAATCAGTCATCCGCAGTGCTGTCGGTGTAGGGGCGAAGCGAGCCGTTTTCCAGCACACTGACCTGTTGTTCCACATTGTGCAGTTGCTGACGGCAGTATTGCAGCAGTTCTGCACCGCGCTTGTAGGCGGTGAGCGAAGCGTCCAGCGGCAATTGCCCGGATTCCATCTCGGCCACGATCGCTTCCAGCTCGGCCAGAGCCGATTCGTAATCCTTGGGCGCGACAGGGGTGCGGGGTTTGACCATGAGAAAAACGTGAAACAGAAAGGGGGCTACTTTAACAAATTCAGCGCCGTAGCGGCGTTTTGCCGGGTAGGGGGCTGTGCTAGAATCGCGGCCTTTCCGCGCGGCAGATGCAACATAAACCGTGCGGAAAATCTCCGTTGATCCAGTGACCATCATGGTCACGCTTGCCGCTTCCGGTGCAGACCGGGAGGGGGCTTGGTTTTGAGTAGGGTACGCCATGAGCGATCTCGCCGAATCCAGCGCCTTGTCGCTAACTTCGCCACAACTGCCGGTTTCCTGGTACTTCGATCCGGCCATCCATGCGCTGGAACTCGAAGTGCTGTTCAAACGTGGCCCCGGTTACGCGGGCCATCAGTTGATGGTGCCCGACCGCGACGACTATCACGCGCTGGAAAGTTTCGACAGCGCAAAAATCCTGGTCAACACCGGCAGCGGCATCGAAATGCTGTCGAATGTTTGCCGCCACCGTCAGGCGCTGATGCTGGACGGGCGCGGAAAACTGCCGTCCAGTCACATCGTCTGTCCGATCCACCGCTGGACGTATGACTGCCAGGGCAAATTGATGGGTGCGCCCGAATTTCCCGGCAATCCCTGCCTCAACCTTCAACGCACCGGCCTGCAAAATTGGCAGGGACTGCTGTTTGCTGGCGGCCGCCAGATCAACGCCGACCTCGCGGCCATGCAGGCCGCACGCGAACTGGATTTTTCCGGATTCATGCTTGAACGGGTGCAGGTTTCCGAATACGCCTGCAACTGGAAAACCTTCATCGAAGTGTATCTGGAGGATTATCACGTCGCGCCCTGCCACCCCGGCCTTGGACACTTTGTCACCTGCGACGACCTGAAATGGGAATACGGCGACTGGTGGTCGGTGCAGACGGTGGGCGTGAATCGCGGTCTCGCCCAGGCCGGTTCGCCAGTTTACCGGCAATGGCATGAGCAGCTCATGGCCTATCGACAGGGGCACGCCCCCGCGCACGGCTCGATCTGGCTCACCTATTACCCCGGACTGATGGTCGAGTGGTATCCGCATGTGCTGGTGGTGTCGTCGATCATCCCGACCGGCGTGGAGTCGTGCCGCAATATCGTCGAGTTTTACTATCCCGAAGACATCGTGCTGTTCGAGCGCGCTTTCATCGAGGCCGAACAGGCGGCGTATCACGAAACCGCGAAAGAAGACGAGGCAATCTGCGAACGCATGCACCGGGGGCGACGCGCGCTGCATCGGCAAGGCGTGTCGGAAACCGGCCCGTACCAGTCGCCCCTGGAAGACGGCATGATGCATTTTCATGCCTTCGTGCGGCGGGAGATCGAGCCGCATCTCAAGTGAGCGGACGCGCATCCTGCAGGGGGCACGGATCGCAGTGCGCATCTACCCGATGAGCTATCTCATCGAGCCAGTATCCATCGACCCGGTATGAAATCAAGCTGGATGCTGGTGGCCGCAGCGCTGTTTGCGCTGATGGGTGTGCTGGTCAAGCACGCGTCGGCGCGGTTTTCGCCTGCCGAGCTGGTGTTCTATCGCTCGGTGTTTGGTCTGGTCGTGATCTGGGCCGTCATTGCACTGCGCCAGCGTCAACCTCTGGCACCACTGGCCACGCCACATGGATGGTCGCATCTGTGGCGAGGTGTGTCGGGGTTTACCGCGCTGGTGCTGTTTTTTTATGCAATCGCAAATTTGCCGCTGGCGACGGCGGTGACGCTGAACTACACCGCGCCGCTGTTTCTGGCGGCGCTGTCGGTGGGCTGGCTGCGCGAACAGCATGGACGGGGCTTGCTCGCTGCGGTGGCGCTGGGATTTGCCGGGATCGTGCTGCTGTTGCGGCCGCAGCTGCAGGATCAGGCCTGGCTGCCTGCGCTGGCCGGACTGGTGTCGGGCATGCTGGCGGCGGTGGCGTATGTGAATGTGAAGCAACTGGGCAAACTGGGCGAGCCGGAGTGGCGGGTGGTGTTTTATTTCACCTTGCTGGCAACGCTGGGTGGCGGCATCTGGATGCTACTGAGCGGATTTCATCGCCCGCAGGCGGCAGACTGGCCCTGGCTGATCGGCATCGGCGTCACCGCCACGCTGGCGCAACTGGCACTGACGCGTGCCTACCACCGGGGGCGCACCCTCATCGTCGGTGCCCTGGCCTACACCACGGTGGCGTTTTCGGCGATCTACGGCGTGCTGTTTTTTGACGAGCATTTGCCGGCGCTGGCCTGGCTGGGCATGGCCACCGTCGCTGCGGCGGGGATACTGGCAGTGAGGGTGTCCGCCACACCGCGCAATGATCTTCTATAGTGATAATGCCAGCGTGCAATAGTCGCAATGCGTTGTCAGCCTGAGGGGCATAGCGCGGCTACCAGGCTGGCATCACTGAAAAACACCAAGGAGACGGCCATGATCAGCTTGACGATAGAAGGCGACCAGATAGCGGTCACCGTGCTGGGACAGTTCACGCTGGACGATTACCGCGAGTTTGAGGAGGCCGTGCTCTACGGCGTGCAGTTTCAGGGCAGCGTCAATCTGCTGTTCGATCTGCGTGACATGCTGTCGTACAGCCTGGATGTGGCCTGGGAAGAAATGCAGTTTTCACGCCAGCACAAACACGATTTTGGCCGCATCGCGATCCTGACCAGTGATCAGTGGATTGCCTGGAGCGTATGGGTCAATCGCCTGTTCATGTCGGCCGATATCCGTCTGTTTGATGACCTGGAGATGGCGCAGCACTGGGTGGCGGGCGGCGAAGTTCCGCTGGCGGCCTGAATATGGC
>JAJXUA010000050.1:4376-18023 GCA_021783275.1 Pseudomonadota bacterium
TGGATTGCCTGGAGCGTATGGGTCAATCGCCTGTTCATGTCGGCCGATATCCGTCTGTTTGATGACCTGGAGATGGCGCAGCACTGGGTGGCGGGCGGCGAAGTTCCGCTGGCGGCCTGAATATGGCCGTGTTGGCGTAATACACCGCTGACGCATTGGCCGCATCCCAGCCCGGTATGCCCTGTACCGGCAGCGGCAGCAGCTGGCGTGGACTGGCCAGCGTCGCCAGCGCAGCGATGGCATCGGTTTCGGCGTCGCGCGCCCGGGTCGGGTGTGCTTCCAGCAGCAGGCATTTCCCGGTGATGGCGGGGTAGGGCGCGAGCGCCTTTTCCAGCAGCGCATGGCCGACGACGACGAAGCGCATGGCGCGGATCACGGTGTGCCGCTGCGCCACAAACAGGGTCGTCCAGTCGTGGTTCGCCAGTAATGGAAACAAAGCCGGTTCATCACTTGTCACCCAGACCCCGGATTCATCCAGCACCGTCAGGGCATCACGGCGGCGCCCGCGCAGCGAGTCGGTTTCGTGTGACATGGCGGTGCCATGCGCGGCATTCAGCGCCGCCTTGAAGCGTGGAAATCGCAGCCATACCAGCGCGTTCAGCACGTCATGCCAGGTGTCGTGGCGGGTGGGGATTTCGCCGGTGGCGAGGATATGGTTTTCATAATCCCGTGCAGCCAGCCGTCCACTCGGCGCGACGAAACGCAGGGGATGTCCCTGCGCCTGCGTGAGCTGCTGCGAAGTCGCCACGGCGTTGAGGCGGTCGAGGCCGGGCAGGGCGTGCGACAGATCGAGGTCAGCGATCAGCGCACGGTAGGGGGCAAAAGCAGGATGGCTGAAATCGGCAACCGGCGGTGCGCTGCCGCTTGTGGTGCGTGTCCGGGACGGCACCCTCATGCGCTGAAATGTCCGCTTGCCGCAAAGCGCTCACACGCGGCGACAAGTGCGCGCGCGATGCCCGGCTCGAATGCGGAATGACCGGCATCGGGCACGATCACGTAATGCGCTTCGGGCCAGGCACGTGCCAGCGCATCGGCCGATACGATCGGGCAGACGGCATCGTAGCGGCCCTGCACGATGATGGCGGGCAGCGCGCGTATCCGGTCGATGTGGTCGAGCAGGCTGTTGTCGGGCAGGAAAATGTCGTGAACAAAGTAATGCGCTTCGATACGTGACAGCGATAACGCGGTGTGGTCACTGCCAAACGCCGCCACCAGCTCCGGATTGGGCAGCAGGGTTGAGCACGCAGCTTCGAACGTGGCCCAGTGCCGTGCCGCTGGCTGGTGTACTGCCGGGTCGGGATCGATCAGGCGACGATGGTAGGCATGGAGCAGATCGTCGCGTTCGGATGGCGGAATGTACTCGGCCAGTTGCCGCTGCGCCTCGGGAAAAAACGCCCGGATGCCGTATAGAAACCAGTCGATCTCGCTGCGACGGCACAGAAAGATCCCGCGCAGCACCAGTCCCAGACAGTGCTGCGGATGAGTTTCGGCATAGGCCAGCGCGAGCGTCGAGCCCCAGGAGCCACCGAACACCAGCCAGCGATCCACGCCCAGATGCAGGCGCAGCGCGTCCATGTCGGCAATGAGATGCGGCGTGGTGTTATCGGTCAGCTCGCCGTGCGGCGTCGAACGGCCACTGCCACGCTGATCAAACAGGATGATCCGGTAGCGCGCCGGATCGAAAAACCGCCGCTGCGCAGGCGAGGTGCCGGAACCGGGGCCGCCATGCACGAACAGCACCGGGATGCCGTCCGGGTTACCCGAGGTTTCCCAGTACAGGCGATGCAGGCCCTGGGTATCGAGCATTCCCGAGGCATAAGGCGTAATCGGGGGAAACAGCGGAGAAATTTCTGGCATCGGGTGCACCCTGAAAAGCAGATTCGCATAATATCGTGTGACTTATGTCCCCTCCATCGCCATGACCACGCCTTTTCGTTACGCCCACGCTGCCCACGCCGACTGGACGCAGGCTGCCCAGTCCTGCATGACCCAGCTGGGGGCGATCCCTGCCTCGGCCACACTCGGATTTCTGTATGTGGCCGATGCGTACGTCGAGGACATGGAAGCGATCCTGGATTTCTTCAAAAGCGCGACCGGCGTGACGCACTGGACCGGCAGCATTGGCGTGGGCGTCTGTGCCACCGGCGTGGAGTATCTGGAAACGCCCGCGCTGGCGGTGATGCTGGGCGAGTTTGACCAGGCGGATTTCAGCATGTTGCCCTTGCTGCAGACCCCGCATGATCTGGAAGCGCTCAGTGTGTCGGGGTATTTCGCGATTGCCCACGGCGACCCGGGCAATGCGCGGATGCAGGAACTGATTGATGGCCTCTCGGCGCATGTGACCAGTGGTTTTGTGGTGGGCGGACTGTCGAGCTCGCGCGGCGAAAACCGGCAAATCAGCGACAGCGTGGTGAGCGGCGGCTTGTCGGGCGTGCTGTTCAGCGAGCGGGTGCAGCTGGCTACCCGGTTGTCGCAGGGCGTCTCGCCGCTGGGGCCGCGACATCGCATCACCAGCGCCAACAAGAATATCGTCGCCGGTCTCGATCACCGCCCTGCGCTGGATGTGATGAAAGAGGAAATCGGCGAAGTGCTGGCGCGCGATCTGCGCCGTGCGGCGGGCTATATTTTTGTCGGTTTGCCCGTGCGGGGTTCTGACACCGGCGATTATCTGGTGCGCAATATTCTGGGTGTGGACCCCGACAATCATCTGGTGGCGATAGGCGAATACATCGAGCCTGGCGACGAGATGCTGTTCTGCCGCCGCGACCAGTCCAGCGCCGAGGAAGACCTGGTACGAATGTTGGGTGCGATCCAGGCGCAGCTCGGAACCGCCATCCGGGGCGGCGTGTATTATTCGTGCCTGGGACGCGGCCAGCACATGTTCGGTGAACCCAACCGTGAACTGGGCTTGATCCGCGAAGCGCTGGGCGAATTTCCCCTGGTGGGATTTTTTGCCAATGGCGAGATTTCCCACAACCGTTTGTATGGCTACACCGGAGTACTCACCCTGTTTGCTTGATGGGATGGATAAACGATAACGGAGAAAACCATGAGCGTACACGCCATGAAGGAAGATGAAGTCCGCCTGCTGCGGGACGAAATAGAAATGCTGATGACGGAGCGTCGGCAACTGTTGCAGGTCACCGGTGCGGCAGCCGTCTTTGTTGCCAACCTCGACACCGATACGCTGCCCGATGACGCCAACACCATCGACGCCGCTGAAATGCTGGCTGAACAATTGAATGGCCTGACCGAAGAAACCCTGAAAGAAGCGCTCGAATCCGTTCGCGCGCAATCCAACCCCGAAGCCTAGGCACGCTGGCCTTGCAGCGCCCCGCCTTGCCCACACGCGCAGCAGTCGGGCGCTTTGCGCGGGTGGCGGGCTTTACCGCGCTGGCCTATGCACTGGCAGGCTGGGCCAGCCTCCAGCTTGCGGCCTACTCCCCGGATGTCGTCGCAGCCGTCTGGCTGGCTGCCGGCATCGGTGCGGCCGCGAGTCTGCGTTTTGGCCTGGCCGGCGTATTCGGCGTGCTGCTCGGCGCTTTTGCTGTTTACAGCCAGAGCCTGCCGCTGGAGGTGGCTTTGCAGCAGGCACTGGGTGCCACGATCGGCGCAGCGATCATGGGTACACTGCCGCGTTATCTCCGGCCGTTCAGCCACACACTCGACTACGTCGCCAGCGTTGCCAAATTCGCGCTGATCGCCGTGCCGCTGGGCAGCGCCGTCAGCGCACTGATCAGCTTTGCCAGCCTCAACGGTTTTTCGGGGGCGCTGTCAGGCGCGGGCTGGCAGAACCTGGCCGTGGGCTGGCTGGGCGATCTGGTCGGGGTGTATCTGATTGCCCCCTTGCTGCTCACCACTTCGCGCTGGGATTTGCTGCCCACCCAGCGCCGTGCACGCATCGAAGCCCTGGTACTGGTGCTCGGCATGCTGACGCTCACCCGGCTGATGATGGAGTATGTCGCTCCACTTCGCCCGGCCGAAGTCGTGCTGTTCATCCTGCTGCCCGGCGTGCTGTGGGCGGCACTGCGGTTTTCGGTTACCGGTGCCAGCCTGGCCATTTTCCTGTCGGCCTTGATCGTGATGGGACTGGCGCTGGTGAGCTATGGCGGGCTGGCACGCAGCACGTCACTGCACGAGGTGTTTGCGCTGCAGGTCAGTCTGATGACCATGTCGCTGGGTGGCCTGTTTGTGGCAGCGGCACTGACCGAGCGGCGCTATTCTGAAATGCGGCTCGACATGCTGGCCAACCACGACACCCTTACCGGGCTGCCCAACCGGTCGTATTTCCAGGATTTTCTGAGCCATACGCTGGCACGCGCGCAGCGCGAAAAAGCCCAGGTCTCACTGCTTTTCATCGACCTCGACCGCTTCAAGCACATCAACGATACCCAGGGGCATGAAGTCGGCGATCAGGTGCTGCGCATCGTCGCCAGCCGACTGGATGGACAATTGCGATCCGAGGATTTTGTGGCGCGGCTGGGGGGCGATGAGTTCGCCGTGATCCTCATGCACAAGCCCGCCTCGCAGACGGCCAGTCGGGTCGCCAGCAAACTCATTCAGACCCTGGCCGAATCCTTCAAGATCGACCAGCGCCGTTATGCCATCGGTTCCAGTATCGGCATCAGTGTGTATCCGGATGACGCCACTGATGCCAATACCCTGCTGCGTCAGGCCGATCTGGCGATGTATCAGGCCAAGCAACGTCGCACCGGATTCGAGTATTTCAGCGCTGAACTGAATACCGTTGCGCAACAGCAGCTCACCCTGGAAAACGGTCTGCGGCACGCGCTGCAACGCAACGAACTGGCACTGGTCTATCAGCCCAAGGTCGATCTGACCAGCGGTCAGGTCGTGGGGCTGGAGGCCCTGGTGCGCTGGTTGCCGCGCTCCGGCGGCATCATCGGGTCCGAACAGTTCATCCCGGTGGCAGAAGAAACCGGGTTGATCCTGCCGCTGGGCCGCTGGGTGGCACGTGCCGCCTGTGAGCAATGGATACTGTGGCGTGACGCCGGATTGAATCCGCCGCCGCTCGCGATCAACCTGTCGCTGCGGCAGTTTGTCGATGCACGCCTGATTGACGACATCGACGTCATCCTGCTGGAAACCGGCATGGACGTTACGCACCTGCAACTGGAAATTACCGAAAGCGCGGCCATGGACAATGGCGCGCGCACCTTTGACATGCTGGATGCGCTGCGTCAGCGCGGGCTGCACGTTTACATCGATGATTTTGGCACCGGCTATTCCAACCTCGGTCACCTGAAACGCATGCCCATCGACGCACTGAAAATCGACAAGAGTTTCATCAGTGACATCCTGCTCGATAGTGATGATGCGGAAATCGTCAACGCGATTATCCGGCTGGCACATGCGCTGAAACTCAGGGTGGTGGCCGAAGGCGTCGAAACACTCGAACAGGTGGCTTTCCTGCGGCAGGCCCGATGCGACGAAATCCAGGGGTTTGTCGTGGCCCGTCCCTTGCCACCGGACAAGGTGAGCGAACTGTTTGCCAGGGTGTACCCGTTACTTGAAACCGCAATCCCGGAATGAAAAACGCCGCTCACTGAGCGGCGTTTTGACTACTGGTGCCGCTGGCCGGAATCGAACTGGCGACCTTCGCATTACGAATGCGCTGCTCTACCAACTGAGCTACAGCGGCGAAAAACAGCGCGCATTATAGCGGAATCATCTGCCGGATGGCGGGCTATAACGCGGCGTTCAGCCGTGCGATCACCGTGTCCCTGCCCAGCAGTTCCAGGGTGGCGTCGATGGCAGGCGTTTGCGTTTGTCCGGTGACCAGGACACGCACCGGCATCGCCAGCTTGGGCATTTTGAGGTTGTGGGCGGCCAGGGTTTCCTTGAACGTGGCGCTGATGGCCGCGCGCTCCCAAGTCAGTGTACTGAGACGCGTGGCCAGGTCGGCGAGTGCAGGCATGACATCGGGGGTGAGATGCTGCGTTCGCAATTCCGCCGTGGGCGCAGGTGTGCGGTAAAACAGGCTGGCCGCCTCGGCCAGTTCCAGCAGCGTGGCCGCACGTTCTTTTACCAGCCCGCACACGGCGGCCAGAGACGGGCCATCGTCGAGCACGAGGCTGTTGCGCAGCAGGATCGGCCGGGTGAGTTCGGCCAGCCGCGTGTCGTCTGCGGCCTTGAGATACTGCTGGTTCAGCCAGCGCAGTTTTTCGGTGTTGAACTGGCCCGCCGACGAAGTGATGTGGTCGAGATCGAACCACTGCACGAACTGTTCGCGGCTGAAAATTTCGGCATCGCCGTGCGACCAGCCGAGTCGCGCCAGATAGTTGATCACGGCTTCGGGCAGATAGCCGTCGTCGGCATACTGCATCACTGATACCGCACCGTGACGCTTGGACAGCTTGGTGCCATCGTCGCCGAGGATCATCGACAGATGCGCATAGGCAGGCACTGTCGCCCCCAGCGCTTTCAGGATATTGATCTGGCGCGGCGTGTTGTTGACGTGGTCGTCCCCGCGTATCACATGTGTGATCTGCATATCCCAGTCGTCCACCACCACGCAGAAGTTGTAGGTGGGCGTGCCATCACCGCGCGCGATGATCAGATCGTCGAGCTCGCTGTTGGCAAACTCGATCACGCCCTTGACCATATCCTTCCACGCCACGTTGCCTTCAAGCGGATTGCGGAAACGGATCACCGGGCTGATACCGGGTGGCGGCGCGGGCAGCACCTTGCCGGGTTCGGGACGCCAGCGACCGTCGTAACGGGGTTTTTCATTACGCGCCCGTTGCGCCTCGCGCATCGTGTCGAGTTCGTCGGCACTGCAATAGCAGTGATACGCCAGACCCTGCGCCAGCATCTCGGCGAGCACCGTCCGGTAGCGGTCCATCCGCTGCATTTGATAGAACGGGCCTTCGTCGTGGGTGAGGTCGAGCCAGGCCATGCCGTCGAGGATCGCCTGCACCGCCTCGGGGGTGGAACGCGCCACGTCGGTGTCTTCAATGCGCAGGATGAACTGCCCGCCGTGATGGCGCGCAAACGCCCATGAAAACAGCGCAGTGCGTGCGCCGCCGATGTGCAGGTAACCGGTGGGCGAGGGGGCGAAACGGGTGCGGATCATGGCGGGACAGGCAGCGGGAAAGGCGCATTCTAACCGCGCCCGCCCGATGCCGCGTGGCAAAATTGACCCCGCCCTGCGGGCTGTGGTCTAATTCGCGCCGCTGTACTTTGGCGACAAGCATTTCGGGGCAGTTAGCTCAGTGGTAGAGCATCGCCTTCACACGGCGGGGGTCACAAGTTCGAAACTTGTACTGCCCACCACCCGAATATCTTCCGTCTGGCCTGCTGCCAGACCGCCTGCATCTACCAATCGATGCGGGCTTCCCTGACGATCTCGCGATCATCAACTTCGTCTGCCTCGATTGGTGTCACGCGTGCGTGACAGGCCGTCGCAGGACACCTCATGACTACAGAAACACAGCTTGCCAGCCCGGGCTTCAATACGCTTGGCCTCGCCGAACCCATTTTGCGTGCCATTGCCGACGCCGGCTACACCACGCCCACCCCCATCCAGGCGCAGGCGATTCCGCAGGTGTTGCAGGGCGGCGACCTGCTCGCGGCGGCGCAAACCGGCACCGGCAAAACCGCCGGTTTCACCCTGCCGATCCTGCATCAGCTATCCACGCGCACGGCGCAGTCGCCGAAGCCGGGCCGCCCGCGCTGCCTGATCCTGGTGCCCACGCGCGAACTCGCCGCGCAGGTCGAAGAATCGGTCAAGACTTATGGCAAACACCTGTCGCTCAGCTCGATGGTGATGTTCGGCGGGGTCAATATCAATCCGCAGTTCAAGGCGCTGAAATCGCGCGTGGATATCCTCGTCGCCACACCCGGCCGCCTGCTTGACCACCTTGGACAGAAGACGGTCGATCTGTCCGGCATCGAAATCCTGGTGCTCGACGAAGCCGACCGCATGCTGGATATGGGCTTCATCCGCGACATCAAGAAAGTGCTCGCGGTGGTACCGAAGCAGCGCCAGACGCTGCTGTTTTCGGCCACCTTCTCCGATGAGATTCGTACCCTCGCCAACGGCCTGCTGCACAACCCCAAGAGTGTGGAAGTTGCGCGCCGCAACACCACGGTGGAAGTGGTCGAGCAGTCGATGCATCGCGTGCCGCAGGCGCACAAGCGTGACCTGCTGGCGCATCTCATCAAGCACCATGACTGGCAACAGGTGCTGGTCTTCACCCGTACCAAACACGGCGCCAACAAGCTCGCCGAAAAGCTGATCAAGGACGGCATCGGTGCCGCCGCGATCCACGGCAACAAGAGCCAGTCGGCACGCACGAAAGCGTTATCGAGCTTCAAGGACGGCAGCGTGCGCGTGCTGGTGGCCACCGACATCGCCGCGCGCGGCATCGACATCGACCAGCTGCCGCAGGTGGTGAATTTTGAACTTCCCAATGTGCCGGAAGATTACGTGCACCGTATCGGCCGCACCGGCCGCGCCGGGGCCACCGGTTCGGCGCTGTCGCTGGTGGATGATGAAGAGCTGAGCTATCTGCGCGATATTGAGAAACTCATCAAGCGTGCGATTGTGCGGGTTGAAATCGAGCCCGGATTTGTGCCACCGGCCAAGGCGGATCTGATGTCCGAAGAACGTCCGCCGCGCCCGCCCCAGGGCCGGGGCGCACCGCGTCAGAACAACGGCGCGCGTCAGGGACAGCCCGGCAATCGCAACGCGTCGGGACGTGCGCCGGGCAAGTCGGCCAGCGCCAAGCCTGCACCCGCCAAGCCCACACCCAAGCCCGGCCCTCAGGCGGCCGCACACCCGAAGAAGCCACGTCCGCAGGCGGCGCTGTTTTCCTCCAAGCCGGGGTCGCGCGGGCATTGAGCCAGGCAGTTCACGTTTGACCAGACGGGATTGCTTCGGCACAGCCGCGTAATCACAGGGCAGGCGTGTCGGCGGCGCTACAATCGCCGCCATGGACACCCTCGCCAGCTACGACGAACTGCCCTACGACAGCCTGCCGCTGCCGGAAACCCAGCCGGATGTGCTGGCCGCGCTGGCGAAACTGCACGGCTTCGACGCGCCGGATCCTTGTACTGCGCGCATCCTTGAACTTGGCTGCGCGCAGGGTGGCAATCTCATTCCGCTGGCTTGGCGCTGGCCGCAATCCGATTGCGTGGGCGTGGAACTGTCGCGGGTGCAGGCCGGGGCGGGCACGGCTTTCATCCGGCAGCTGGGCCTGCCCAATGTGCGCATCCTGCACGCCGATATCGCAGCGTTACCCGACTCGCTGGGCGAATTTGATTACATCATTGCCCATGGCGTTTTTTCCTGGGTGCCGCCTGCGGTGCAGCAGGCGTTGCTGGCCCGGTGCCGCAGGCATTTATCCGCCCGCGGACTGGCCTACGTCAGCTTCAATGTCAGTGCAGGCTGGCAGCCGCTGCGGCGGTTGCGCGCGACGCTGCTTGCGCGCACCGACGCCAGGCTGACCGCACCGGAACGCCATCATCAGGCCCTGCAGGTGCTGGATGAACTGGCCACAGAGTGGACTGACCCCGTTCTGCTGAAGGAAATGGCCTATCTCAAAACCGCTGCGCCCTCGTATCTGTTCCATGAATACCTGGCCGATAGCCACGCGCCGATGAGCTTTGCCGAATTTGCCGGCATGGCGGACGCGCACGGCCTGCGTTACCTCGGCGAAGCCGGGCCACGACAGGCGCGAGTAGAGATCGAAGACGCCTGGGGGCTGATCCCCGAGAGCATGGCCGGACGCTGGCACGATGCCGAGTCGTCGCTGGACGAGGCGCTGGCGACGCGGTTTCGTCGTGCGCTGCTGGCGCGTGACGATGCACCCTGCGGCCAGCCACCGCTGCCCGACGCGCTGCCTGGGCTCAGTGTGTATGCCGATCTGGCGAGTGATGACGAAATCGATCTGGCCGCAGCGCAGGCACAAGACTTCGTCAATCCGGCGGGCAATCGTTTTGCGATCACCCTGCCGGGTGTGAAAGCGGCGGCCATGATTTTATCGGCGCACTACCCGGCAGCGTTGCCGTACCACGCGCTCTATGCCGCAGCCTGTGGACTGGTGCAGGCACACGGCGGAGCCGGGGTGGACGAAGCGCCCTTTCGCGTGGCCCTGTTCGATCTGGTCATGCTGCACGGCGCGATGCCGACCGTCTGGCCGGGGCAATTTGCCGACACACCCGGCATGCAGCCGCGTGCCCATGCCCTGGCGCGTGCCCAGGCGCGTGCGCCGGGATGGGTCGTCAGCGGGGCGCGGCAAGTGGCGCTGGCGCTGGATGACCCGGGACGCAATCTGCTGGCCGCGCTGGATGGCCAGCGGAATGAGTCAGACCTGATGGCGCTGATGCAACAGCAGTGTGATGCGGCGGGGCGGGACTGGCCGCACGCACAAGTGGCCGAACGCATCCGGCGGCAGCTCTGGCTGTATCTGCGGCAGGGCTTGATCGAACAAGCTTGAGCGACACCGGTAGGGCGCGCCTACCGCAGGCTATTACACGCCCTGCTTCAGACTCGCTTCAATAAAGATGTCGAGATCACCGTCCAGCACCTTCTGGGTGGCGGACGTTTCAACGTTGGTGCGCAAATCCTTGATGCGCGAGTTGTCCAGCACGTAGCTGCGGATCTGGTGGCCCCAGCCCACGTCCGACTTACCCGCTTCGAGTTTGTCCTGTTCGGCCTGACGTTTGCGCAGCTCGGCTTCGTAGAGTTTCGACTTCAGCATAGCCATCGCTTCAGCGCGGTTCTTGTGCTGTGAGCGGTCGTTCTGGCATTGCACCACGATACCGCTGGGCATGTGGGTGATGCGCACTGCCGAGTCGGTCTTGTTGATGTGCTGACCGCCCGCGCCGGATGCACGATAGGTGTCGATCCGCAGGTCGGCGGGGTTGATGTCCACTTCGATGGAATCGTCCACTTCGGGGTAGACAAAGATGCTGGCGAAGCTGGTGTGGCGGCCGCCGGACGAATCGAACGGTGATTTGCGCACCAGCCGGTGCACGCCGGTTTCGGTGCGCAGCGTGCCGTAGGCGTAATCGCCTTCGATCTTGATGCTGGCCGACTTGATCCCCGCCACGTCACCCTCGGATTCTTCCAGCAGTTCGGCCTTGAAGCCTTTGCGCTCGGCGTATTTCAGGTATTGCCGCAGCAGCATCGACGCCCAGTCGCAGGCTTCGGTGCCGCCCGCACCGGCCTGAATGTCGATGAAGCAGTTGTTGGGGTCAGCCGGGTTGTTGAACATGCGGCGGAATTCCAGCTGGGAGACACTGGCCTCGATACTGTCGAGATCGTCGCGCACGGCGACGAGGGTGTCGTCGTCATTTTCGCTTTTCGCCATGTCGAACAGGTCGGCCGCATCTTTCAGGCCAGTGGCAACGCGATCAAGCACCAGCACCACGTCTTCCAGTGATTTGCGTTCGCGGCCCAGTTCCTGGGCCTTTTCAGGGTCGTTCCAGAAATCCGGCGCTTCGGATAGGCGGACGACTTCCTCTAGACGATCCTGCTTGCGATCATAGTCAAAGAAACCCCCTGAGCTGGCCCGAGCGCGCGCCCAGGTCGGCAATGCGGGATTCAATCTGATTGAGGCTTTCGGCTTCCATGATGGCGATTCGGTCAGGCGGAAAAGCCGTGGATTATAGCCCAGGCGCGTTCGGGCTCCAGCGGCCAGCCTCGGGTGATTGAGGAAGCGTGGGGGTGGAAAGCGCTTGCACCAAAGTTCGTGTGTCACGTTGCTGCGCTCCTCGCTATGAACCGAATAAATCAACGTTCCATCAAGACTTGATCCCTTGCAAAGCCAATGCGTGTTTGCCCAGTTCCTGGTGCAAAAATTGAAACACGGTCTGAATACGTGCGGTTTTGCGCAGATCGGGATGGGTCAAAAGCCAGAGTTCAGACGCCAGATCCGGGTGGGGTTCCTGTATGCGGCGCAAAGTAGCCAAGCTGTCTCCAAGAAAACAGGGCAAAACGGCAAGGCCCAGTCCCTCAGCACACGCCCGCGCGACGCTGGAAAACCCGTCGATCCGGTAGCCCACCTGTTCCAGCGGAAGGATTTTTTGCAGCCAGAGCAAAGAGCGGTGGCGTTCTTGCGATTCGCCCAGCGCAACCCAGTGGTGCTCCTGCAGGGTGTTGGCCGTGGAATTCTCAAGGTAATCAAGTGCCCCGTACACCGCAAACGCCAATGGAGCAATGCGCTTGCCAACCAGATACTCGGGAGGATGCAGCGTGGGGCGCAGGGCGATGTCGGCGTCGCGCTTGGACAGGTCCAGCATGGTGTTGTCGATGCTGACATGCAGCGCGATTTGTGGGTAGCGGACGCGGCACAGCGCCAGCGCCGGGGTCAGCAGCGACGTGGCAAAGCTGTCGGTGGTGGTGATGCGTACCACGCCGCTGGGGCGCAAATCGCGCCCGGCCACTTTGAGCAACGAGCGCTCGGCCGTCTGCGCGATGGCCGCCCCGGCCGCCGCCAGTTCTTCCCCTGCCGCCGTCGCCACGTAGCGGCCCGCGCCACGCTCGAACAAACGCACGCCCAGCGCCGTTTCGATTTGAGCTATGCGCCGGAACACCGTGGCGTGGTTGACGTGAAGCTTGCGCGCCGCCGCCGACAGCGAGCCTGTCTGGGCGACGGCGGCGACGTAAATCAGGTCATTGAGATCTTTCATGTCTTTGCATTATTGCAAATGAAATTTGCATTTTGTTTGAATTTACTTGCATAAATGTAGTGCTTAATCTTCAGCATCACCACTCTATTGAAGGAAACAAGCCATGAAACGCACACCAATTCACAAAGCGCTTGCGACGCTGCTGCTCTCGGCGGGTTTGGCTTGGGTTGGCTATGGCAGTGCTACAGCCGCCGAGCCGATATGGGACGGGAACAAGGTGCAGATGCAAAGCGAAAAACTGGCTGACGGAGTTTTTGCCTACTACGCCAGCGACGCCCGCGAACTCAATGCCAAGGGCGGCGCAGCGGCCACCAGCGGGGGGCTGATTGTGGGCAGCAAGGGCGCGCTGCTGATAGAAACTATGCTCAACAAGCGCATGAACCAGCAGGTGCAAGACCTGAGCCGCACGCTCGGCGGCAAGCCGTTGATCTATGCGGTCAACACCAGTGCTCACGGCGACCACGCATTCGGCAACATGTATTTGCCTGCGTCCACCCGCATTGTTCAGCATGCCAACACACGCGCCTATATCGACAACCATCTGGGCGATGACAAAGCCTTCATGATCAAGCACTTTGGCACCGGCCGGGGCATCGAGGAAATCACGGCGCGCACCGGGGATATTCTGGTTGCGCCCATGGCCACGGTGTCGCTGGATCTGGGCGGCAAGGTGGTGGAGGTAATCGACTTTGGCTTCGCCCAAACCGGCGGTGACTTGTGGGTGTGGGAACCGCAATCGAAGGTAATGTGGTCGGGTAACCCGCTGATCGCAGCAAAGCCCGCCTTACCCTGGTTGCTCGATGGTCATCTGGTTGCCACCCTGGACACACTCCGGCGTGTGTACGCCTTTTTGCCGGCCGATGCCTGAACCGCCCCGGTTTTCGTGGAGGCCATTTGGTTTAAGTACAGGCCGTTGACTCGGCCTGTTCGACGAGTTGCCGGTAGTAGTTTGCCTCAGCTTCTGCCGGCGGGATATAGCCGATGGGT
>JAJXUA010000151.1 GCA_021783275.1 Pseudomonadota bacterium
GTCTGCACATTCTCGTGCAGCTCGCCCAAATGGCGCTCAATATTCTCCAGCACCACGACCGCATCATCCACCAGCATGCCCAGTGCCAGGATGATGCCTGTCATCACCAGCACGTTGAGTTCCTTGCCGGTGAGCCACAACACCGCAAGGGTGAGCAGGAAGACCAGCGGAATGCTGATCAGCGCAGTCACCACTGCGCGCCAGTTGGCAAGAAACAGCAGGATGACCAGCGCCACGAATATCACCGCGTCGCGCAACGCATCGATCATGTTGCTGTTCGACATTTCGATCAGCGGCCCCTGGGTATCCGCAACGCTGAACTCGACATTGGGAAAGCGGGCTTGCAGGCCGGGCAGGGCTTTCATTGCACCGTTGATGGTGTTTTGCACGCTGCCGCCGGGGGAACGCTGGATGGCGACTGCAATCGCCGCCCCTGCTCTGCTATGGAATGCCGAATAGCGCTCCGCAGAAGACAGGCTGATGCTGGCCACATCGCCAAGGGTCAGGCCGCCGGTCAGCGGCAGGGTGCGCAGCGTGTCCACGCTGTTGCGTTCACCATAGACCGTCAGCGTCAGCGTATGGCCCGCCCCCTGCGCGGTACCCACCGGGTAATCGCGGTCGATGCGGGCGATCAGCCCCTGCAGCGTCGCCGGATCGATGCGGTAGCGGGCCAGTTTGAGCGGATCGAAATCTACACGTACAGCCGGCTGGTATCCACCGAAAATATCGACGTTAGACACGCTGGGCTGTGTCAGGAACGCCGTGCGTATGTCGTTTTCCGCCAGCAGGCGTATCTGGTCTAGCGTCAGGCCGCTGCCCGGCTTGGGTGTCAGCGCGAACGTCAGCACCGGGTTGATGAATGAGCCCACGGCATATTCGCTGGACGCCCCGGCTTCTGGCGGCAAGGCGGCGCGAGCCTGGGTCAGTGCATTGCTCACATCCAGCAGCGAGCGGTCGAGTCCCTTGGTGTACTCGAACTCGGCGGTGACGATGGAAACTTCGTTCTTGTTGATGCTTTGCACGTCGCGCACATCGGCGAGCGTATAGAGCTGCTGTTCGATCGGGCGGGTGACGCGTTGCGCCACGGTCAGCGCCGAAGCACCGGGAAGCTGGGTGATCACGGTGACGGAAGGGCGATCCACATCGGGATACATGTTGCGCGGCATGTTGACGTAACCGATCACGCCGAGCACAGAACCGATCGCCAGGATCACACCCATCAGCAGAGGGCGCTTGTAGAAAAACTCGAACATGGCTCAGCGGGCTCCGGAGATGTTGTAAGGCGCACCGCCAGCCAGACGGTTGAGTACGTCTGCGCTGGAACAGGCGACTCGTACACCGGCCAGATTGCCGGATATCGCTACCGCTCCCTCGATTCCCCCGGCAATCAGGTCGACGCCTTGCACCGTGGCCTTGTCCGTGCCGTAAGCCGGCAGTCGCACCAGGTCTGCGCGTCTGCCGTCGTTGTTGATCATGCAGTCGCCGGGAATGAATATCCCCTTTCCGGAGAAACTTACGATGCTCACGTCCACCTTGCTGCCCGGCATCAGTCCGGCTACTCGCGCCTCCCAGCGGCGCAATCCCTGCCCGGTGGCTTCCGGCCACGGATGCACGGGATACACTTTGCCGTTCAGCAGCAATCCGCTCACCGAAGTTGTCTCCGGCGCGTCCACCAGCACCCGCTGCGGCCCCAGCGCAACAACCCGCAATAGCGGTTTGCCCGGTGTGGCGATGTCTCCCGGTTGCGCCAGGCGCGCGGCAACCACGCCATCGAAGGGAGCGATCAGGGTGGCATTGCCGAGATTCTCACGCGCGACGGTTACACGGGCTTGCGCGGCAGCTACGGCTGCTTCGGCTGCCTGCACTTGTTCCAGGGAAACACCGCCGATCTGGTAAAGCTCTTGCGACCGCTGCAATCGATCCTGTTCCAACAGCAGGGTGCTTTCGGCGGCGGCAAGATCGGTCTTGAGCGAATTCCCCTGGGACCGGTTGCCATCGGACTGGCTCATCTCGATCGTCGCCAGCAAGTCGCCGCGCCTGAATCGGCTGCCTTCAAACAGCGGCATGCGCACCACATAGCCGGACAGGCGGCTGGACAGAACGCTTTCGTTCACGGCTTCCACGTCGGCCACGGCGGGACGTGTCAGGCGCGTTTCCTCATCCGCCAGGGTACGATCCTGAACCACGGCCGCCCAGGCAGAGGGGGGTACTTCGGCAGACAACACCTGATGCTGATGTCGCACCAGGAACGCGGCGGCGGCAATGAGCAGCAATACAAAGACCGAAACGGGAATGATTTTTTTCATCTTCATGGTGTGATTTCCAGGGAGTGGATGTATTCGGCGGAAGGGGTGCCGAGCAGGACCTGCATGCCCGACCACGCTGTCGCTGCCTGGGCGCGTGCATCTGCATAGGCATACTGGACGTCAAGCAGATTGCGTTCCTGATACAGGAGCTCGTCCATGGTGCTGGCACCGAGTCGCCATTTTTCGCGCTGGATCGCAACGACCTCCTGACGGTGCTCCACTTCGACGGCAAGTGCACCGGCGTTGCCCAAGGCAGACTGATAATTCGCTTCCAGGGTGGCAAGCTGAGCGATCGTATCGGCCTGTGCTGCCTGAGCCTGTTGTTGTGCAACGTTGGCGCGCTGCGATGCCGCCGATGCGCTCTTCATACCGACCGGGTCGATGGGGATATTCATGTTGATGCCGACCGACCATATATTGTGAGGTTGTGTCGCCAGGCCCCCGCCATTAAAGTTGGCGTATTGACTGTCGACGCTGAAGGCCGGGTAAAGATTGCGGTGTGCTTTTTGGTTGGCTGCATCCGCCGCTTTTTGCTGTTCGTTAGCCAATAACACAGGCAAGCTTGCCTGTGCATCGGTATCCTGCAGTGCGGGCACGTCAATGGTGGAGCTGATCACGGGGTTGGTCGCATTGGCAGAGGCTTTCAGCGCTGCAATGGCGGCGCGTTGATTACCCGAGAAAATGGCCTGCTGTGCCGCAAGGCGGGCCAGGTCACTTTGAACCAGGCTCAGATCCATCTTTGCAGTACGTCCGAGCTTCACTTCCTCACGCACACGGCCGGCATACACTTCAAGTTGCTTCTGCTCGGCCTGCAATGCCTGCGACTGAGCTGCCAAAGCCTGCAGACGCACATAAGCGCCCAGGGTTTGGTGCAGCCGCAACAGGGTTTCCTGCCGTTCAAGCAGTTGGGCCGTTGCCCGGCCTGCTTGCGCCTGTTTGCGTTCCGCGGCAATGCTCCCGAACACGTCTACCGGCAAGTGATAATTGACGCCGTACTGGGTGATGTCGTTCGATACCGGCACGGGTAAAGGTGTGACACCCGGTGCAAAGACGCCCACTATTCTGGGAGATTCGTAACGAGTCTGCCCGGCGAACACGCTGGCTTGCCCGAAGTAACGCATGTTCGCGGCAGTCGCATCCTCGCCCGCTGCCTGCGATTGCAGTTCACGCGCCGCAATTCCCGGGTTGTCGAGTGTCTGCCGGAGCAGATCGGTCAGATCGCTGGCCTGAGCAATTCCTGCCAGGCCGATGCAGAGTAATGCGGTTAGTTGCCAGTAATGTTTCTCCATGATCGATCAGTGTGCCAAGAGGGATTTGATTTTTGGTGTTATGTCAGGGCTCTTCTGTGTAACGTGCCGGTCAGTTGCGTGCCTGGCGCGATGGTGTTGAATACCGTGCCATATTTTTTGACGTTGTCGTGCAGCAATTCCAGCCGCCGCTCGTTTTCGTCGGTATCCACGATGATCTCGTAAGTGATGGATTCCATCTTCGGCGGTACATCCTGCCGCACGCCTTCCACGCGCACCTCAATGCCGCGCAGGGAGAATTTCAGCATCGGCGTCACGCGCTCGATGCCTTTGATGATGCAGGCGGACAGTGCCGCCAGCAGCAATTCGGCGGGATTGAAGGCATCCGCACGACCGGCGAGATCGGTATCCATCATGATTTTCGCCGACTTGCACTGTGCCAGGCTGCCGTGGGCATCGATGCGGACAGTAGTCACATGGAAAATCATTTTTGGATTCGAATCGTTCATTGCCAGCTCAATTGGAAAAAAGCTGCCACCAACGCC
>JAJXUA010000152.1 GCA_021783275.1 Pseudomonadota bacterium
GGTTACGGGCCCGATGTGCGGGGACACCTGCGGCGGCAGGCGGTCACGGATGGTGGTCAGGCGCTCGGCCACCTGCTGGCGATTGCGGTAAATATCCGCGCCCCAGTCAAACTCCACATACAGTATCGACAGTCCCAGCCCCGATACCGAACGCACCCGCGTCACACCCGGCAACCCGCTCATCACCGATTCCAGCGGAAACGTCACCAGCTGTTCAACCTGCTCCGGTGCCATTCCCGCCGCTTCGGTCATCACCGTGACCGTCGGCTTGTTCAGATCGGGCAGCACATCCACCGGCAGGGTGCGCACGTTGAGCGCGCCGAACACCAGCAGCACCAGCGCTGCGGCCAGCACGAACAGGCGATACTGGAGGCTGGCACGGACGAGAGAATTAAACATGCAATGACCCAACAGGAAGCGTGTCAGAAAATGGCCGACACCCACCAGTCAACATACGCGTTAGCGCCTCACACCTTGCGATACACCTCCGCGCCCTGACGCACGAATTCAATCGCCTTCACTTCCATGCCTTGTTGTAAGGCGTCGGCTTCGGACAAGCCCTGCTTAGCCGCGTATTCGCGCACGTCCTGGGTGATTTTCATCGAGCAGAAGTGCGGGCCGCACATCGAGCAGAAGTGCGCGACCTTGGCCGACTCTTTCGGCAGGGTTTCGTCGTGGAAGGACTTGGCCTTGTCGGGGTCGAGGCCGAGGTTGAACTGGTCGTCCCAGCGGAATTCAAACCGCGCTTTGGAGAGCGCGTTATCGCGAATTTGCGCGCCGGGGTGGCCCTTGGCCAGGTCGGCGGCGTGGGCGGCGAGCTTGTAGGTGATGATGCCTTCCTTCACGTCGTCCTTGTCCGGTAGCCCCAAGTGCTCTTTCGGTGTGACGTAACACAGCATCGCCGTGCCGTACCAGCCGATCATCGCCGCGCCGATGCCACTCGTGATGTGGTCGTAGCCCGGCGCGATATCGGTCGTGAGCGGCCCCAAGGTATAGAACGGCGCTTCCGAACACGCTTCGAGCTGGATGTCCATGTTCTCCTTGATGAGGTGCATGGGCACGTGGCCGGGGCCTTCGATCATCACCTGCACGTCGTGCTTCCACGCAACCTGGGTCAGTTCGCCGAGCGTGCGCAGTTCGGACAATTGCGCTTCGTCGTTGGCGTCGTAGATCGAGCCGGGACGCAGACCGTCGCCGAGCGAGAAGGCCACGTCGTACGCCTTCATGATTTCGCAGATGTCTTCGAAGTGGGTGTAGAGGAAGCTCTCCTTGTGGTGCGCGAGGCACCACTTCGCCATGATCGAGCCGCCGCGCGAGACGATCCCGGTCAGGCGGTTCGCGGTCATCGGCACGTAGCGCAAGAGCACACCGGCGTGGATGGTGAAGTAGTCGACGCCCTGTTCGGCCTGCTCGATCAAGGTATCCCGGAACATTTCCCAGGTGAGGTCTTCGGCCTTGCCGTCGACTTTTTCCAGCGCTTGATAGATCGGCACGGTGCCGATGGGAACCGGGCTGTTGCGGATGATCCACTCGCGGGTTTCGTGGATGTTCTTGCCGGTGGACAGGTCCATCACGGTGTCGCCGCCCCAGCGGATCGCCCAGGTCATTTTCTCGACTTCTTCCTGGATCGACGAACCGAGCGCGGAGTTACCGATGTTGGCGTTGATCTTCACCAGGAAGTTGCGGCCGATGATCATCGGCTCGGATTCGGGGTGGTTGATGTTGTTGGGGATGATCGCGCGGCCGCGCGCGATTTCGCTGCGCACGAATTCGGGGGTGATTTCGTTTTGCAAGCTCGCGCCGAAGTTTTGTCCGGCGTGCTGGCGATTCATGAGCGCCGCGAGCTTTTCACCCTGCGGGCCGGTCGCGCGCAGCGATTCCAGATACGCGACGCGGTTGTTGTTTTCGCGGATGGCGATGAATTCCATTTCCGGCGTGATGATGCCGCGACGCGCGTAGTGCATTTGCGAGACGTTCATGCCGGCCTTGGCACGACGCGGGGTGCGCGCGAGTTCGGGGAAACGCATCGCGGCTAAGGCCGGATTCGCGGCCTGCAGGCGGCCGTATTCGGAACTCAGATCACCCAGAATTTCGGTGTCGCCACGCGCTTCGATCCACTTGGTGCGCAGCGCGGGCAAGCCTTTTCGGATGTCGATGTTCGCCGTCGGATCGGTGTACGGGCCCGAGCAGTCGTAAACAAAAATCGCCGGATTGGCCTCGGATTTGGCCGAGGCGCCGTTTTTCCCCACCTCGCTGCTGTACATCAAGGGCGTATCGGCCTGCGAGATTTCGCGCATCGGCACGCGGATGTCGGGCGTGGAGCCTTCGACATAAATCTTGCGCGAATTGGGCAGCGGCTGGACGGCAAGCGCGTCCACATGGGCGGACTCGGCGGTGAATTGGGCGGCTTTGGACGGGGCGTTCATGGCGGGCTACTCCGGGAAGGGGCGATTGAGGTTGCGTGCGGAGACCCGGGCGCAGCATACTCATCCGGAATGCCTTGCCTGCCCTCCCTACGGCGGTCTCAACCGCATCAGGTTCAAAGGGTGTTTCTCACTCCCTTGCGGGAGACCCCTGGCTGGCGGTCATGGTCGCCGAATTGTGGAATAATTGCAAGGCAGTCCCCACGCGGCTTTTAGCCGTAACCCATTGATTATTCTGGCAAGGGCAAGGCATGAACATCGAGCAGGCGCGTTTCAACATGGTCGAGCAGCAAATCCGTCCCTGGGACGTGCTCGACCAGCAGGTTCTCGATCTCCTGTCGCGGGTGCGGCGCGAAGACTTCGTGCCCCCAGCCCATCGGGCGCTGGCCTTTGTCGATATGGAAATCCCGCTTGGCCACGGCCAACGGATGTGGACACCCAAACTGGAGGCGCGGGTGGTTCAGGAACTTTATATCCTGCGCACTGATCGCGTGCTCGAAATCGGCACCGGCAGCGGCTACCTCACCGCACTGCTTGCCACGCAAACCGCCGAGGTGGTGTCGATCGAGATTCAGCCTGATTTCAGCGCAGCGGCGGCGCGCACCCTGCACGCACACGGCATTGCCAATGTCGTGTTTCATGTGGGCGACGCCGCACGGGGCTGGGAAGACGCAGCCGGATTTGATGCGATCGTGCTGACCGGATCCACCCCGCTGCTGGCGGACGGCTTCCGTCGTCTGCTCAGGCCAGGCGGGCGGCTGTTTGCTGTTACTGGCGTATCGCCGGTGATGCAGGCGCAACTGGTCACCTGTTCGGAAGCCGGGGCGTATCGCAGCGTCACCCTGTTTGAAACCGACCTGCCCGCGCTGGTGAATGCACCGCACGCCGCAGCGTTTGTATTCTGATCCATGCGCCAGTTTCGTCCCGCCGAACTCGCCGCCTATCTGGCACAGGGCAACACGCCGGTGCTGCTGGACGTGCGCGAGCCCTGGGAATTCAACCTGTGCAAAATCGAGGGGGCCCAGCTCATTCCCATGAACGAACTGCCCACCCGCTTGCAGGAATTGAACAAAGCCGCTGAAACGGTAGTCATCTGCCACCATGGCGTGCGCAGTTATCACGCCGCGCGCTATCTTGAAGTCTCGGGCTTCAGTGCCGTTATTAACCTGTCGGGCGGCGTGGCGGCATGGGCCGACGAAGTGGATGCCGCCATGCCCCGGTATTGATTTTCCGCTATGCAGACTGGATCTAAATTGACACGATTGACCCCCCTCACGCTCGCCGTCGCCCTGGCTTGTCTGCCGACGGTACATGCGGCCAAACTCGCCAAGCCCCGGGGTAACGCCCCCATGATGCTGGCGCTGACCCTGACGCCCGCGCTGGCCTCCGCGACGCAGGCGGCGCCGCCCGTGGCCGATACCGTGACCGCATCGGACACCGCGGCCCCCGCGGCCAGCCTGGCGGCAATTTATCGCGATGCGCAGGCCTACGACGCGCAGTTTGCTGCCGCCAAAGCCGCCTTGCAGGCAGGCCGCGAAAAAGCGGTTCAGGGCCGGGCCGGGTTGCTGCCGCAAGTCAGCATCAGCGGCAACGCGAGCTAC
>JAJXUA010000153.1 GCA_021783275.1 Pseudomonadota bacterium
GGTCGAGTTGTGTGTTGAGGTTATCAGGCATTCCGATGGTGGGGTATCGGAACGTGGGGGCGGATGGAGTTGTACCAGCATTGGAGGTTATCAGGCATTCCGATGGTGGGGTATCGGAACTACAGTCTTGCGGAATTGGCAGAGGTCTCGGGAGGTTATCAGGCATTCCGATGGTGGGGTATCGGAACCGCCACAGCCGTCGCGTTGCCCAAAAAATCGAGGTTATCAGGCATTCCGATGGTGGGGTATCGGAACCGAAGCGTGCGCGAGCTTGATCCTCTTAAAGAGGTTATCAGGCATTCCGATGGTGGGGTATCGGAACTGGGAACGCCTGGCCGACTTCGTAAAGACCGAGGTTATCAGGCATTCCGATGGTGGGGTATCGAAACCCAACCGTCTTCAGGCTTTACTGGCGGCGGGCTTGCCACCGTCCACAACCTGCTTGTTGATCATCCACTGCTGCGCGATCGAGAGGATGTTATTGACCACCCAGTAGAGCACCAGGCCAGCGGGGAAGAAGACGAACATCACGGTGAAGGCCACCGGCATGATCATCATGATCTTGGCCTGCATCGGGTCCATCGGCTGCGGGTTCAGCTTCACCTGCAGCACCGAGGTGATGCCCATGATGATGGGCAGGATGAACCAGGGGTCGGGCGCGGTGAGGTCGGTGATCCAGCCGATCCAGGGCGCGCCGCGCATTTCGACGGCGGCGAGCAGCACCCAGTACAGCGCGATGAACACCGGAATCTGGATCAGGATCGGCAGACAGCCGCCGAGCGGATTGATCTTTTCGGTCTTGTACATCTCGGCCATGGCCTGATGCAGCTTGGCGCGGTCGTCGCCGTAGTTATCCTTCAGCTGTTGCAGACGCGGCGTCAGCTTCTTCATTTTGGCCATGGACTTGTATCCCGCAGCCGACAGCGGATACAGCGCAAACTTGATCAGGATGGTGAGGATGATGATGGCCCAGCCCCAGTTACCGACGATGCGCTCGATTTTTTCCAGCGCCCAGAAAATGGGAAACGCCAGCGGAGTCAGCCAGCCATAGTCACGCGACAGGTCCAGACCGGGCGCGGCATTTTCCAGCAGGGCCTGTTCCTGCGGCCCGGCAAACAGCGACACGCTGACGGTTTTTTGCTGGCCTGGCAGTAGCGGGCCTTCGATCAGTTTGACGCCAGCGGAATACAGGCCATCGTGCGTCAGCGTGTAGTACTCGCGCTTGACGCCGTTTTGCGGCAGCCAGGCCGACACGAAGTGGTGCTGCACCATGCCGACCCAGCCGTTGTCTGCCGATTTCTCAAATTCGGCCTTGCCTGCGGCGATGTCCTTGAACGCGACTTTCTGGAACTTTTTCGCGTCGGTATAAAACGCCGGGCCGGTGTAGGTATACAAAAAGAACGAGGAACCGCGCGGTGCTTCACCATGCCGGGTCAGCTGAAAATACGGCGTCAGTTCGATGGGGCGCGTGCCGCCGTTGATGACGCGGGTGGTGACCTCGACCTGGTAGCTGCCGCGCTTGAACACATAGGTTTTTTCAACCCGCACACCGGTTGCCGGGTCCACCCACACCAGCGGCACCGTCACCTGGTTCGCGCCGCCCGCCAGCCGGTAAGTGCCGGGATTAAGCTGGAACACACTGCGGTGCGTCGGCAGGCCGGAACCCACCAGACCGCTTTGCGCGGTATAGGGCTGCGGCTGCGTGTCTTCAAACAGGGTGAAAACCCGGGTCTTGTCGTCGGTTTCGCGATACGGCAGCAATTGCATTTCGCGCAGATCGCCGCCATGGGCATCGATCGTCGCGCGCAATACATCGGTTTCCACCAGCGCCCGCGCGCCTTTGGCAAAGCTGGCTTGCGCCGGAGGCGGCGCAACGCTTGTCTGGGCGGGTGGCGGCACGCTGGCCGACGGCGTTCCCTGCGTGGTGGGTGCGGTCGCCAGGGGTGCGGGCGCGTGCTTGTCTTGCCAGGCTTCCCATAACAACAGCAGCGAAAAGGAGAAAACAATAAACAGTATCAGCCGCTGGTTATCCATGAGAGGACGCTTATAAGTTGGTTGGAATAGAAGGGATTGCTGGCGCTGGCGGCCACTTTGCCTGGGCGCGCTGCCCAGCACGCCGGAACGTGCCGGGCAGGTCGCGCGCCTCGTCTCCCGCCACCGGTTTTGCAATCAGACGAACGACGAAATCGCAGGCCGGGAGTTCCGCAAACACCTGGCGGAAGCTTTCACGCACACAGCGTTTGACCCGATTGCGATCCACGGCACGCGCGAGCAGGCGTTTGGCCACGATCATGCCCAGTCTGGCGTGCCCCACCTGATTCGGGCGCGCCATGATCACCATGAAATCGGTGCGGGCTCGCTGGCTTTCGGCAAACACCCGGTCAAAATCGGCTTTATCGACCAGGCGGGTGTCCCGCAACTGCACGCGCCGGGCAACCGGCCGGTCAGACGGCGAGGCGTGCGCGGCCTTTGCCGCGACGGGCATTGATGACGGCACGCCCGGCCTTGGTTTTCATCCGTGCACGAAAGCCATGGGTGCGCTTGCGGCGAACGGTCGAGGGTTGGTAAGTACGTTTCATGATGACGATCCTTTGCTGAAAAAAATCGCTGGCCACGCATCGGGCCATCCAGCCCGAACTGCGGAGTCCCGCAAAAAATGTGTTGAAAAACCGCGTATTAGACCCGCTTGCCCCCGTGCGTGTCAAGCACGCTGTGCCACGCCCCGTGCGGCTTGGGCTGTGGATAACCCCGGCGAAGGGGAGTACTATCCGGCTTCGAATCCCATGCAGCTCAATGCCCAAACCAACCCGACTATGGATTCCTTCTGGGACCTTTGCCAAGAGCGCTTTCGCGCCAGTTTGACCCAGCAGCAATTCAGCACGTGGATCAAGCCCCTGGTGTTTGACGATGCCAGTGGTGAAGTGCGGATACTGGCACCCAACCACTTCGTCATGGACTGGGTGCGCGAAAAATTCGCCGAACACATCGACCTCTGGGCCAACGAGTTTTATGCCCGCCCCGTTATCGTCGCCTATGCCCTGGGCAAAAAAGCGGTGGCTCCGCGCAGCGCAGCAACCCCGCCCGCCGATGCACCTGCATCCCCGCCGTCGCCGCTGAATGGCACCTCCACCCAGTCGATGGGCGTCCGGCTCAATCCGCATTTCAATTTCGACAACTTTGTGTCGGGCCGGGCCAACCAGCTGGCGCGTGCCGCTGCCCTGCAGATTTCCGATAACCCCGGCGTGGCCTACAACCCGCTGTTTGTGTATGGCGGCGTGGGGCTGGGCAAAACCCACCTGCTGCATGCCATCGGCAACACTGTGCGGCAAGCCAATCCCGACGCGCGCATCGGTTTTCTCCATGCCACCGACTATGTCGATGACGTGGTCAAAGCCTATCTCAACAAGCAGTTCGACGACCTGAAGCGGCGCTATATGTCGCTCGACCTGCTTCTGATCGACGATATCCAGTTCATCAGCCGGGGCAGCCGCTCGCAGGAAGAGTTTTTCTACGTGTTCAATTCGCTGATCGAAAAAAAGAAGCAGATCGTCATCACCTGCGACACCTTCCCCAAGGAAATTCCCGGGCTCGACGACCGCCTCAAATCGCGTTTCGCCTGGGGGCTGACCGTCGCGGTCGAGCCGCCCGAGCTGGAAATGCGCGTGGCGATCCTGCTGGCCAAGGCCCAGGCCGAAAACCTGCTGCTGGATGAAAACGTCGCGTTTTTCATTGCCAAACAGGTGCGTTCCAGCGTGCGTGAACTGGAAGGCGCGCTCAAGCGCGTCATCGCGTTTTCGCGCTTCCACGAAAAGCAGGTCACGCTGGAACTGGCGAAAGAAGCGCTGCGCGATCTGATCGCATCGACCTCACGCATCGTCTCGATTGAAAACATCCAGAAAACCGTCGCCGACTTTTACAAGATCAAGGTCGCCGACATGTTTTCGAAAAAACGCACCCGCAATCTGGCCCGACCGCGCCAGATTGCCATGGCGCTGGCCAAGGAACTCACC
>JAJXUA010000154.1 GCA_021783275.1 Pseudomonadota bacterium
AAACCCGTGCCGGCACACATACCCGGACCGGCCGCGTGCGGGCAATGGCGTCGGCGACCAGAACGCGCCTGTTTCCTCGTCGCGGATGTAGAATGCTTCGCCGCTGCTGTCGCTTATCGGATCATTGTGCCAGGTGGTCAGACGGAACTCGTGGGCGTTGTCGACCCAGGTATAAGCGCTTCCGCTTTCGCTGACGACCATGCCCATGTGCGGGCTGGCGATCACATTGGCCCAGGGTGCCGGTGTGTTTTGACCGGGTTCGAGGGTGACGACATATTCGCGCCCGTCGGGCGTGAAGCCGCCCAGGCCGTTGCAGAAAATGCGTTCGCGCGCCAACAGCGGATGGACAGGTTCAGTTTCGGGTTGCGATACTGTGGCCAGACGGTCCGATACGCGCTCAGCCGATATGCGGCGCTCTAGCTGCTCGATCAATGTCTCGGCGGTGTCGCTGAAAACAATGCGCGCAACAGTCTGGAGCAAGACTCTATCCTCCTCGGAAAGCTCTTCGGCGCGTCGTACGAAGACCCCGCCCGGTTTGTCGATAGTTTCTGAACCCGCATTGATCAGCCCCATGATCTGGTCATGAAGGACAGCACGGTAGCCCGAAAAATCCTCGTTCACGATCACCAGGTCGGAAGCTAAGCCCTTCATCCGCCAATAGGCATGGGCTTGCAACGCCTGCTTTACCAGGTCGATCCGGTTCAGGTCGCCGATGCGCAGCAGGACGATAGGCAGATCGCCCGAGATGGCAAAACGCCAAAGCCCGGATTGCCCGAGCTGGTTGCGGGCAATGATGCCGGGTGCGGCGCGGCGCAATGCGCTGCTGTAGATGACGGAGGCAGCAAGGCGGCCATAGACCTGGGCATCGGCTTCGGTGATGTTGAGGTGGCGCAACACCTCATGACTCTGGAACCATGCCATTTCAAAGGCGCGTTCAACGAAGTGACGGTCACAATATTTCTCAAGCAAACCTAATGCTGCCTCGCGCGAATCCGCGACACCGGAAATGATCTGCACGATCGCCGATTCGTCTGGCGACAAGGTGAGGGTGCGGCGGATCGAAACAACAGGATCGAGCACCGAACCATCCGTGTTCGACAAGCTCGAAGGGCTGTCAGGACTATCCAGCACCACCGGGTTGGCTGCCGTTCTGCCCCGCCCGATAAATCTGGCCCGGTCAGTCTCGAAGGAAGGCGCGTCGGCAGTGGCACCCGGTGCTGCCAGCAGGTGAAACATCCACGGCACCTGCTCGCCCGGCGTGCGGCGGCGTCGCGTGCAAAGAATAGCCTGCTGCTCGTGCAGTATTTCGGTTTGGACGAACAGGTTGCTGAATGAGCGGTGCGCAAGATCGGCATTCAACGGCGCCAATACGACCTCTGCGTAACTCGTCAATTCGATATGACGGGTACGGGACGACTGGTTGGTGAGTGTGACTCGGCGGATTTCGACATCGTCTTCCGGTGAGACGCTGATCTCGGTGTGCGTTTCTATCGTCTGGTCACGCCGCCGGTATTCAGCACGCGCCTGCACGAAGATGGCCTCATAGTGATCGGCACGGCGCAACGTCGGTTGATATGCAGTTGACCAATAACGCCCCGTGTCACGGTCGCGCAAATAAATGAACGTGCCCCAGCTATCGGTCGTTGCGTCCTCGCGCCAACGGGTGACAGCAAGGTCGCGCCAGCGGCTGTAGCCTCCGCCGGCATTGGTCGCCATGACGTGGTACCTGCCATTGGACAACAAATGAACTTCGGGTATCGGCGTATTCGGGTCGGTAAACACGCGCATGATTTCGCCAGCTTCCGCGACGGGAGGGCGTGCGGCGGCGCTGACTTCAGCAGCATGTGGATGTAACGTAGCCCCCTTCTTCGGTATGCGCTCCTGCAGCAACAATTCCGTGGCCCGCACAAGTGGGGCAGACATGAACCGGCGCTGCATCGGCTGGTTGAGCAGAACATGCCCGAAAGCCAGCAGGCTCATGCCCTGGTGATGCGCCATGAAGGATTTTACGATGACGTGGTTCCTGCCCCGCGGCACGCGCGATGGCGTGTAATCGATGGCCTCGTAAAACCCGTGTGAGCCCAGAAATCCAAGGGCAGCCAGTGTCTGCAGGTTGCCACAGGCTTCCTGCGGCATCACCGTGAGTGCCAGCGCGCTGGCATAAGGCGCGATGACCAGGTCGTCTCCCAGTCCGCGCTTGAAGCCCAAGCCCGGCACACCGAATGCCCGGTATTGATAGACCTGGCTGGCGTCGGTGGCGTTATAACAGGACTCCGAAATCCCCCAGGGCACAGCGCGCTGCCGGCCGTATTCGATCTGGCGTGACACGGCGGCCTTGCAGGTATGCGCTAATAAAGTGTCCGGGTAACTCGGCATGAGCAACTGCGGCATCAGGTACTCGAACATCGAGCCGCTCCACGAAATCAGGCTCACGTCGCCGCCATGACTTGTCAGCAGGCGCCCGAGTGCGAACCAGTGCTTCTGCGGTACCTGGCCCTGCGCGATCAGCAGGAAGCTGGCCAGGCGCGCTTCGGAAGCCAGCAGATCGTAACAGGACGGATCGCGGTGCCGTTCGCCCACATCGTAACCTATGGTCAGCAAGTTGCGCGATGAGTCGTACAGAAATTCAAAATCCATCGCCGCCAGTGCGCCGCAACGCTCTATCAAATCGTCGATGACGCTATGCCTTTCAACCGCGGCGCTGACTGGCGATCGCGCTTCAGTTGCGCTTGCCAGTTCCGCCAGTGTCGGAATGTTGTCGACGTGCCTGGATTCGGGCACCAGGAACAGCAGCTCGTCCCGAAGTGCGCGGGACTGCTGGTCGAATGCCTGCACCCAATAATACAGTTTGCCATCGATATCGATATCCGCAGGCAGCCATGCAAGCAGCGCCCCGCTGATTTGCTGTACCTCATCCAGCGCGCTGTGGGCGGCAGCCAGGGACTGTGGCTGTCCGTCCAGAGTGAATGAGCGGAGGGCGTCCTGCAGAGTTCTGATCTTCTTTGCAAGATCAGGAGTGGATAGCGAGGGAACATGTTCGACAAGTACCTGCAAAGTATCATGCAGACCCTGGAATGCGTTGACTGACAATACGGTCTGGTCTTTCAACTCGGCCAGTCCCGCTTGCAACGTGAACAGACTGCCGGCCAGATTGCCGCTATCCACCGAAGAGACGTATTGAGGGTGGAGCGGTTGCAGCGTGCGCGTGTCATACCAGTTGTAAAGATGGCCGCGGTAGCGCTCCAGTTTTTCCATCGTTGCCAGTGTGTTCTGGGTAAGCTGCAGGAATTCCCCGGCACAAATGTAACCGAAATCGTATGCAGCCAGATTTGCCAGCAACGCCATGCCTATGTTCGTGGGCGAGGTTCTTGAAGCGATGAGTGGCGCCGGATATGCCTGAAAGTTATCGGGCGGCAACCAGTTGTCCTGTGGCCCTGCGAAATCTGCGAAGAAGCGCCATGTGCGCCTGGCGGATGTTCGCAGGAACGCCTGTTGCTCAGCGGTCAGGTTGGGCAGAGGGGATACAAGCGGGATGCTGATCCACCAGATGACGACTGGCGAGATCAGCCAGAGCAATAATACAGGCGCACTGAACAGCAAGCCCGTCGATCCGCTTTGCCATAATACAAAGGCCAGTGCGAACGCCAGTGTCGGTGCGACCCACATCTCCCTGAAAAAATCGGCCAGCGTGCGATGCGCGTTACGAACTGCATAAGATGGCAGTTGCCAGAGCAACAGTCCGCGTTGCGTGAATAACATCCGCAAACCCGAACGCAGGATCGCATCCAGGCAAATCCATGTGTCGTAGGGCAAAAGGAGCAGCGTCAGCAAAGCGATTGCTATTGCGCGGCCCGCGGTTTGGCCGGTCAGGGACAGATGCACCTGCCAGTCGCGTTCTGCAGGCTTGCGGACAAGTTCGATCACGGTTGACAACAGGGTGGGGAAAAATATGACCCCAATGACCAGAAGGGTCCAGAGCCACGCGGGTCCCGGGCCG
>JAJXUA010000051.1 GCA_021783275.1 Pseudomonadota bacterium
AGCTTGTGCCTGGGGTCGGCGATGCGGCTCTGCAGTGCGCCGTCATCGGTTAAAATCAGCACGCCTTCGCTGTCCGCATCCAGGCGTCCGGCTGCGTACACACCCGGCAGCGAAAGGTAATCCGACAAGCCCTGCCAGCGGCCTTCGGCAGTGAACTGGCTGAGAACGCCGTAGGGTTTGTTGAACACAATAAGACGCGACACGTCGGTGGGGGGCAAAGTCCCATTTTACCTACTTAGGGAACAAGGTTTCGAGACCCACATGAGCACACATATCCAGATCCCCGCTGCGGGACAGAAAATCACCGTCAACGCCGACAACAGCCTCAACGTGCCGGACATGCCGATCATTCCCTTCATTGAGGGCGACGGTACCGGCGTGGACATCACGCCGGCGATGCGTCGTGTGGTCGATGCGGCGGTCGCCAAAGCGTATGGCGGCAAGAAATCCATTGCCTGGATGGAAGTCTACGCGGGCGAAAAGTCGGTCAAGGTCTACGGCGAAGACCAGTGGCTGCCCGAAGAAACGGTCGCGGCGGTCAAGGAATACATCATCTCGATCAAGGGCCCGCTGACCACACCGACTTCGGGCGGGATGCGTTCCTTGAACGTCGCGCTGCGCCAGATGCTCGATCTGTATGTGTGCCTGCGCCCGGTGCGCTATTTCACTGGTGTGCCGAGCCCGGTGAAAGCACCCGAGAAAGTGGACATGGTGATTTTTCGCGAAAACACCGAAGACATTTACGCCGGTGTCGAGTGGGAAGCCGGTTCGGAGAATGTGAAAAAAATCATCGCGTTTTTGCAGAACGAAATGGGGGTGACGAAAATCCGTTTTCCCGAAAGCTCGGCCATCGGCATCAAGCCGGTGTCGGTCGAAGGTTCGGAACGCCTGATTCGCAAGGCGATTCAATACGCGATCGACAACAAGCGCCGCTCGGTGACGCTGGTGCACAAGGGCAACATCATGAAGTTCACCGAAGGGGGCTTCAAGAAATGGGGCTATGAACTCGCCGCGCGCGAATTCGGCGCGACCTTGATCGACGAGGGCCCGTGGATGAAATTACCGAACGGTATCGTCATTAAAGACGTGATCGCCGACGCCTTCCTGCAGCAGATCCTGCTGCGCCCGGACGAATACGACGTGATCGCCACGCTGAATCTCAACGGCGACTACATTTCCGACGCGCTCGCCGCCGAAGTGGGCGGCATCGGCATCGCCCCCGGCGCGAATCTCTCTGACACGGTCGCGATGTTTGAAGCCACCCACGGCACCGCGCCGAAATACGCGGGCAAGGATTATGTGAACCCCGGCTCGCTGATCCTGAGCGCGGAAATGATGCTGCGCCATCTGGGCTGGGTCGAGGCCGCTGACTGCATTGTGTCGAGCATGGAAAAAAGCATTGCTGCAAAAACCGTGACCTACGACTTTGCACGTCTGATGGACGGCGCAACCGAGGTGAAATGTTCGGCGTTTGCCGAGGTGATGGTCGCGAATATGTGAGCGTCAGAGGGGGTGGGCGATAGCAGGCAATAAAAAACCCCGCCGAAGCGGGGTTTTTTATTCAGCGAAACAACTCAACCTTGCGGCTGGATGTTCGAAGCCTGTTTGCCTTTGGGACCCTGGGTCACTTCGAAGCTGACTTTCTGGCCTTCCTTCAGGCTTTTGAAGCCGCCTGCCTGAATGGCAGAGAAGTGTGCGAAAAGATCTTCGCCGCCATCATCGGGAGTAATGAAGCCAAAACCTTTGGCGTCGTTGAACCATTTAACTGTACCTGTTGCCATTAAAACTTTCTCCTGGGTAGAACACAAAACATAACCGCAAGTGCACTTGTGCGTAGGCGGATGACGTGACGGTTAAACTGCCGTCGGTCTGATTCAAGTGCGCGCTTCGGTTATTCCAGCGGGTAATGCCTGTGCGGTACTGCCTGGCGGTAATACTCAGCCTGCACGGTTCTTGAGACCAAACTGTCTGCTTTTTACCCCGCGATGGGGGTTTTGACAAGCGGAATATCGATTCCGGCCAGGGGTTTGTGCAAACTGTGGTATCGAATCAACGGAACCCCAGCCCGGCATCCGGGTACAGGACGGCACGCCAGCGTCGAGAAATCGCACACGTGGGCCGGTAGAGTACGATGCGCGCCATGCGAACCTGGGACCTGTTCTGTAACGTCATCGACAACTACGGGGATATCGGTGTGAGCTGGCGGCTCGCCCGTATTCTCGCCCGGGATCACGCGCTGGCAGTGCGTTTGTGGGTCGATGACCTGACGGTCATGCAGCGGATCCGGCCTGAAATCGACCCGGCACGGGCGCAGCAAACGCTGGCAGGCGTACGCGTCTGTCGCTGGCAAGCCGATACGGTTTTTCCGGCACCCGCCGACGTGGTGATTGAAGCGTTTGGCTGTCAATTACCTGCAAGCTATCTGCAGGCAATGGCCGAATGCACACCGCCGCCGGTCTGGATCAATCTGGAATATCTGAGTGCAGAAACCTGGGTCAATGTGCACCATGGCCTGCCGTCGCCGCATCCCCGCCTGCCACTGACCAAACATTTTTTCTTTCCGGGGTATGACGCAGCCAGCGGCGGTTTGCTGCGCGAAAGCGATTTGCTGGCGCGCTGTGCGCAATTCCAGGCCGCCGGAGTGGAGGACTACTGGGCCACGTTGGGCCTGCCCGCCCGTGAGCCCGATGAGTGGCGTGTGTCCCTGTTTGCCTATGAGGCATCCGCACTGCCGGCGCTGCTGGACGCCTGGGCCACGGGGCAGGCGCGTGTCACGGTGCTGGTGCCCGAAGGCCGCATCGTGCCGCAACTGGCTGCGTGGCTGGGCGAGCCTGACTTGCAGGCAGGGAATGCGTCGCAGCGTGGCAGGCTGCGGGTGCATGTTTTGCCGTTCAGCAACCAGGATGATTACGACACCTTGCTGTGGGCGTGTGACCTCAATTTTGTGCGCGGCGAGGATTCCTGTGTGCGGGCGCAGTGGGCGGGACGGCCCATGGTATGGCAAGCCTACCCGCAGGATGCCACGGCGCATTTCGACAAGCTTGATGCCTTGCTGGCGCGTTATGGCGCGCAGATGCCGACACCGCTTGCACAAATCGTGGGCGACTGCTGGCGGCGCTGGAATGATGTGCCCGGCGCGCCGGATATCGCGGGGTGCTGGCAGGCGTTGCAGGCCCAGCGTGCCGCCTGGGCGGCGCATGCGCTGGCCTGGCAGGCTGAACGTGCGGGTGCGCCCGAGCTGGGTGCGGCACTGGTCGAATTCGTGCAAAAACGCTAGAATCGCGCGCTTCGCTCACCCTTAGCGTTACCGACCCCGGGGCGCACCGTAACAGGAACAACACCATGAAAATCGCCCAGGAACTCCGCGCGGGTAACGTCGTGATGATCGGTCAGGACCCGATGGTGGTCGTGAAAGCCGAATTCTCGAAATCCGGTCGCAACTCCTCAGTCGTCAAAATGAAGCTGAAGAATCTGCTCAACGGTTCCGGTACCGAAACCGTCTATCGCGCCGACGATAAATTCGAAGTCGTCTCACTGGACCGCAAGGACTGCACCTATTCCTACTTTGCCGATCCGCTGTATGTGTTCATGGACACTGATTACAACCAGTACGAAATCGAAGCCGAAAACCTGGGTGATGCGCTGAATTATCTCGACGACGGTATGCCGCTGGAAGTGGTGTTCTACGATGGCAAGGCCATTTCGGTTGAAATGCCCACCACCGTGATCCGCGAAGTCGAATACACCGAACCCGCCGTGCGCGGCGATACCTCGGGCAAGGTGATGAAACCCGCGCGCATCAAGCCCACCGGCTTCGAGTTGCCGGTCGCAGCCTTCGTCGATATCGGTGACATGATCGAAATCGACACCCGCACCAACGAATTCAAACGCCGCGCCAACTGAGCCTGGCGTATCCCTCACCCAGCGGGCAGCTTCGGCTGCCTGTTTTTTTGCGCCTGCAATGTCGGCGGCAGCGGTAAAATGCCTCCCAGCCTGTTTGCCGTTGTCCCATGACCGATCCCCGCTTCATCCACCTGCGCCTGCATACCGAGTATTCCGTGACGGATGGCCTGGTGCGGGTCGATACCGCAGTGCGGCGTGCGGTCGAAACGGCCATGCCGGCACTGGCAATGACCGATTTGTCGAACACCTTTGGCTGGGTGAAGTTTTACCGCGCGGCGCGCGGCGCAGGGATCAAGCCGGTGTTCGGCTGTGATGTGTGGGTGAGTCCGTCCGGCGAACGCCGCCGCCCCGCTCGCTTGCTGCTGCTGGTGCAGCACCGGGCGGGTTATCAGCGTTTGTGCGAATTGCTCACGCGGGCCTACCAGGACAATCTGGTTCGCGGTCGCGCCGAGATCGATCCGGCCTGGCTGGCGGCCGGGACGGACGGCCTGATTGCCTTGTCTGGTGGGGACGCGGGGAGCGTGGTGCAGGCATTGCTGGACGACAAGCCCGAAGTGGCGCGCGCCGAGGCAGCGCGCTGGGCAGCGCTGTTTCCCGGACGCTATTACCTCGAGCTGCAACGTTATGGCCAGCCGCACGCCGAGCGCGTCATCGATGGTCTGCTCGACATTGGCGCGGCGCTGGGGCTGCCGTCAGTGGCCACGCATCCGGTGCAGTTCATCGCCGCCGACGATTTCAAGGCGCACGAGGCGCGGGTATGCATCGCCGAAGGCATGATGCTCGGCGACCCGCGTCGGCCGCGTCTTTACACCGCTGAACAGTATTTCAAATCGTCCGAGGAAATGGCGCAGCTGTTTGCCGATTTGCCTGAAGCGATCGCCAACAGCGTCGAGATCGCCAAACGCTGCAATCTGACACTGGAACTGGGCAAGAGTCGGTTGCCGGACTTTCCCACGCCCGACGGCTCCAGCCTGGAAGATCACCTGCGACAGTGCACGCGGGACGGCCTGGCCAGACGCATGGTCCGTTTGTATCCCGACGCCGAAGTGCGTGCGGCGCGCCAGGCGGAATACGACGCACGCCTGGATTTCGAGCTCGCCACCATCATCCAGATGGGCTTTCCCGGCTACTTCATGATCGTCGCGGACTTCATCAACTGGGCCAAGAACAATGGTGTGCCGGTGGGGCCGGGGCGCGGTTCGGGCGCGGGCTCGCTGGTGGCCTACAGTCTGGGCATCACCGATCTCGATCCGCTGGCCTATGACCTGCTGTTCGAGCGCTTTCTCAATCCCGAGCGGGTGTCGATGCCCGACTTCGACATCGATTTTTGCCAGGACGGGCGCGACCGCGTAATCGATTACGTCAAGCGCCGTTTCGGTGCCGACGCGGTATCGCAGATTGCCACCTTCGGCACCATGGCGGCCAAGGCCGTGTTGCGCGACGTGGGACGTGTGCTCGATTTGCCGTATCTGTTCGTCGATAAATTCGTCAAGCTGGTGCCCAACGAACTGGGCATTACTTTGGCCGAGGCGCGTGAAAAGGAGCCGCAGATCGACGAACGTGCCGCCGCCGAGGAGGAACTGTCCGAATTGCTGCCGCTGGCCGAAAAGCTCGAAGGCGTGACACGCAACGTCGGTATGCACGCCGGCGGCGTGCTGATCGCACCGGGGCGGCTGACGGATTTCTGCCCGCTGTATCGGGCAGAGGGTTCCGAGTCGATGGTGTCGCAGTTCGACAAGGACGATGTCGAGGCGGTGGGGCTGGTGAAATTCGACTTTCTCGGCCTGCGTACGCTCACCATCCTGGCCGAAGCGGTGCGTTTCGTGCAGCGCCAGCCCGGACGCGAAAATTTCCAGCTCGATGATCTTGCACTCGACGACCCAGAGGTGTTCAGGCTGTTTTCCGAGGGCAATACCACCGCGATCTTCCAGTCTGAATCACGCACCGCCAAAGACCTGGAAAAGCGCCTCAAGGGCGATACCTTCGAAGACATCATCAGCCTGATGGCGCTGAACCGGCCGGGCCCGCTGGGCTCGGGCATGGTCGATGATTTCATCACGCGCAAGAACGAGCAGCGCAGAACCGGCGTGGGCAAACCCGAGTGGTATTTCCACCCGGATCTGGTCGATGTCCTGAAGCCCACCTACGGCATGATCGTGTACCAGGAGCAGGTGATGCTGGTGGCCCAGAAACTTGCGGGCTACAGCCTCGGGGGGGCTGACATGCTGCGGCGTGCCATGGGTAAAAAGAAACCCGAGGAAATGGCGACCCAGCGGCAGATTTTTCTCACCGGTGCCGAGAATCGCGGGGTGGACACCCAGCTGGCCGAACGCCTGTTCGACCTGATGGAAAAATTTGCCGAGTATGGTTTCAACAAATCGCACTCGGCGGCGTATGCCCTGGTGGCGTATCAAACGGCCTGGCTCAAGGCGCACTACCCGGCCGAGTTCATGGCGGCGACGATGTCGTCCGAAATGTCGGATACCGACAAGGTGCGGATTTTTTATGAAGACTGCCGCGCGAATGATCTGATCATGCTGCCGCCTGATATCAATCTGTCCCTGTATCGATTTGAGCCGGTTTCAAAAAACACCCTCCGCTACGGGCTGGGTGCGATCAAGGGCAGTGGCGAGGCGGCCATCGGCGCCATCGTCGCGGAACGCGAGGCACACGGGGCGTATCAGGGGCTGTTCGACCTGACGCGACGGGTCGACAAACGCTATCTCAATCGCCGCGTGCTTGAAGCGCTGGTGAAGGCGGGCGCGTTCGATACACTCAACCCCCATCGCGCCAGTCTGCTGGCCTCGGTGGGGGCGGCGCTGGATACCGCAGACCGTGCCGCGCGCAGTGGCGGGCAGGAAGGCCTGTTTGGCGAATTGCTCGACAGCGGCGAGGTGCTTGTCAATGTGCCGGTCTGGAGTGAGCAGGAAAAGCTGTTGCGGGAAAAATCCGCGCTGGGCTATTTTTTGAGCGGCCATCCGTTCAATGCCTATCTGGCTGAAGTGTCGGGCTTTGCCAAACGCCAGCTCGACAGTCTCGAACCTGCCCGTGAACCGGTGATGCTGGCGGGCTTTGTTCTGGCCTTGCGCGCGCAGATGACCAAGCGTGGAAAAATGCTGATACTGGTGCTGGACGATGCGACAGCCCAGGTCGAGATCAGGATATACAACGAACTGTACGAACAGACCCGCCATATGCTCAAGGAAGATGTGTTGCTGGTGGTGGAAGGCAAGGTCAGGAAGGACGATTTTTCCGGGGGCATTCAGGTCACGGCCGAGCGTATCTACGACCTGGCCGGTGCGCGTACCCGGTTTGCCCAGGGACTGCGGCTGCGCTGCAACGGACAGTGCCACAATCAGCCCAACCCAGGCCGCAAGCTGGCTGAATTGCTTGCGCCCTACACCCAGGATGAGGGCGGCTGTCCGGTGTGGGTCGATTACGTCACCGAGACGGCGCAGTGTCGGGTGCGCCTAGGTGAGCGCTGGCGCGTAAGGCTGGACGACCGGCTGCTGGAATCCCTGGGCGGCTGGCTCCAGCCTGAATCGGTGAATGTGGTCTACCCGGGCCAGACCACCACATAGTAAAAAAAGACTGACCTGGGCTTGTGCGTGAAATAAGTGTTGACACGCATACCGTTATATTAGAAGATTCTTATAACGCTGATGGGTCGCAACGACAAATCAGTGTTGTCTCCTCCAATCCTCCTCCTTTGGTGGATCTCCGCCCGGTGCCTGAAAGCACCGGGCATTTTTTTGCCCATCATCTGAGCAGGGGTGCAAGACTCACTTCACTTTCATGCCCGGCTGGGCGCCACTGTCTGGTGACAGGATGAACAGGCCGGGTGCGTCGCCTTTATGCCCTACAGGGTGCGACGCGGCCAGCACCATCCCTTCGCTCATGCCGAATTTCATCTTGCGCGGCGCAAGGTTGGCGACCATCACGGTGTACCGTCCCACCAGGGTTTCTGGCGCGTAGGCCGACTTGATGCCGGCGAAGACCTGGCGGGTGCCGAGTTCGCCAAGATCAAGTGTCAGGCGTAGCAGCTTGTCAGCACCTTCGACGTGGGAGGCTTCGGCGATGCGGGCGATACGCAGGTCGATTTTGGCGAAATCGTCGATGCTGATGGTCTCCGCTGCCGGGACGGCTGCAGCAGGCGATGTGGCGTGGGCTTGCGCTTCGGCGTGTCGTGCTGGCGCGGCAGCCGGTGTCGGTTCGAGGTGCTGTTTGTTGGCGTCGATCATGGCGTCGATGGCTTTCGGGTCGATACGGGTCATCAGGTGGCTGTATTCGTTGATGGGTTGACGGAGGATCAGGCTGTCCGCGTCACGCCAGATGAGTGGCGCAATACCGAGAAAGGTTTCGACTTCTGCGGCCAGTTTCGGCAGCACCGGCTTCAGGTACAGCGTCAGCAGGCGGAAGCAGTTCAGGGCAATGGTGCAGACCTCGTGCAGGCGATCCATCGACTCGGGCTGCTTGGACAATTCCCAGGGTTTTTCTTCGGCGATGTATTCATTTGCGCGGTCGGCCAGCGCCATGATTTCGCGCAGTGCGCGGGCGTAGTCTCGCGCCTCGTAGTGTTCTGCGATGGCGGGCGCACCCCGCTGGAAGGCTTGCACAAGCTCGACGTTGGCGAGGTCTTGGGCGAGCCTGCCTTCAAAATGCTTGTGGATGAAGCCGGCAGTACGGCTCGCGATGTTGACGAGCTTGCCGACCAGATCCGAGTTCACGCGCGCGGTGAAATCGTCCAGGTTCAAGTCGATGTCTTCCATCGAGCCGTTCAGCTTGGCGGCGAAGTAATAGCGCAGCCACTCCGGGTTGAGTCCGGCGTCGATATAGCTTCTGGCGGTGATGAAGGTGCCGCGCGACTTCGACATTTTCTGCCCGTTGACGGTCAGAAAGCCGTGCGCGTAAACCGCCGTCGGCGTGCGGTAGCCGGAAAATTTCAGCATCGCGGGCCAGAACAGCGCGTGGAAATACAGGATGTCCTTGCCGATGAAATGCACGAGTTCGGTCTTGGAATCCGCGCCCCACCATGCGTCGAAATCAAGATTCCTGTCGGCAGCGTATCGGGCGAAGCTCGCCATGTAGCCGACCGGCGCGTCGAGCCAGACGTAAAAATACTTGCCCGGCGCGTCGGGGATTTCGAAACCGAAATACGGCGCGTCGCGGCTGATATCCCAGTTGGAGAGGCCGCTGGCGAACCATTCCTGCATCTTGTTGGCGGCTTCCGGTTGCAGCGTGCCGGACTTCGTCCATTCGGCCAGAAACGCCTCGCAGTCGCCCAGCTTGAAGAAGTGATGTTCGCTGTCTTTCACCACCGGGGCCGCGCCGGAAATCGTCGAAACCGGGTTGATCAGATCAGTCGGCGCGTAGGTTGCGCCGCACGCTTCGCAGTTATCGCCGTACTGGTCGGCGGTATGGCATTTCGGGCATACGCCCTTGATGAAACGATCCGCGAGAAAGAGGTTTTTGACCGGGTCGAAGAGTTGCGCAATGGTCCGGGTTTCGATCAGGCCGGCGTCTTTGAGCGAGAGATAAATCTTCGACGCCAGCACGCGATTTTCGTCGGAATGCGTCGAGTAGTAATGATCGAAGCCGACATGAAAGTCCGCAAAATCTGCGGTGTGTTCGCGCCACACACCGTCGATCAGCGCTTCCGGTGTGATGCCTTCTTTTTCCGCGCGCAGCATGATCGCGGTGCCGTGGGTGTCGTCAGCACACACGTAGTGGCAGTCGTTGCCCGAGAGTTTCTGGAAGCGCACCCAGATATCGGTCTGGATGTATTCGACGAGATGGCCGAGGTGGATGCTGCCGTTGGCGTAAGGGAGCGCGGAGGTAACGAGAATCTGGCGGGACATGACAACAGCCGGGGCACGGAAGGCCGCCATTTTACCCGCGCGTGGGATTAAAAGCGCGAACCGGGCTGTTTCAGGAACGCGACTTCGTCAGGTGTGGAGTCACGGCCAAGGATGGCATTGCGATGCGGAAAACGACCGAAGCGGGCGACGACATCGCGGTGCTTGCGTGCGTAATCCAGAAAGCCGTCGAACAGCGCGCGTTCGTCGTCTGCGGCTTCACTCAGCAATGCCGCGTACAGGGTCACAGCCTGCTCCTGAAGCGGCAGGGATTCGGCATGCTCCAGTGGCAGATACAGAAACACCCGTTCGATCAGGCTCAATTGATCGGCTTCCCCCGCAGCAAGGGTCTTCAGTGCCAGCGCCAGTGCCAGATGATCCGTAGCAAAAGCACCGGACTGATCGCGATGTATGTGATGCGGAAACTGGTCGAGCACGATAATCAGGGCGAGCCGTTCACGCGGAATGACGGCCCAGTGCTGGAGCTGACCTGCGCCAGCCTGAGTCAGGGTTGCACTGAAGAGGTCGATGACGGCCTGGTCGTTGGCGGGTGATTTGGCGAACCACAAACTGCTTTGACGCGCCGCGATTTCCCTGGCCGACCCGGGCGCACCGAACCAGAATTCGAGCACGTCTTCGGGGCGTGTCGCCATAAAACTCAACTCAGAACACGTCGTCAGGCAGGGTGTTGTGCGTGCCGTCGCAGAAGGGTTTGGTCTGCGTATGCTTGCAGTTGCACAGCCAGACCGTGGCTTTTTCCGGCATGACGAATGCCAGGGGCTCGAATTCCGTGCCTTCGTGCGATCCATCGCAGAAAGGCTGTGACATCGAGCGACCGCAGGTACACCACCAGTATTCGCCGGGTTCGAGTTCGAGTTCTACGGGCGCGCGATCATATACAACGGGCTGGGACATCAGGGGACTCCTGGCAAAAGCGGGCATTCTAGCCGGACTTGGGGTGGGCGCGTAAACGCATGGCAAGCGCATACGAGAGGCAACAGGGAATAGATGGTCGGGGCGAGAGGATTCGAACCTCCGACTCCTGCGTCCCGAACGCAGTACTCTACCAGGCTGAGCTACGCCCCGAGGCAGATGGGTGGTGCCGGTTGTGGCCGGACACAGGATGAAACTAGCGGGATTTTCTTGCGGTCAGAAACTGCGCTCAACCGCGAAAGCCGCTAATTGTAGCAAAGCTGATTTGGAATTTGAATCCGGCAGATCAGAAATTGCTGCATTGGCTGCGTCGGTTTCGCGTTTGGCCACCTCGCGGGTGTACTGCAGGGCGCGCGTGTCCTTGATCGCCGCGAGCACGCTCTGGAATTCGGTAAGCCCGCCATGTTCTATGGCCTGACGGATACTGGCGGCCTGTTCGGGGCTGCCATGCTTCATCGCGTACAGCAGCGGCAGCGTCGGCTTGCCTTCGGCCAGGTCATCGCCGATGTTCTTGCCGGTTTTCAGAAAGTCGCCGGAGTAATCGAGTACATCGTCTATCAGCTGGAAAGCAGTGCCAAGATGCATGCCGTAGCGTGCCAGTGCATCCTGGTGGCTGCTGGCTGCACCGCCAATCACCGCGCCCAGACGGCCCGCCGCTTCGAACAGCTTGGCGGTCTTGTAACGTATGACCCGCAGATAATTGTCCTCATCGATGTCCGGGTCGTGGCAATTCAGCAATTGCAGCACTTCGCCTTCTGCGATGGTATTGGTGGCATCTGACAGAATCCGCATCACCTCCATGTTGTCCACGCTCACCATCATCTGGAAAGCGCGTGAATAGAGGAAATCGCCCACCAGCACACTGGCTGCGTTGCCGAACAGGGCATTGGCAGTCTGGCGACCGCGCCGCAGTTCCGATTCGTCAACCACATCGTCATGCAGCAGCGTGGCGGTATGGATGAATTCCACCACGGCGGCCAGCTCGTGGTGCGCGCGGCCGGCATAGTTGAAACAGCCCGCGGACAACAGCACCAGCGCCGGGCGCAAACGCTTGCCGCCGCTGTTGATGATGTATTCCGATACCTGGCGGATCAGCACCACGTCGGAATACAGGCTCTGTCGGATAACCTGGTCGACAGCGCGCATGTCGTCGGCCAGAAAGGTTTGCAAGCGCTCCAGAGACACGATGATTCAGCTTTGTTATTGTGGAGAATGGCGCAATGGTAGCAGCCTGACCGGGGTTTTTCACCGCACCGCACGTTGCCGTTCGGGCAAACAGGTGTTTGACTTCGTGGTGGCATGTCGTTAGAATGCCGCGTTTTCCCGGGATCGAATTTTTGGAGACCCCCATGTACGCAGTCATCAAAACCGGCGGCAAGCAATATCGCGTAAGCGCTGGCGACAAACTCAAAATTGAAAAGCTGGAAGCCGAGATCGGCAGCGAGATTACCTTCGATCAAGTGCTGATGGTGGGCAATGGCGCTGACATCAAGATGGGCGCGCCCATGCTGCGTGGTGCCACGGTTACAGCAACCGTGCTGGATCAGGCGCGTGGCGACAAGATCAAGATTTTCAAGATGCGCCGCCGCAAGCATTACCGCAAGAGTCAGGGCCATCGCCAGCACTTCACAGAAGTGCAGATTGCCGGCATCACCGCATAAGGAGCAATAAATGGCACACAAGAAAGCAGGCGGCAGTTCGCGTAACGGCCGCGATTCGGAATCGAAACGTCTGGGCGTGAAATGCTATGGCGGCGAGCTGGTTCTGGCAGGCAACATCATCGTGCGTCAGCGTGGCACCCAGTTCCATCCCGGCGACAATGTCGGCATCGGCAAGGATCACACCCTGTTTGCGAAAGCACACGGCACCGTGAAATTCGAAGTCAAGGGTGCAGCCCGCCGCCGTGTAGTGCGTATCGAGCCGGTTGCGGCTTGAGGTGTCTGAAGGTGATGGCCTGCTGCCTTTGAACTGAAGCTGCCGCACCGCACCTGTTCATCATGCAAACAAGCCCTGTCCGCTGGATGGGGCTTTTTTGTTTCTGAGACCTGACCATGAAATTCATCGACGAAGCAAAAATTACCGTACTGGCCGGCAAGGGCGGCGATGGCAGCGCATCGTTCCGTCGTGAGAAATATATCCCCAAAGGCGGACCGGATGGCGGGGATGGCGGGCGTGGCGGCAGTGTCTATGTGGTGGCCGACAGCAACCTCAACACCCTGATCGAGTTTCGCTACACCCGCAACTTCAAGGCGCAAAAAGGCGAGAACGGCCGGGGTGCGCAATGCTACGGCAAGGGTGGTGAAGACCTCACCATCCGGGTTCCGGTCGGCACCGTATTCAGCCATCTCGAAACCGGCGAACTCGTGGCCGACCTGGCGGTGAACGGCCAGGTCGTCTGTCTTGCCAGGGGCGGCAAGGGCGGCTTGGGCAACATGCATTTCAAATCCAGTATCAACCGCTCGCCACGCCAGCACACGCTGGGCGAACCCGGCGAGGAATGGGAACTGGCGATGGAACTGAAAGTGCTGGCCGATATCGGGCTGCTGGGCATGCCCAACGCGGGCAAGTCCACGTTCATCCGTGCCGTTTCTGCGGCGCGCCCCAAGGTGGCGGATTATCCGTTCACCACCCTGGCACCCAACCTGGGGGTGGTACGGGTCGATAGCGAACGCAGCTTTGTGATTGCCGATATCCCCGGCCTGATTGAAGGCGCGGCAGAAGGCGCGGGGCTGGGTCACCAGTTCCTGCGGCACTTGCAGCGCACCCGGCTGCTCTTGCATCTGGTCGATATTTCGCCGCGCTGGGAAGCCGGTGATCCGGTACATGAAGCACGCGCCATCGTCGAAGAGTTGCGCAAATACGACCAGGCGCTTTACGACAAACCCCGCTGGCTGGTGTTGAACAAAATCGACATGCTGGACGATGCCGAGCGTGCGGCAGTGGTGCAGCAGTTCGTTACCGATTATGGCTGGGAGGGTCCGGTATTTGCCATCTCTGCGCTGGACGGTACGGGGTGCACCGCGCTGACCTATGCCGTGATGGACTATCTGGATACCCAGGCGCGCCCGCCCGAGATAACGGAAATATCAGCGCCGGTCGTGTCCGGTGAGGCGGATTAGCAGGTTTCGGGTTCGGTGCGGGTGGGGTCTTCGCCGCCTACACGTTTCCAGTCATTTTCGTGTAGTGCCACCTGATATTTGGCCCAGCGTGCAAATTCATCCGCGCTGCACTGGCCCTGTTTGCGACGACAGGTACCTGCTACCCCGCGAAAATGAAATTGCATTGCGCCGGTTTCCGCTTCGAGCGTGACCCGTGCCAGTTGCCGCACGCCCCAGGTGCGGCCATATGCGCCGTTGCTGTAGAAATAACCGGGTTTGATTTCGTCGAGACTCATGATGCGGTCGTTCAGGGTTGAAATAATCAAAACACACAATGCGACCCGGTGTAGTCAGGCCGGCAGCGTGATGGCAGTCCAGTCAGAAACAGCCTGCCTGCTGCTTGCGGCGTTCGAGTTCCTGGATTTCCTTGTTCCAGACTTCCACCTGCCCGGGGTCGGCGCCTTTGCGCCGTGACTGGTCCAGATTGTCGAACACGCGCCCCAGTTGCTCGGTCAAGGTGTCGCACTGACGCGCTGAGAGTGGGGTCACCGGTTTTTTTCGCGCGCGATTGATTTCCTTCTGCGCCGGTGAGATACGTATTTCTCCTGCAGGCAGGGACGGCGGCGTGAGCGGGACAGGGGGCAGCAAATCGGGGACCGGCTCAGGTGCCGGTATTACGGGGGCTGGCGGAACGGCGGCGGTGGGTGCCGGTGCCACGGGCTCGGGCGATGTCGGGGCGGCAGGCACCGGTTTGGGAATAGCCACCGGTGCAGGTTTGCTGACGCGAACCGGGTCAGGCACGGGGGGCGGATCGATTTCCACCTTCTGTACCTGCTTGGCGTTACGGCAGGGCAGGTTGGAATACGTTACTTCCCCCTGGGTGCCGATGCATTTGTTCAGCGTGGCGGCGTGTGCACTGGCTGATGCCATCAGCGCGAGCCAAACCATGACTATGTGTCCTGTTCGCATGGCTTACAGGTTACCTGAATATTTACCGTATTTCAGCGCCGTTTTCTGATGCAGATCGAGCCTGGATTCAGCAGGTATCCCGGACAGATCAATTGTCCGGGAATACCTGCCGTGCTCAGGCGGCCGAGTGGCCTTTCAGCTCGACCTTGACGTTCTGCTCGGCTGAGAGGCCTGCGTAGTATTTCTGCAGCACCTTGGCGACTTCCGGGCGGCTGAACTCGACCGGCAAATCCTGGCCTTCAGACAGCATCGCACGTACCTTGGTGCCGGACAGCAGGATACGGTCGTCCTTGGTGTGCGGGCAGGTGCGCTGCGAAGCCATGCCGCCGCACTTGTTGCACCAGAAAGTCCAGTCGATGTTCATGTTGGTGGTTTCGAGTGCACCCTTGGGGATTTCGTCGAAAATCTTCTGTGCGTCGAACGGGCCGTAGTAATCGCCCACGCCAGCGTGGTCGCGGCCGACGATCAGGTGCGAGCAGCCATAGTTCTGGCGGAACAGTGCGTGCAGCAATGCCTCGCGCGGACCGGCATAGCGCATGTCCAGCGGATAACCTGCCTGGATCACGGTGTTGGGCGCAAAGTAGTTTTCCACCAGCGTGCTGATGGCTTCGGAACGGACTTCAGCAGGGATGTCGCCCGGCTTCAGCGCGCCGAGCAGCGAGTGAATCAGCACGCCGTCCATGGTTTCGATGGCGATCTTGGCCAGATATTCGTGCGAGCGGTGCATGGGGTTGCGGGTCTGGAACGCGGCAACCTTGGACCAGCCTGCTTTCTCGAACGCGGCACGGGTTTCGGCGGGCGTCATGAATTGATCGCCGTATTCTTCCTTGAAGCCACCCGTGGACAGCACCTTGACCGGGCCGGCCAGATTGTATTTGGCCTGATCCATAACCATCTTGACGCCAGGGTGTGCCGTGTCGGTGGTCTTGTACACCTGCATGCACTCGTGGGCCTTGTCGATGCTGTATTTCTCGGTGATTTTCATGGTGCCCATGATTTCATCGGAATCGCTGTTGATCAGCGCGACTTCATCACCGGCCTTGAGGGTGTCGCTGTCGGTGGAGAGCGTCACCGGGATCGGCCAGAACAGACCGTTGGCCATTTTGTAACCGTCGCAGACACCTTGCCAGTCCGCCTTGGTCATGAATCCATCCAGCGGGGTGAAACCGCCGATGCCCATCATGATCAGGTCGCCGGTTTCACGCGAAGCCATTTTGACTTTCGGCAACGCGGCAGCCCGTGCTTTTTCCGCGTCGAGCGCGGCACCAGTCAGGAGTAGGGGCTTGAGTTCACCGCCACCGTGGGGGCGTACCAGTTTGGACATGCTGTCTCCTTGGGTTTTATGTGGGTATTCGAGCCCGCCAGATTAGCATCCGGGTCGGGGACTGAATAATGCTTTATTTTTATTTGCAGATAAGCGGGTTTGATATTGCGATGCTGCCTGGCAATGCTCCCGCCTTGCCGCTGTTTTTATTTGTTAAACAGTAACTTAGGCATCAAAGAAGGCGGGCATATCGCTTTGCTCGGTCTTGATGACGTCTACCCAGGCGGGTTTGGTATCTGCGCCGGCCGCAGCCAGTTTTTTCGTTTCTTCGTAAAGCATTTTCCAGCGGTTATAGAGACAGTCACTGACTTTGCGCATACCCGAGTCGAAATACGAGTTGTGCAGATCGCCCACGGTGCGGGTAAAGGCTTCCATCTGTTCGAGCAGGTTATGCGGGTAGCCGTGGCGATTCGGGTCGGCATACTTCACCATTTCACGCTTGACGGCGCGCACGAAGACTTTCTGGCCTTCAGTCAGATCGGCTTCTGCACGGGGGCTGCCGCCAAAATTCATGACTTCGTGAATGAAGCCGTTTAGACGCTCGCCAAAATCGAATTGGGTGTAATCAACGTTCTGCATAAGTTCTCCGTTATCGCGCAAGGCGGTTAAAGCAGGATTCAACTCCGGGGGCTATGCTACCGCGCGCGGCGCGGCTGTCCATAGGCCAACGGGGGGTAAGGGCATTTTACAGTCTAAGCCCTTGAATCCAGCGTGAATAAATTTTGTCAGCCAGGGCGTGAAGGCGCGTGGTGCGTTCCTCAATGTCCGCCAGGATTACATCGGGGGGCTGTACGGCGGGGCTGTCGCTGGCGGCGATTTCGGCTGCGCCGTGGTCGCACCAGCGGGCGACGAGCACGGGTGTCATTTCCACGTGACACTGCATGGCAATATGGCGCTCATCCAGCACCCAGGCCTGATTCGCGCAATACGCGCTGTCGAGCAGGCGGATGGCACCGGGCGGCAGGCTGAAGGTTTCGCCGTGCCAGTGAAACGCGAGCTGGGGGCGGGTGTTTCCGCCGAGCCAGGTCCGGGCGAGATCAGGGTCGGTGATGCGCACGTCGCCCCAGCCGATTTCCTTGACCGGGTTGGCGGTGACGGCTGCGCCCAGTGCTTTCGACATCAATTGCCCGCCCAGACAATGACCGATGACCGGCTTGCCTGTGGCCATGGCTTCCCGGATCAGCGCCAACAAGGGCGGGATCCATGGCAGATCGTCATTCACGCTCATCGGACCGCCCATCAAGCACACGCCGGAAATACCGTTAAGATTGGCGGGGACCGCCTCATCCGCATCGATGCGAATCATCTGCCAGGGAA
>JAJXUA010000155.1 GCA_021783275.1 Pseudomonadota bacterium
CGCTGGGTTATGTGGTCGGCGGCGACATCCTGACGGGGCCGCAGGTGATGGATTCGGTCTACACACTGAACTACACCTTCGCCCACAGCGGCGGCCAGCTCACGCTCGATTTCACCGGCTATGGCTTGCAGGCGATGGAAGACGAAAGCTGGGGCCTTGATAACGTGCGCGTGTCCATGGTGCCGGAGCCCGCTGCGGCACCGCTGCTGGCGGCAGGCGTACTGATGCTGGCCTGGCGGGTGCGTCGGCGCACGCAAGCGTCCTGAACGCTCGCGGCTCAGCAAAAGGGCGGCCAGTGGCCGCCCTTTTATTTGCCCCGCGCACCTGGCGACGTTGCCGAAAGTGCCGAAATCCCAACATCTCAATATCCCAACATCTCAAAACGGAATAAAGAACTCCGCGCCCAGATACAGCGACGCCGATTCGTTCGAGGATTGCGCCAGACCGCCTTTGAGCGTGAGTGCCGTAGACTGCCCCAGCGGAATATTGCCGACATACATGCCCACTTGGTAAGCGTCGTAATACAGGTCGCCCTGTACGACCAGTTCCGGTCCGATGAACAACTGGTTTTTCAGCGTGGTCTGCAAACGCAGGCGCGCCCAGTAGTTGAAGTCGCCCACCAGGTAGCTCACGATGCCATTGCCGCGCCAGCCTTCGGCGACGTCGGTTTCGCCCTCGAACTGCAGTCTGGCGTGCCATTGCCCGCCCAGATTGTCGTTGTCCGGATCGTTCGGGCTCAGCCGCGTGTCGGCGTAATTGGCGCCCAGGTAGGCCGCCCACCAGCTGCGTGCCGTACTGCCCTGATAACCCAGCGCAGCCTCGACTGCGGTCGCTGCCGAATCAATGTACTGATACGGCTGCTTTTCATAGCGGTAAGCGTTGTAATCGAGCCAGTAGCGTTGCACAAAGCCCTGGCCCAGACGCTGGCCGGACAGCGGCATCACCACGCCCAGATAGCCATACTGTTTGTCGCGGCTGGCCTCCACGCCGGTCAGCACGATGCCTTCCTGCGCCCAGGCGGGAATTGCCCACAACGCCGCGCCGAGCAGACCCAGCACCCGTAATGTCGATTTCATCGATGGATACACTTCAAGAATTTGTGGTTGAACCATGCCATATCTCATGCAGCCATGGCCGTGCCGGGCGCAGGCGCGTCGATCGACACGTACGCCAGCCTGGGCGCAGCCGACATGCTCAGCAAGGTCATGCGGTACAGATACAGGCTGCCCAGTCCGGTGAGAATCGTTTCATGCCTGCCCGAAATGACCAGCAGCGAACGCAGGCCCGAGCGGCCGTGCACCAGCAGACTGCAACGCCGGCCCGTATTGAGCGTCTGGTAGACCAGCAGACGGATCTCGCCGTTTTCCGGCTGGGCATCGACCAATGCAATCTGGTTGCCGCCCGAGCGGCCGGTTTCGTCCACCACCTCGCAGCCTGCCCAATGGCCGGTCTGCAGCGGCAGCGGCTGCGGTTTTTCGATCAGCCCAAGACGCTGCAGCGGCGTAATGCTGTCCTCGTGATAACGGTTGATTCGCCATTGCGCATCCGAGCCGAACAAGAACTGTTCGATGCGCTGGATCGAGGCTTGCGACAGACTCTGGAAGGTTCCGCCGATCGAGCGGGTATAGGTTTCCTCACCCGACTGCGCCTGTTCCAGCGTACGGATTTCCAGCATGGCGTGCAGTTCGCCGTCCGGTAAATACAGGGTAATGGGCATGACATCCTGCAAGGCCACCGGACCTGGCAGGCCGTAGAACTTGAGCCCGTTGGGCGACAGGTCATCCACCGTCCCCAGCACGCCGTCCAGGCGCGCAGCCAGCGGCATGGCGAAGCGGTACTCGCCGCGCCGGTTGGTCCCGCGCGCCAGCGTGAAACTCACCACCAGCAACGCCAGCCAGGTGTTGATCGCGGCCCACACCACATTCGCCCACATGCCGTCTTCAGGCAAATGGCCGCCGGCATAGAACAGCGCAATGCCGACTGGAATCGCCAGCGCGTTGAGACCGACCACCGCGAGTTGCGGCAGCAGGAAACCGAAGTTGGAACCGGGCGCCTCGGTGTGTTTGTCCGTCACGCCGAAGCGCTTGCGTATCCTGAACACGCCCAGCGTCGACCAGGCAAAACTGGCGAAACGCGCCATGTTGTACTGCTCGATCAGCACGCTACGGCCATAGCCACGCGAGATTTCCTCGAAGGCCAGAAAATTGAGCAGGTAATACGGCACGAAATGCAGCAGGAACACGGCGCCATCCGCGTCGATCGGCATCGCGCCCGCCATCAGCACGACCACCGGTGCGAAATAGAAAAACGCCTTTTGCCAGCCGTCGAAATAGGCCAGCACCGTGGCCAGATAATTCAGCCGCTGCGCCAGCGTGAGGCCGCGCGTAAACACGATGCCTTCCTTGCGCCACACGTTCATCGCGCCGACGCCCCAGCGCACCCGCTGCTTGAGGAAGGGCTCGATCCTGGCCGGCGCCACGCCATAGGCCAGCGACTCGTCGTGATACACCGAGCGGAAGCCTTGCTTGTGCAGCAGCAGGCTGGTGTGGATGTCTTCGGTCACGGTGCCCGTTGCAAACCCGCCGATGGTGTCGAGCGACTGACGGCGGATCACCGCACAGCTGCCGCAGTAGAACGCAGCATTCCAGTAATCCTTGCCGCGCTGGATCACCCGGAAAAACAGCGACTGCTCGGACCACGCCACCCGGCTGCCGGTATCGGTTCGATTCTGGTAGGAATCCAGATTGTAGAAATCCTGCGGCGTCTGCACGAACGCCACCTTGGGATCGGAAAAATAGCCCAGCGTCCGGATCAGAAAATCCCGCCGCGGCGCATGGTCGGCATCGAAGGTGGCGATCAGGTCGGCTGTGCTGTGCGGCAGCGCGTGATTGAGATTACCCGCCTTGGCATGTGCGTTGTCGGTCCGTGCAAGGTAGCGCAGCCCCAGTGCTTGCGCCATGTCGCGCATCGCTGCACGGTTGCCATCGTCGAGAATCCATGTCTCGTGCGGATAATCCATCGCCTGCGCCGCCATCGCGGTGCGCCGTACCAGATCGACATCCTCGTTGTAGGTCGGGATGAAGACATCGACCTTGAGGCCTGCGGCAGGCTGCGGCGCCACGCGTACCGACAGCCGCCAGGTCATGAACACATTCAGGCAGGCCGTCAAGAAACCGAACAGCTCGGCGCTGTAGAGCAGGACGGAGAAAACCGGGTGGGCCGCATTGAAACTGCCCAGCCGCCAGTTCAGGTACCACACGCCGCAGCCCAGAAACAGCAGGATCACTGCTTGCCGGGCACGATAGAGTGAGCGATATTCGGGCTTCATAAAAAATAGATGGGTTCAAAGATGTCTCCCACCTCTGTCTGCAAAAATCAGGCCAGCCGCAGCAACACCTTGCCGGCAGGCCATCAGCCCGCGCCGGTCCGACTATGAGTCCGTCCGTGTTCGCCACCCCGGAATCCGCCGAATCCGCCTTCTACATGGCGTTTGAAGCCCGCAACCTCGACGCCATGATGGCGGTGTGGGCCCGCCACGAAAGCATCGTCTGCATCCATCCGCTGGTCGCACCGCTCAACGGCCGCGTGGCGGTGGCGGCGGGCTGGCGCAGCATCTTCGAAGCGGCCGGACAGTTCCGCACGCAGGTCGAGCTTGTGCACGAAATACGCGATGCCGGCCAGGTCATCCGCGTCGTGCGCGAATACCTCGTCATCGGTCAGGAAACCACGCCGCGGCCACCGATCCTGGCGACCAATATCTACCGCAAGGAGGCCGATGGCTGGCATCTCGTGCTGCACCATGCTTCGCCGCTGCAGGTCGGCGGCAGCACGCCTACCGACCGCACGGCACCGGTACTGCATTGATCCTGCCAAACGCCGTGTCCGAACCCTACCGCGCGCCGACCTGGCTTCCCGGCGGCCACGCGCAAACCCTCTACAGCAGCC
>JAJXUA010000052.1 GCA_021783275.1 Pseudomonadota bacterium
TCTCTTTTTGCGCGAGGTAGCGGCTCAACTGAATGAGGACGCTGTGCTTCAAGACATCGGCATGGTTGCCGGCATGAAAGGCGTGGCGGTAGCTCAGCATGGTGCGCGCAGTATAAATGGGCTTGCCGGGAAACCGGCGCGTGCAGGTTGGGGGACACGGATTGGCGGTTTTCTCCGTTATGCTGTCGGCAGTTTTGCGTGGTCTCGGCCATGCAGCCCCACTCTCCCAGGAAGCCCCCATGAAAAAAAGCGATCTCGACAGAAACGAAGGCCTGAAAATTGCAGGCCAGATGAAACACGCCGGTACCCCGGATCGTTTTGGCAGCGCGGCCAGCGCACTGACTTCGCGCCGTGACCAGCGCAAGCGCGATCAGGCGCAGGGCCTGGTGGCATTTGCCGTCAAGCTCGACGGCGATCTGGTGAAACAGATTCACGCGCTGGCCGAATCACGCCAGACCAGCCTGAACGAAACCGTCGCCGCGCTGCTGGCCCGGGGCATGGCGGCCTGATCTCCACGCAGGGCAGACATTGCGTGAGCGTGTGAGATGAACAAGCTGATCCTGATCGTTGCGCTGGCGGTGGCGGGGTATTACGCGCTGCTGCCTGCGCCGGGCATTTCGGACACATCCGGTTCGGCGCCGCTGTCCAGTCCCGCGCCCGACGTCGGCAGCCGTGAGCCGGGCGTTGATGGCAATGCGGCAATCGATCAGGCGTATGCCCGGCGTCTGGGCAATCTCCAGGTCGAAGGGGCGGGCGTGGTGAGCAAAGTGCTGGCCGACGACCATCACGGCAGCCGTCACCAGCGTTTCATCGTCCGACTCCCGTCCGGGCTCACCGTGCTGGTGGCGCATAACATTGATCTGGCGCCGCGCATCGAGACCCTGCGCACGGGCGATAGCGTGCGTTTTTATGGCGAGTATGAATGGAACGCCAAGGGCGGCGTGCTGCACTGGACGCACCACGACCCGCAGCGCCGCCACCCCGGTGGCTGGATCGAGCACGCCGGGCGGCGTTACGAGTAGGGGCATGGCAGCGTGCCCGCACTATGGATTGCTTGCGCCATGTTGTCGGAGTGGATCGCGTTATTGATCCGGGTCTGATTCATGTCCACATTTCTGCTTCCCCGTACCCTTGCCGCCTGGAACACGGCCGATTTCGATACCGTGTTCAAGCAGGAAGCGGGACAGGTCGATGCCCATGACTTGCCGTTGCAGCAGGGCTTGTCGTACAGCAGCTCGGTGGCGCGTGAGCCGTTTCAGCTGGCGGTGCTGGCGACCGAGTCCACAGTCGGCCGGTTGCGTATCAAGGCGAGTGTGTTTTACGCCGGCATGGTGGGCGGATGCAATTGTGCCGACGACCCGACCCCGCAGGAATCGCAGCCCGAGTACTGCGAACTGTGGTTCGAGATTGATCGCCACACGGGTCAGACACGTGTCTGTCTGGTGCATGAATCCGACTGAGGGGGTCGGTGGCCATTGCCGCCATGCCATAATCGGCCGCGCGGGGCGTATAAAAACAGGCGTCCGGAAGCATATTTGCCTGGCTGGTTGCGTGCACGTTGCATAGCCGGTATCCGCACCCACCGGGCCAGTGCAAGCCCGCCCGGCAGTTCCCCCTACAGGTAATTTCGTCATGGCCCTGCGTGCCACCATCTACAAAGCCGAGCTGCAAATTGCCGACATGGATCAGCATCGTTATGCCGACCATGCGCTGACGCTGGCGCGGCATCCTTCTGAAACCGACGAACGCATGATGGCGCGGGTGCTGGCGTATGCCCTTTATGCGCAGGAGGGGATCGCGTTCACCAAGGGGCTGTTCGATGTGGACGAGCCCGAAGTGTGGGTGAAGAATCGGATGGACGAAATCACCCTGTGGATCGATCTGGGCCAGCCGGACGAAGCGCGCATCCGTCGCGCGTGCAGCCGTGCCGCGCAGGTAGTGGTACTGTGTTACGGCAGCGGCTGCGAGGTGTGGTGGAAGCAGATCGCCAGCAAGCTGACGCGCTTCAGCCATTTGAGTGTGCTGCAACTGCCAGCCGACACCAGCCGTGAACTCGCAGCGCTGGCAACGCGCGGAATGAAACTGCAATGCCTGGTGCAGGACGACGCTATTCTGATCAACAGCGAAACCGGCAGCGTGCCGGTGACCCTGACGACACTCCAGGCTGCGCGCTGAATCTGTCTCAAGGTGGCGATGGGCAGTGCGCTATGCACAGGGTTTCGCTGATGCGCTGCCCGCCGCAGCCCACGAAGCAGCCATCGTAGGCGGGCAGACAGCCGCAGTCGGCCTGGCAGCGTTCGGTTTCGACCTGGCTTTGCACGGCTTCGCGCGTGGGCATGACCGGTTCGGGCGGCGGAGGGAAATAGGGCATCGGCCAGGGGTTCCAGTAGCCCTCCCAGCCAAATGGATAGCCGTAATGTTGCCGGTGCAGCCAGCCGAACTCGGCTTGCAGTGCGGAATGCCGCAACGCAGCAGCGTAGTCCTTGAGCTGGCTTTCGTACTGTCCCAGAGCCCGGACATAAGCGGCTTCAACTTCCGGCCCCAGCGTCGAAACACATGCCTGATAGCGGGACTGGCACTGCGTCTGGCATCGTGTTTTCGTGGCCTCGCACCCCTGAACACAGGCGCGGCCCGCTGCGTCGGCAGGGGGCAGCAGGCGCACCGAGGTCTGGTATTGCGGGGTGGCACAGGCGCTCAGCAGGCCGACACCGAGAAACAGGGCAAGTCGCGTGCGTCTGGACATGAAAGCCTCCTGCGGGGAACTTGTGGGCACTTCTGTAAATTGTCATCGCGAGGAGCGAAGCGACGTGGCGATCCAGAACGAATGTTGATATATCGAGATTTCTGGATTGCTTCGCTTCGCTCGCAATGACGGAAACTGAATTTATAGAAGTGCCCTTGTGTTGGAGCGCCCGAGTCCCTTGCGGGTTCCGGGGATAAGCCCCTACCATAGCGCGACGCCACAATTTTTACACCCAGACGGTAAACGCGATGACCGACCTGAATGTGAACGACGAAGCCTTTGATTACGAAGCAGCCGTGATTGCCTGCGCGCGCGGTGAAACCTTTGCGCTCGAAGCGCTCTATGCGCGCGATGGCCGCTGGTTGCTGGGCGTGGCCAACCGCATCCTGCGTGATCGTGCGCTGGCGGAAGACGTGCTGCAGGATGCCTTTGTGCAAATCTGGCAAAAGGCTCACACCTTTGACCGCAATCTGGGTTCGGCGCGCGGCTGGATCTACACCGTGGTGCGGCATCGCGCGCTCAGCGTGGCGCGTGGCAAGGGCCGCGAAATCGGCATGGATGACCCCGAAAGCCTGCGTGCCGAGGAAGACATCGCGCGTTATCCCGGCCAGCGTCAGGACGATGCGGCCGATATCGACAAATGCCTGGAGCACCTGGCGACGGAGCGGCGTGAAACCATCCTGCTGGCGTTTCTGGATGGCTATTCGCACGAGCAGATTGCGCAAACCCTTAAAACCCCGCTGGGCACCATCAAATCCTGGATCCGTCGCGGTCTGGCCAGCCTCAAGGAGTGCCTGTCATGAGTACCGAAATGCAAGCTGACGATCCGCACTCGCCCGATATCGACGCCGCAGAGTACGTCATCGGCACGCTCAGCCGGGACGAGCATGCCGCAATGGAAGCGCGTCTGCCCCGCGACCGGGCACTCGCCGGTGCGGTATATGCCTGGCAGGATCGCCTGCTGCCGCTGGTGGCGCGTGTGGCACCGCTGCCCGTGCCGCGTGCATTGTGGGACGCGATCCGTGCGCGGCTGGGCGGGCGTGCGCAGCAGGCGGGTGCGCCGTGGTGGCAGCGGCTGGGGCTGTGGCAGGCAGCCAGTGTGCTGTCACTGCTGCTGGCCGTGGTGCTGGGGGTGCGCCTGATGGCAGTCGATGAGGCGGCGCCGCAATATCTGGCGGTGCTGAATACACCGGACAATCAGGCCAGCTGGGTGGTGCAGCTTGTGTCGGCCGACACCGTGCGGTTGCTGCCGGTGGGCACCATGCCCGAAGTCCCGGCAGGCAAGTCCCTGCAGTTCTGGACCAAGCCCAAGGGTGCGGATCGTCCGACTTCGCTCGGGTTGGTGGCTGTTGGCCAGCCGCTCGACGTGCCGCGCAACCGGTTGCCTGCGGTCGAGTCCGAACAGTTGTTTGAAGTGACGCTGGAGCCGGAATACGGCTCGCCGACCGGCCGTCCCACCGGGCCGATTCTGGCTATCGGCCGCATGGTCGCGCTGTAAGGCCCTGCCATCCCGGATTGAAGGGTCGAGCACTCAGCCCAGAAATCGCGGGGCAAGTTCGGTCAGATTCAGTTCATCGAGTATCGATTCCAGCCGCTGCTGCGCGTCGCCGCGCCGCTGGCCGGTGTGCGTGGCGATAATGAGCTCGTTTTTCATCGAATGCTCCCAGCCCACCAGCTCGGTCACGCTGACCTGATAGCCGTGCGCTTCGAGTTGCAGGCAGCGCAATACGTTGGTGATCTGGCTGCCGAATTCGCGGGTATGCAGCGGATGCCGCCAGATTTCCGATAGCGCAGTTTTGCCAAATGACGCGTTCTTGTGCTTGCGTAACACGGCGGCGACTTCCGCCTGGCAGCACGGCACCAGCACGATATGACGCGCCTGCTTGGCCAGTGCAAAACGGATCGCATCATCGGTGGCGGTATTGCAGGCGTGCAGTGCAGTGACGATGTCGATGCGCGCAGGCACCTGCGGGGCGTGTATCGAATCGGCCACGCTCACATCGAGAAAATCCATGCGCACAAACCCCAGACGGGTTGCCAGTGCGCGGGATTTTGCCACCAGCTCGTCGCGCGTTTCGATGCCCATGATGTGCGCGCCGGGCCGGGTTTTCAGGAACAGGTCGTACAGGATAAACCCGAGATAGGACTTGCCTGCGCCGTGATCGGCCAGCGTCAGCGTGTCCTGCCGGTTCAGCACGTCGTCGATCAGTGGCTCGATGAACTGGCACAGGTGGGTCACCTGTTTCAGCTTGCGGCGGCTGTCCTGGTTGAGCTTGCCGTCGCGCGTCAGGATGTGCAGTTCCTTCAGCAATTCCACCGACTGGCCGGGACGCAGCAGGTCGGCGAGCGGGTCGCGCATGCTGGCCGCAGGGCGGGTAGCCGGTTTCATCGTGCGTCCACTCATGGCGTGCCCAGCAGGCGGACTTCCCGCTGCGGCAGGGCAATCTGGATACCGCAGTCCCGGAAGGTTTCCAGCACGGCGCGGGTGACCTCGCCGGACGCGGTATTGAAATCTTCCACCGTGGTCCAGGGGCGCACCGCAATCTGCACGCTGGAATCGCCCAGCGCCATCACCCGGATCACCGGTTCGGGATCGGCAAGCAGGGTGGCCTGGGTGGCAAGCACGCTCCGTATTGTTTCCAGCGCACGGGCGATGTCGGTGTCGTAGCTTACGTTGACCCGCACGTCGAGCTGGCGCAGCGTGCCGTAGTTGTGGAGGATTTCCCCGGCGATCTTGCGATTGGGTATGACAACCCGCGAATGGTCGGGATGGCTCAATACCGTGTTGAACAGCTTGATGGATTCGACCGTGCCTTCCTCGTCGGCGATGGAAATATATTCACCCACCAGAAAGGGCCGGGTGAAAATGATCGTCAGTCCGGCTGCCAGATTGCCCAGCACCCCCTGCATGGCCAGCGCGATCCCAGCCCCCGCCACGCCCAGCCCGGCCAGCAGCGGCAGCAATTGCACGCCCAGATTTTGCAGGGCCATGATGATGAACAAACCCATCACCAGGATCCGCACCATGCGGATCAGCAGCTGGCGCAGCGTGAGTTCGAGCTGGATTTTCAGCAGCAGGGCGTCGGTCATTTTGCCGACCCAGCGGCCGACAAAAAATCCGGCGACCAGAATCAGCAGGGCGACCATCAGCCTGGGGCCAAACTGGATGGCCAGATCAATCGCGGTTCGTTGCGCGTGTTCCAGCGTTTGCAGGGATGCGTCCATGGAGGCTATCGGTGTAAGGGATGCACGCAGAGTATCAAAACCCCATTCAGGGGCGTGCTGGTTTTAAAAATCCGGTTCTAGGATTCCGCAGCCGCATAGGATAATGCCGCCTGAATCAACCGGTGCTGCATCGTGACCATCGTCAATATCAGTTGCTACAAATTCATCACGCTGACCGACCGCGAAGCACTCAAGGCCGAGCTCGACGCGCGTTGCCGTGCGCTGGGTTTGCTGGGCACCATACTGCTCGCGCCCGAAGGGATCAACGTGTTTCTTGCCGGGTCGCGAAGTGCCATCGATGCCATCGTCGCGCATTTGCACGCCGATCCGCGCTTTGCCGATCTCGCGCCCAAGGAAAGCCTGTCCGATACGCCGCCGTTCCGCAAAATGCGTGTGCGGCTGAAGAAGGAAATCATCACCATGAATCTGCCGCTGGTCCGTCCCGAAGCCGGACGTGCGCCTGCGGTGGATGCCGCCACGCTGAAGCGCTGGCTCGATTGCGGTCATGACGACACCGGCCGCCCGGTCGTGCTCCTCGATACGCGCAACGTCTACGAAATCATGGCCGGTCATTTCGAACACGCCATCGATTTTCAGCTGGCCAGCTTCAGCGAATTCCCCGCGCAGCTTGCTGCGCATCGTGCCGACCTGGCCGGCAAGACCGTTGTCTCCTATTGCACCGGCGGAATCCGCTGCGAGAAAGCGGCCATACACATGCAGGGTCTGGGCCTCGATCACGTCTACCAGCTGGATGGCGGCATCCTCAAATACTTCGAGACCGTCGGGCACGCCCACTACCAGGGCGATTGTTTCGTATTTGACGAACGCGAGGCCGTGCAGGCGGATTTAAAGCCGCTGCGCACCCGCGTGGCGGGCTGATCGGCCTGCCTGTCGCGTCTCGCCAGTTTTGGTTTTCGACTGGTTTGACTTCAACCTGGCTTAAATATCAACCCAGGGCCCGGATCGACTGCATCGGCGGTACGCGGGTGATGTGGCGGGTGGTGAGCCAGCCGCTGCTGCCGACCAGCAGTGCGCCAGCGACAGGCAGAATGATCCACAGCCAGGGATGGAATTGCGCAGGCAGCTCGAACAGTCGATCCGCGATCAGCGCCATGGCAACTTCGGCGCAGGCGCTGGCGAGCAGGCCGGCCAGCACACCTAGCGCGATGAATTCGCTCCACAGCGCCTGCGCCAGATAAGCGCGTTGTGCGCCCAGGGTGCGCAGCAGCACCGCTTCCTGCTGTCGCGCGTCGAGGCTGGCGAGCAGGGTGGCGATGACGACCGCCATGCCGGCCGCGAGCAGAAAACCGAGCAGCAGCTGGATGGCGGCAATGATCTGCGAGAACACCGTCTCGATCTGCGCAATGAGCTTGTCGAGCGCCAGGATGGTGATGCCGGGAAAGGCCTTGACGAAACCGGGCAGCAGGTCGGTGGCGTCGGGCGGCACACGCACGCTGGCGATGGACGCCGCCGGGAGCGCATCAAGCGGGCCGGGGGAAAAGATGACGAAGAAATTCGGCTGCATCGAATCCCACTTCACGCTGCGGATGCTGGTGATGCGCGCGGCCAGGGTCTGGTCGGCGACCTGGAAGCCGAGGGTGTCGCCGATACGCAGATTGAGCCGCTCGGCCATGCCGGATTCCACCGAGATTTCTGCCGCTGCGATTTCTGCCGTAGGGATTTCTGCCGTAGGGATTTCTGCCGTAGGGATTTCTGCCGCGGCGCGCGCGCCGTGCCATTGCCCGGCGAGCACGACATTATTGGCGGGCAGGGTGGCGGTCCAGGTGAGGTTGAGCTCGCGTCGCAGCGTGTTGCTGTCCCGTTGTGCGGGCGGCAGGGTGTCGGCGATGGGCTGGCCGTTTTTTTCGACGAGGCGCCCGCGCACCATGGGATAGAGCGCGGAGGCTTTGAGCCGGTGTTGCGCGAGATACGCGGCAACCGGCGCTTGCTGGTGTGGCGCAATATTCACCAGAAAATAATTCGGTGCGTCGGCAGGCAGCTGCTGCTGCCATCCGGCAATCAGATCGCTGCGCACCAGTGCCAGCAAGGCGACGAGAAACAGCGCCAGGGTGAATGCGCCAAGTTGCAGGGTGCTGTCCAGGCGGTGGCGCAGCAGTTGCGCCAGGCCAAAGCGCACGGGCCCGTGGCTGATTTTCTGGACGCCGCGTCCAGCCAGCAGCGCCAGCCGCGCCAGCAACACCAGCGTGGCAGCCAGTGCGCCGAGTGCGCCGATGAAGACGGCAACAAGCTGCATGTCGCCCGCATAGCTGACGATCAGCACCAGCAGTGCCGCCCCGCTGAGCGATGCACTCAGCCAGGCGGCCAGCGGCAGCGGTGGCAGATCGCGTCGCAGTACCCGCAACGGCGGCACACGGATCAGCCGCATCAGCGCGGGCAGGGCTGCGCCCGCCAGTGCGAGCAGACCGCTGGCGACGGCGATGGCGACCGGTGTCCAGCCCAGCGCAGGCAGGCGGGTGAGGGTATCGGGCAGCAACAGGCCGACCAGCCCCTGCTGCATCACCGCGCCCACCCCCGTTCCGGCAAGACTGCCGAGCAGGCCCAGCGCCAGCAGCTGGGTGGCATACAGCGTGCGCAGCTGCGCCGTGGTGGCCCCCATGCAGCGCAGCAGGGCGGCCTGATCGTAATGCCGCAATGCGTGACGATGCGCGGCAATGGCGATGGCGGCCACCGACAGCAGCAGGCTGATGAGCGCGGTGAGCTGGATATAGCTGTCGGCATTGGCGAATGCGCTGTTCAGGGTTTCAACGCCGTCGCGCGCGCCCAGCACGCGCTGGCTGCTGTCGAGCGTGCGTTTCAGCGTCGCGGCCAGTGTGGCAACCGACTGTGGGTCTCCCGAAAACTGATACAGATAGGTGAGGCGGCTACCCGGCTGCAGCACGCGGGTCTGCGCAACATCGTCCTGGTGGATGAATACGCGTGGGGCCAGGCCGAATACGCCGCCGAGCTGGCCGGGCTCTTCGGCCACCACCCCGGCGATGCGGAACCAGGCTTCGCCGATTTGCACACGGTCGCCCACTGCGGCGTTCAGCAGGGGAAGCAGTTCCTGATCGACGTAGAGGGTGCCGCGAGCAGGCTGCGCGGGCTGGATCGTGCCTGCCGCGAAGGCGCGTTCGGCGATGCGCACGTGGCCGCGCAGCGGGTAGCGCGCATCCACGGCGCGCAGCGTGGCCAGCTGGAAGGCATCGCCCCGGCTGACCATGCTGGCAAATTCCAGCGCGCTGCTACGGCGCACGGTCGGGGCTGCGTCGATGTGCGCCGGACGCGGACTGGTGACGAGCAGGTCGGCACCGAGAAAACGCGCGCCCTGATCGCTCATCGCCCGCTGAATGCGGTCACCGAGAAATCCGGTGGTGGCGACGCTGCCGACCCCGATGATCAGCGCGAGCAGCAACACCCGCCATTCCCCGCTGGAACGCTCGCGGCGCAGCAGCCACAGCCCCAGACGCAGCATCGAGCCCGACGATAAAGCGGGGTCGCTGGCGCTGCGGGGTGTTTGCCCGAAACTCATGCGAGCCCTTCCTGCCGCACATGCCCGGCCACCAGGTGCAGGCGGCGCTGGCAGCGTGCCGCCAGCGCGCTGTCGTGCGTCACCAGTACCAGTGTGGTGTGTGAAGACTGGTTGAGATCAAACAGCAGATCGATGATGCGTGCACCGGTCTCGGCATCGAGATTGCCGGTCGGTTCGTCGGCAAAGATGATGGCGGGATCGGTGGCAAATGCCCGTGCCAGCGCCACACGCTGTTGTTCTCCGCCAGAAAGCTGCCGCGGCGTGTGCGTGGCACGCGCGGCCAGCCCCACCCGTTCCAGCCAGTGCAGGGCGCGCTCACGGGCGTCGGCACGACCTGCCAGTTCCAGCGGCAGCAGGACATTTTCCAGCGCGGTCAGCGCAGGCAGCAACTGGAAAGACTGGAACACGAACCCCACGCGTCCGGCGCGCAGCCGTGCACGCGCGTCTTCGTCAAGCGGGTTGAGATGCTGACCGAGCAGGTGCAGTTCGCCCGAACTGGGCTGGTCGAGCCCTGCCAGCAGTCCCAGCAGGGTGGATTTACCCGAGCCCGATGCACCGGTAATCGCCAGGGTTTCGCCTGCTTTGACCTCGAGCGTGACCTCGCTGAGGATGACCAGCACGCCGTCGGCCGACCTGACCTGCTGCGATAATGACTGGGCCAGAACCAGGGTGTCGGGGAACCGGGCGCGGTCGGGTGGCGTCATTGCAATGGACTCGATTCGGGACAAGTGGATGAATTATCGCGTGTGGTGGGGATTAGGGTTGTGTCTGTCGGGTGCTGCCCAGGCGGCATCGTGCTCCCTGTTGATTGTCGGTGACAGCCTGAGTTCCGGTTACGGGCTGGAAAAAGGCGCGGGCTGGGTGGATCAGCTGAACGCCCGGCTGAAAAAATCCGCCCCGGCCTGGCAGGCAGTCAATGCCAGCATCAGTGGCGATACGACCCAAAATGGAGTGCAGCGTCTGTCGGCGGCGCTGCTGCGGCAACGCCCCCACGGCGTGGTGATCGAACTCGGCGGCAACGATGCGCTGCGTGGCACGCCGCCTGGGCTGATGCGCGACAACCTGCGCAGCATGATCCGTTCGGCCAAGCAATCCGGTGCGTGGGTGGTGTTGCTGGATGCGCCGGTGTTGCCGAATTACGGCAAGGCGTATGGCGACGCCGTGGCCAGGCTGTATGTCGATCTGGCACGCGAGGAGAAGGTATCCCGTGTGCCGTGTTTCATTTGTGGTGTGGCCGCGAACGCCAGCCTGATGCAGGCCGACGGCATCCACCCCAATGCGCGTGCGCAGCCGGCGATGCTGGATGCAGTGTGGCCGACGCTGAAACCCAAACTGCGTTGTCCCGGATCGTGAAGCAAATTGGAGATGCGCCGTGTCCCTGTGGCAGTGGCGCAAGCTATATCGCGTGCTGTGGCCGCTACCACGCCGGAGCCTTAGCCCCCGATGCCGCGCAGCTCATGCGCTCGCGCTACAGTGCCTATGTTCAAGGGCTGACTGACTATCTGTTGGCGACCTGGCATCCGGAAACCCGACCCGGCGCACTCGATCTGACGACAAGGCCCGCGCCGCAATGGCAGGGGCTGACGGTGACCTCGCACCATGTGGACGATGCCAGTCATGCACGGGTCGAATTCGTCGCACGCTACAAGCTGAATGGCCGGGCGTTCCGGCTCACGGAAACCAGTCGCTTCGTCCGGGTGGACGATCGCTGGCTGTATGTGGACGCTGAATCCCCAGCGGGGATCCATCCGCCTCGGGCTGAACAGACGGGTGGTGGATAAAAAAGATGGGGTGGATGATGGGGCTCGAACCCACGACAACAGGAATCACAATCCTGGACTCTACCAACTGAGCTACATCCACCATTGTTACTGTCAGCAAGCTGGCAATGGAAACCTTGGCCTGCCCGACAGGAATCGAACCTGTAACCCCCAGCTTAGAAGGCTGGTGCTCTATCCAGTTGAGCTACGGGCAGAGACACACTTCTCGGGCGCTGATGTTACTGGAGCAAATCTTGGGGTGGTCGGGGTGAGGGGATTCGAACTCCTGACATCCTGCTCCCAAAGCAGGCGCGCTACCGGGCTGCGCTACACCCCGAAATTCTGTCCATGCAAACGGCTGCATTTCGGAGACGCGAGACTATACCGTGGGCGTCCGGCCGGGTCAATTATTCCATTTCCAGATTGAAAATCTCTTTGTCGGCTTCGCCTTGCCGTGCTACAGCACTGTCTACGGCTCACCTTCGCGACCTTTTCAATCTGGAAATGGAATTACTGCTTGCGTCGCAGGTATTGCTTGAGTCGGACAGGGGGTTCCGGGAAAATCGCCGTTTTGCATCGGGGCAGGCTTCATGAGCGCACGCATACTCGATGGCAAGGCGATGGCCGACACCATCCTCGCCGTCATCCACGACAAGGTCGCCGAGCGCGAAGTACAGGGCAAGCGCGCGCCCGGGCTCGCGGTCATTCTGGTGGGCGACGATGCCGCATCGGCGGTGTATGTGCGCAACAAGAAGCGCGCGTGTGATCGCGCCGGTGTCGTCAGCGTGGCGCATGACCTGCCCGCTGCAACGACGCAGGAACAGCTGCTGGCACTGATCGATACCCTCAACGCAGACAGCACGATCGACGGCATCCTGGTGCAGCTGCCCCTGCCTGACCACATCGACGCGGAAACCGTGATCGAACGCATCCGTCCCGACAAGGACGTGGATGGATTTCATCCCTACAACATTGGCCGTCTGGCCGTGAAAATGCCCACGCTGCGGCCGTCCACCCCGCGCGGCATCATGACGCTGCTGCGCGCCACCGGAGAAGTGCTGCGCGGCAAGAATGCAGTGATGGTGGGCGCATCGAATATCGTCGGCCGGCCGATGAGTCTCGAGCTGCTGCTGGCAGGGTGCACCATCACCGTCTGCCATAGCGCGACGCGCGATCTGGAAAGTTTTGTGCGCTCAGCCGAAGTACTGGTGGTGGGCGTGGGCAAGCCGCGCATGATCCCCGGCGACTGGATACGTGAAGGCGCGATCGTGATCGATGTCGGCATCAATCGCCTGCCAGACGGCAAACTGGCCGGCGACGTGGATTTCGATACAGCGCTGGCGCGCGCCAGCTGGATTACCCCGGTACCCGGCGGCGTGGGCCCGATGACCGTGGCGACGCTGCTGGAAAACACGCTGGAAGCGGCGCTGATGCATAACCCATAGGGGTCAGGGATCAGGATTCAGAGATCAAGATTCAGGGGGCTTTGCGCGGCTTTGCCGCATCCATGAATTAATGAAAATGCGTTGAAGCCGCTCATTCCCTGACCCCTGACCCCTGACCCCTGACCCCTGACCCCTGACCCCTGACCCCTGACCCCTGACCCCTGACCCCTGACCCCTGACCCCTAAACGGAGTGCAGAACTCGCAGGCAGGCCACATCGACAAACGGCTGACCGAGATCAGGACCGGCGACGACGCGGCAGGGTGCGCCGGGTTCGCCCAGATCGGACAGTACAACGGCGGCACCGCTGAAGTTGTGATCAAGCGTGTAGTCGTTGAGGGTCAACACGGTTTTCAGCGCAGCGCCGAGGCTGGCACGCAGACCGTTTTCCGAATCTTCAAACGCCAGACATTCAGAGGCTGAGACGCCCATTTTTTCCATCGCGTAAAAATAGATATCCGGCGCGGGCTTCTTGGCCGGAACAATATCGCCCGCAGCGATGACTTCAAACCAGTCCTGGGTGCCTGGGCCCAGACTGTGTTCCAGCAACACAGTGACATTTTCCGGCGTGGTGGTGGTGGCGATCGCCAGCCGCAAGCCTGCGGCACGCGCTTCCTGCAGCAGACGTTTAACCCCCGGTCGCAGCGGAATACCCCCACGCTCGGCCAGCGCGACATAGTGCCGGGTTTTGGTCTGGTGCAGGCGGATGATCAGGGCATCAAAGTCGGCGGGTTTGATGTAATCCGGGCGGTAGTGATCGATGTAATGCTTCATCCTTTCCTTGCCACCGGTCACGCTGAGCAGCTTGCCATACAGCGCCACGTCCCAGTGCCAGTCCAGCCCCGCCTCGGCAAAAGCCTGGTTGAAGGCCGGGCGGTGGCCGTCACGTTCGGTATCGGCAAGGGTGCCGTCCACGTCGAAAAGCAGGGCGTTTAAAGTCATTGGGCTTGCACGGGAAGAGAAGTTTGTTATTAAATGGTCGGCCGGTGTTATTAAATGGTCGGCTGGACTGGGCGCGCCGTCTGGATTTTCGCAAAATGCAGACGCGCAGGATAGTCGTCGAGTATAAAAAATCAGCCTGCCACGATGCGGAGACGGATATGTCAGACACTCTGGAATTAGATACAGCGGAATCAGACACAGCGGAATCAGACGCCAGGGAATTTGATCGTTATTACAACGGCCTGCTCTATAGCGTGATGCGCTGGGATCAGCTGACGGCTTTCTGGGAGCGGATCGATGCTGATGCGGGCTGGTATCTGTATGCAGTCGGACAGGATGTGCCGGATGCCCCCGCAGCGGCAGGCAAGGTGAGGCAGTTTACCCGCGAGCTGGATGAACTGCTGCGGCGCGAACATCATGAAGACTACTGCGCGATTGTGTACGCGGATAATCTGGAGACCCCCAATTTCATCAAGATATACGACCCGGGCCAGCTTGGCAGTTCGTGCGGGTCGGGGGCAACCCAGTCATCGGTGGTGCCGGGCTGGATGATGAGCAAGATGCCTCCGCGCGAACTGTCCATGCGCGGCATTGTGACCGGGCAGCGTACGCGCTGGTGGCAGTCGCTGATGCAGCAGCCCGCCTGACACGCCGAAGCCCCATGAAAAACGCGCCATCAAGGCGCGTTTTTCATGGGGCAGATACAGCGGTTCAGCTGGCCTGTTCTTCGTCGCCCGTCACCGGGGCGGGGGCCGGAGCCTCGAGCAGGGCTTTCATCGACAGGCGCAGACGGCCTTTCTCGTCGGCCTCCAGTATCTTCACCTTCACGACCTGGCCTTCTTTCAGGTAATCGCCGATCGCATTGACGCGTTCGTGGGCGATCTGCGAAATGTGCAGCAGGCCATCACGACCCGGCAGCACATTGACGATGGCACCGAAGTCCAGCAGCTTGATGACCGGACCTTCGTAGACCTTGCCCACTTCGACTTCAGCGGTGATTTCCTCGATGCGGCGTTTGGCGAGTTCACCGGCTTCCATGCTGGTACAGGCGATTTTCACATTGCCGTCTTCCTGGATGTCGATCTGGGTGCCGGTTTCTTCGGTCAGCGCGCGGATGACTGCGCCGCCCTTGCCGATGACGTCGCGGATTTTTTCCGGATTGATTTTCATCGCGATGATGCGCGGGGCATAAGCCGACATCTCATGCGCGCCATCCGTCACCGCCGCTTTCATGATGCCGAGGATATGCATCCGGCCTTCTTTGGCCTGCGACAGCGCCGCCTGCATGATCTCGGTGGTGATGCCCTGAATCTTGATATCCATTTGCAGCGCGGTGACGCCTTTTTCGGTGCCCGCGACCTTGAAGTCCATGTCGCCGAGGTGATCTTCGTCGCCGAGGATGTCGGTCAGCACAGCGAACTTGCCGCCTTCCTTGATCAGGCCCATGGCGATGCCGGCGACGTGCGCTTTCAGCGGGGCACCGGCGTCCATCAGCGACAGGCAGCCGCCGCACACCGAGGCCATCGACGACGAGCCGTTGGATTCGGTGATTTCCGACACCACACGCATGGTGTAGCCGAACTCTTCCTTGGTCGGCAGCACCGCCATCAGCGCGCGCTTGGCGAGACGGCCATGGCCGACTTCGCGGCGCTTGGGCGCGCCGACGCGGCCGGTTTCGCCGGTGGCGTAAGGGGGCATGTTGTACTGCATCATGAAACGGTCGGAGTAGCTGCCTTCGAGCGCGTCGATGGTCTGTTCGTCGCGCCCGGTGCCGAGCGTGGTGACGACCAGCGCCTGGGTTTCGCCACGGGTGAACAGCGCCGAGCCGTGGGTACGCGGCAGCACGCCGGTGCGGATGGTGATCGGACGCACGGTGCGGGTATCGCGGCCGTCGATGCGCGGCTGACCGGAGAGGATGCGGTTGCGCACGACGCTGGCTTCAAGCCGATGGAAAGCGTCTTTCACCGTGTTGGCCGCAACCGTATCCATATCGCTGGTGATGAGTTCAGCGTAAGCCCTGTTGCGAATGTCATCGACAGCCGTGGTGCGCGCCTGTTTCTGTTTGATGTTGTAGGCCTCCTGCAGGCTGGCTCCGGCCAGCGCATTGAGGCGTTCCACCATGCCGGCATCCACGGCCGGGGCCTGCCAGTCCCAGGCGTCGGCTGCCGCTTCGTCGGCCAGTTCGTTGATCGCCTGGATCGCCGCCTGCATTTGCGTATGCCCGAACACGACTGCGCCGAGCATGATGTCTTCCGGCAGTTCCATGGCTTCGGATTCCACCATCAGCACCGCGCTTTCGGTACCGGCCACCACCAGGTCGAGTGCCGAATTTTTCAGTTCGGAGTTCGTGGGGTTCAGGACATATTCGCCGTTGATAAAGCCGACACGCGCCGCACCCACCGGGCCGTCGAACGGCAGACCGGATAGCGACAGGGCGGCAGAAGCACCGATCAACGCGGGGATATCCGGGTTGACTTCGGGATTCGACGACATCACCGTGGCGATGATTTGCACTTCGTTGAAAAAGCCATCGGGGAAGAGCGGACGGATCGGACGGTCGATCAGGCGCGAGATCAGGATTTCGCCATCGGATGCGCGGCTTTCACGTTTGAGAAACCCGCCGGGAATACGGCCGGCCGCATAGGTTTTTTCCTGGTAATCCACGGTCAGCGGGAAAAAATCCTGGCCCGGCTTGACATCGTTTTTCGCCACGACCGTAACCAGCACCACCGTGTCATCCACGTTGACGATGACTGCGCCGCCTGCCTGGCGTGCGATTTCGCCGGTTTCCAGCGTGACTTGATGCTGGCCGTAGGTAAAGGTTTTCTTGATAGCGCTCACGTGAGTTCCTTTCAAAACAAGAACGCCCCGCAAGTGCGGGGCGCAGAAAGTTCAGGCGGCTGTAAGCCCCTGAAGCAGAGGGTGATCGAGACTGCTGGGGTTCACCGGTATTCCCGTTGCAATGCGGAAAACGGCGCGTTTACTTACGCAGGCTCAAACGTTCGATCAGGGTTTTGTAGCCTTCCAGATTGGTGCGCTTGAGATAGTCGAGCAGCTTGCGACGGCGGCTGACCATTTTCAGCAGGCCGCGACGCGAGTGGTGATCCTTGATATTGGCCTTGAAGTGGTCGGTCAGATCATTGATACGCGCGGTCAGCAGCGCAATCTGCACTTCGGGCGAGCCGGTGTCGGCAGCGGCACGCTGGTAATTGGTGACGATTTCAGCTTTTTGAGCGACGGTAACAGCCATGGTGTACTCCTTCTAAATCGCGTGGCCTGCGGCTGAGCGGGACACGTTCCGGGGAAACCGCACATTTTACGCGAAAAAGGGGATATGACTCAAGCAAGTGTTCACAGCAAGTGTTCACGCATGGATTGGCCGGCGGGCAGGGCAAGACGAATGCTGACAGGAGGGAACATCGCTGGCTGATCTGGCCTAAGCAAGCCGCAAATACCGGACTGCCAAAACCGCCCGCTTTCGACCCGGAAGAGTCACTCAGGAATTTCAAGCCAGCGGCTACTTGGCGGCGCATTGCAGACGCTGGAATCCAGTGGAGGGGAGGGGTAATGCATGAGCTTGGGAAGCTCAGGTAATGCCACTATACGACGCCCGCACGGCGTTCATTACGGTGCGGAGTCTACCGTGTCGTGATCGTCGCTGTCGATACTTCTTACCGTGCTGGGGATAGTAATGTCAGCAGTAACCAATCCCTGTCGTGTGCAGGCTGGCCAAATCGTTCGGTT